>NZ_JBBEYH010000011.1:0-146048 GCF_050172695.1 Shinella sp. G-2 | reverse complement strand
AAGGAAAATACGGCGCGATCCGCGCCATCTGCTGTTCGCTCAGCAAAAACAAATCACTCATAACAGCCTCCTGACAGAGGCTATGAATCACAACTTATTCCAAATTAATAGGTCCTGACCCTAGGAGAGCCATGGGTCTGGCGGAGGGCAGGCCCTCCGCCAGACTACGCCTTCAGCGGCGGGGCGGCGTCCTCGATCCGCTCAAAGCCTCACCGGCTCCGATCCATCGCGATGGGAAAGGTCGAGCCACAGCCGGATGAGGGCCGCCTCGGGCGTTTCCGCTTCGCCGTTCTCCACGCCAATTTGCCAGAGGGCGGCACCGGCGGCGTAGGCGCCCGGCGAGAGACCGCCCTGCTCGCACTGGCTGACGGCGCGCAGGCGGCATCCCCTGGCCATCGCGCCCTGGAGCGCCGCAAGCAGCGCCGGTTCGCCCGGTATCGTGCCGGCGCCGAAGAGCCGCAGGACGGCGCCGTCCAGAGCGGCAAGCATCGCGGCAAGGACCTCCCCGCTCAAACCCGGGGCGATGGTCATCACGGCCAACCGCACCGGTCCGAAACGGCGGAAGCGACGTTCCGAGGCCTGCGGTACGGGCAGCACGGCCCGGAAGGCATCGGCCCTGTGCGTATGATGCTTGACGAGCCCGGCGGCGGGCAGGATGCGGCCGGCGAAGGCGAGCCAGACCCCGGCGGGCTGATGGCGCGTCGCCCCGAGCGCCAGCTTCAGATTGTCTTCCGCATCGCCCCCCGTGCCGAGCGGCTGCATGGCGCCGCAGAGAACGACCGGGATCGCGAGACCCGACAGCGCCTGGCTGAGCGCTGCCCCTGTGAAGGACATCGTGTCGGTGCCGTGGGTGACGATGACGCCGGTCCCGTCCCACGCCTCGATCAGCGCGACGATGCGGTTCCAGTGTTCGTGCGTGATGTCCGCGCTATCGACCAGCGGGTCGAAGCTGACGACGGTCACAGCCATGTCGGCGGAGCCGTATGACTCTACCGCCCGCTCCAGAAGCCCAGCGACAGGCGCAAGCCCCGAGGGCGTCATCCCCATCCCGATCGTGCCGCCCGTATGGACGAGCAGGACATCCGATCGGCGGGAGCCGGCGTCGAGGCGCGCGGTCAACTCGGTTTTCACATTCATGCAAGAGGCCTTCCTCGCCTGGTCCGGTCGCTATGTCTGCAATGCGCGGCCGTGCGGTGCAAGCCGGAACCATGCGGTCGCAGAAGAGGGCTTCCGCCAGCCACAGGAAAACGGCCGCAATGCCCGCAATCCCTAGGAGCGCCGGTCCCTCAGCCGCCAGCAGCCAATGTCAGCCTCAGCCACTCCGCGCAGCCATGCAGCGCCGTTCCGTCATCGCACAGCAGGTGGACGGGAAAAGTCTCCATGAAGCCGGCCATGCGGCCCTTGGCCCGGAACGCGGACAGGAATGTCGGATCTTCCGCCAGAAGCGGCGCCAGGGCACGGGAAACGCCGCCGGAGAGATAGAGGCCGGAGAAAGGCAGGTAGGCCAGGGCGAGATCGCCGCACACGCGTCCGAGAAAGCGCAGAAACATGAGGGCCGCCGCCACGCAATCCTCGTCCTGCCGCGCGACCGCACCGCGCGACACTGCCGCCGCCGTTTCTGCGCGCGGCGGCCGGCCGGCCTGCGCGCATTGCCATTGATAGATCTCGAAAAGACCGCGGCCCGAAAGCGCGCGCTCCACCGATGCCCGTCCGCGGCCCGCCGAGAGCGCGCATTGCAGCGAGAACTCCGTCTCCCCGGCAAGCGGCAGCGTCATATGTCCGCATTCGGCGGCAACGACATGGGGCTCTCCGCCAAAGCGCGAGGGGCACCAGGCCGACGCGTTGAAACCCGTTCCCGCGCCGAGGACCAGCCGTGGTCCGGGCTGGCCCGCCGCCGTATCCGGCGTCAGGCATTGCGTCTCGAGCTTCTCGACCTGCCCCATCGCATAGCCCAGCGCCTCGAAATCGTTGATGAAATCGACCTTGCCGGCGCTGCACGTGGCCGCCACGCGGTCGCGGGCGATGGTCCAGTCCCGGTTCGTCAGCGTGGCGCCCTCGGCCGTCGCCACGGCGGCAAGCGCGATGCAGACGCTGTCGACCCGATGTTCGCGGCGTTCGCGCAGGAAGGCGGCCGCCACGGCATAGAAATCCTCGAATTCGTCATTGGCGTAGCTGCCCGTGCTTTCCGGCAAGAGAATGCCATTGCGGACGAGGCCAAGGCGGGTGTTGGTTCCGCCGATATCGCAGGCAAGAGCAACCATGGGATCTTCCTATCGTGCAATCGGCTGGGCGGCGCCGGCGGCGGCGGCCCGGTAGGCCGCATCGATCATCGCGAACGCCCGGCGGCCGTCTTCCAGGGTGACGGGCATCGGGCCGCCGCGCTTCAGCGCATCGACGAAGGCCCAGGCGACATGCTGGTGAAACACCCCCGTCTTGAACGACGGCACGACCGGCAGGGCGGACCATCCCGCCTCTTCGCCACGCCGGAAGACGCGCAGGAAATCCGCCGCGCGCGCCGGGCGCGAGGCGATGTCCACGCCGGAGAGCAGGATGGAACCCTCCGTCCCGTAGATCTCGATCGAGGTGTCCGCGCCGGCAAAACACCAGCTCGTCGTCACCTCGGCGATCATGCCGTCCGCATAGCGGAAGGTGGCGACCGCCGTATCCTCCACCGGCAGGCCGAGCGTGGAGGACAGCGTTGCACAGGCGGTCTCGGGCTCGCCGAACATCCAGCGCAGGAAATCGGCGGCATGCACGCCCTCGTCGAGCAGCGTGCCGCCGCCCGACCGGGCCGGGTCGACGAACCAGGCGGCGCGGAAGGCCTCCGTCAGGCCATGGCCGTGGCCATGCCGCACGCGGCACAGCGTCACCCGGCCAAGCGCCTTCTCCTTGAGGAGCCGCGCGATCTCGTGATTGGCGGGATCGAAACGCTTCGGAAAACTCTGCATGAAGTGAATGCCGGTGCGCGCCACCACGTCGGCGATGGCATCGCACTGCGCACGGTTGATGCCGAGGGGCTTCTCGCACAACACCGGCCTGCCCGCTGCGGCCGCCGCCTCCACCAGCTTCAGATGGTCACTCGTCGCCGAGCATATGGCGACCGCATGGCTCTTGCGGACGAGGCCCGGCAGATCGGGCACCACCTCAAGGCCATGACGGGCGGCGAAGTCCGCGGCCACGGCTTCCGATTCATCCCAGACGCCGACGAGCTTGACTTCGGGGCGCTCCAGAAAGGCGCGGGTCCAGAAATCGGCGTGGTCATGCGCGACGCCGAGTAGCGCGATCTTCAGGCGCATCCGGCCTTCTCCCCTTCCTCGCCGACCGTCATTCGCCTGCCGGCCCGCGCTGCTGCGTAAATGGTTTCCGCCACTTGGATGGAACGCAGCCCGGCTGCGGCCGTGTCGTCGGCCGGCGCGTCACCGCGAAGCATGGACAGCCAATGGCGATGATGGGTCGCGCCAGGCGGCTCCTCCGGCAAGCCCGGCGCGGACCAGCCCGGCGCGCCGGTGACGGAGGGCGCATGGAGCGCCGCCATGCCGCGTTCGGTGCGCAGCCAGACGGTGCCGCGCTCGGCATAAAGCTCCAGGCGGAACCGGTCGCATCCGGCAAGTTCGGTATAGCTCATCTCGTGGCTCACCCGCGCGCCGCCGGCAAGCCGGTAGGTGGCGAGCACATTGTCCTCAAGTTCCGTGCGCACCCGCCGCCCGTCCGCAAGCTGCCGCTCCGGCCTTGCCGTCGTCATGTCGGCGGCGACGCTCTCGATCGAACCGAGAAGATGCTGAACGAGGTCGATGCCATGCACGCCGAGCTGCATGACGACGCCGCCCGAGACATTGCCGGGCTTGAAGAACCAGTCGGTCCAGTCCGCCCCGGGCGTGGCGTTGCGAAGGCGCACCGAATGGACCGCGCCGAACGCGCCGGCCTCGAGCTGGCCGCGCAGCCAGCGCACCTCCGGAAAATAACGATGCATGAAACTGACGGTGAGGCGGCGTCCCGCCCGTTCATCCGCGGCGAGGATGGCGCGGCACTGCACGCTGTCCAGCGCCATCGGTTTTTGCAGGAGCACCCGCTTGCCCGCCTCCAGCGCATGGATGGCGATGCGCGCATGCGTATCGTCGGGCGTCGCGATGACAACGGCGTCGATCGCCCCGTCGTCGAGCACGCGGCGATAGTCGGTCTCCGCCCGCCCGATGCCGAGCGCCGCGGCCTTCGCCTGCACCGCTTCCGCCCGCCGGCCGACGAGAACGGCGATATCGGCTCCGCCGGCGGCGCGAAGGCCGTTGATGTGGTAATCGGCGATGAAGCCCGCACCGATGACGGCGACGGCGATCCGGTCGGCAGCCGAACGAGACATGATGATCAATCCGCTTTGGTGGCACGCTGGGCGCTCGATGAGGCAGCACCCGCTCTCTTCAATGTATCAGGCCGCGCCCCCGGCAGGGCTACCTGCGCCGGCATCCGGGCTGCCTCGTTTCCTGACAGGGCTTTGCGGCACGACGGGCTCCCCTTCCGATCGCTGCGAGGGACGGCATTTGCCAATTCTGCGCCAAGCGTATACGCGAAAATCAAATTGTAAAGTTCAATTTGTATCCGCTATAATACAATCAGACGCGAACAGGAGACCCATTGCCAGGGCATTTCGGCCGAAGGGGCGGGATTGCCGGGGCAGGATTCAAAATGTATCCGATTACAAGCGGTAAGAAACAGACACGAATCGACGATCGGGGCAGACCTTTGCGCGCTGCATCTTCACAGGCGGTCCTTGCTTCGCTGCGGGACCAGATTGCGCGGCTCGACGATGGCGCACGGCTGCCGACGGTGCGCGACCTGATGCGCAGTCACCAGGTCAGCCAGGCCACCGTGCAGGAGGCGCTGACGCGCCTGCGCGAGGAAGGCCTGCTGACGTCGCAGGTCGGTCGCGGCACCTATGTCGTCAAGGACGGCGATGCGTCCGCCGGGAACGGCACCGGCCCCGCCAGGCACCTCGACAGCCTGCTGATCCTGTCGAATGCCAGCCTCAACGAGCGCTGCGTGCTGGTACAGAACCACATCGTCGAGCACCTTTCGCGCACCGGCAGCAAGGTCGTCCAGATTTCCTATCACAATACCGGTCACCTGCTGGATATCCTGACGTCGGTTCCGGATTTCGACGCCGCAATCCTTCAGTCCCACTACGAGAACATCCCGATCCGGCTGCTCAACCTTCTCCAGGGCAAGACGCGCGCCCTCGTCGTCGACGGGAATTCCGTCGCGGGCGTCGACATCGACCGGATCGGCACCGACTGGGAAGAAGCGCTGGATCTGGCGCTGGAGCACCTCTCCGAGCTGGGGCACCAATCCATCGCGCTGGTTTCGCTGGATTCGATGGCCCAGCCGATCCTTTCCGTGCGGCGCGCCTTCGACCGGATCGGCCGGCGCCGCAAGACCGGATGGGAACACACGGAAAGCATCGTGCTCGGCGGCGTCCTGCACCCGACCCAGCGTGTCGGTGAGACACTGAAGGCGGCGCTCGGCGCACTGATCGACCGGGACGGCCGGCTCCCCTTCACGGCAATGGCAACGCTCGGCATTTCCGATTCCCTCGGCGTCCGGCAATGCCTCACCGACCTGGGCATTTCCTGCCCGCAGGACCTCAGCCTCGTCGTGCTCGGCCACCACGATGTTCCGACCGAGCATTTCGGTTTCATGAGCATGGCCGGAAGCTCCTATCTCGCCGCCGCCAGGAGCCTCATCGAGGTCATCTACCGGCGCATCGAGGCACCCCGCGAGGCACCGCAGATCGTCTATCTCGACTGCATCGCCGAGTTCCGCGACAGCACCGGCGCACCCTCCCGCTGAAAGACCTATCCGCCTGACGGGGATGCGCGTGCACGCCGGCAAAAAACATGCTTGCATCCCGAAATGCATCTGATACCGTACAATACATATTGTATCAGTCGACTGCGCCTGAAGCCTGACGCTTCCCGGCCGTTCGCAAGAGGGAGGGGTGCAGTATGTTGGGTGAGCGTCTGCCGGAGCGGCTACGGCCCCTTGCCGCGCGTTTTGGCGTGCGGCCCTATTACGGCGACATCCACAATCACTGCAACATTTCCTACGGCCATGGCAGCCTGGAGCAGGCGTTGCGCCGTGCCCGCCGCCAGCTCGATTTCGTGTCCGTCACCGGGCATGCCTATTGGCCCGACATGCCGGTCGACGATCCCAGTGTCGCCCATATCGTCGATTTCCATGTGAAGGGCTTCGCCAAGCTCGAAACGCTGTGGGCCGCCCATTTCGACACGCTGGCGGCGGCGGACGAGCCGGGCGTCTTCACCGTGTTTCCGGGCTACGAAATCCATTCCTTCGCCCATGGCGACTACACGATCGTCTATCGCGACATCGGCCGCCAGGAGATCGTCAAGGCCGATACGCCGGCGGACCTGCATGCCCGGCTGCGCGCCGCCCATGGCGACGGCGTCTTCGCCTTCCCGCACCATATTGGTTACCGCCTCGGCGCGCGCGGCGTGAACTGGGATACGGTCATCGAGGACCTGTCGCCGGTGATGGAGATCATCTCCATGCACGGCTGTTCCGAAACCTCGATCATGGACCGGCCGTTCCTGCATTCCATGGGGCCCAGCGACGGCCAGTCCACCGCCCGCCATGGCCTCAACCGCGGCATCCGCTTCGGCTTCCTCGGTAATACCGATCACCACAGCGGCTATCCGGGTTCCTACGGCCATGGCCGCTCGGCCGTCTACGCGCCGGAAAATTCCCGCACCGCCCTGTGGCACGGCATCCACCGGCGCCATACCAATGCGCTGACCGGCGATGCGAGCCATCTCTTCTTCGCGCTCGGCGACGCCATGCAGGGGGACAGTCTTGCGGCGGGCGGACACGGTCTGCTGGAGCTCGAGGCGGTCGCAGGCGGCGCCATCGACTATATCGACCTCATCCGCAACGGCGACGTCGTCAGCCGGGTGACGCCGGACCTGCAAAGAAGCCCGGTCGACACCGCCGACGGCGGCATCGAAACCCTGCTCGTGCTGGAGCTCGGCTGGGGCGCGCGCGGAAAATTCCACGACTGGACGGGCTCGCTGGAGCTTGCCGGCGGCGACATCCTCTCCGTCGAACCGCGCCTGCGCGGCTCCGAAGTGGTTTCGCCGCTGGAAGGCGGCGGCGATGCGAAGGACGAAAACGACATCCGTCTTTCCGGCAACCGCATCGACTTCACGATCCGCTCGATCGCCAACCCCAACAACACGACCGCCTCCATGCAGGCGATCGCGGCCCGCATCCGCATCGCACCGGACGCCAAGGTGCGGCTGGTGCTGGACGGCCAGACCTTTGAGTCGAGCGCCGAACGCCTGCTGCAGGGCGCGCTTTCAGGCAATCTCGGCCCGATCGACAGCCCGGCCTTCCGCCTGCATCCGCTGCCGCGCCCGCATCAATGGCAGTGGCGCGGGGCGCTCGCCATCGAGCCCCTGCGCAAGGGCGACTGGATCTATGCCCGCATGCGCCAGGCCAACGGCCAATGGAACTGGGCAAGCCCCATTTTCTGCGAATAGGAGAACGGGGAGCACCCCGATGCGGCAGGAGGGCCGCAGGGAGCACCCGTTTTCTTGGAAGCGAAACGCAAGCAGTGAACATTCATGAGGCAATGGGAGACTCATCGATGACCTTCAAGACCAGCATTCCGAGACGCACGATCCTCAAGGGCATGGGACTGGCCGCCGGCGCCAGCCTCGTGCCGGGCGCCTTCCGGCCGCTCCATGCCGCCAGCGTCGCGCCGATCACCATCGTGATCAACCAGTCGCCCTGGTTCGAAAGCTTCCGCAAGACGGTGGAGGCCTATGAGGCGGAAACCGGCAACACAGTGGAGCTCGACGTCAACCCCTTCGCCGGCTCCCTCGAAAAGCAGCGCAATTCCGTGCGGGCGAGCGAGGGCCAGTACGACATCCTGATCATGAATTCCGGCTGGTTCGCCGAAATGTATGCCGGCGGCTTCGTCGAGGCGATCACCGACATCGACCCTGGCTTCCAGCTCGACCCGGACGTCTACACGCTCGGCGACACAGTCTATTATGACGCCGCCAGCAAGACGATGACCAAGGCCGGCAAGCTGATGTCGATGCCGGTCTCGCCGCTGATACCGATGCTCTACTATCGCGGCGATCTCTATCAGGAGGCTGGCCTTTCGGCGCCGAAGACCTTCGCCGAACTGGAAGCCAATGCCAGGAAGTTCCACAATCCGCCGGGCATGTACGGCATCGTACAGCGCGGCGCGCGCGGGCCGCACACCGTCGCCTACGACTTCTATCCCTATCTCTACGGTTTCGGCGGCGGCATCTTCAAGGACCAGTCGGCGGGCGACTATTCCGTCACGCTGAACTCCGACCGCGGCCGCGAAGCCCTCGACTACTATGTGCGCCTCGCCAAGGAGGCCGGCCATCCGAAGACGGCGGCCGCCGACCAGGCCGAAGTCCTTCAGGCCATGCTCACCGGCCATTCGGCGCATATCATGATGGTCATCGCCGCCTGGTCGCAGATGGACGATCCGAACAAGTCGGCCATCGTCGACAAGGTGGAATGGGCGCCGACACCGTCCGTGGAAGGGTTCCCCACCTCGCCCGGCCTCGGTCACTGGCTGGCCGGTATTTCCAGGAACGTTCCCGACGACCGCAAGCGCGCCGCCGTGGAGTTCCTGCGCTGGTTCCAGACGAAGGCCGCGCAGCTCGAGACGGCCAAGGCCGGCGGCATTCCCGTCAACGCGGCGGTCTACAAGGAGCCGATTGCCGAGGAGCGCCGCTATCGCTGGATGAAGCCGCTCGCCGACGCCCTGCCGCATGCCGTCAACATCTACCAGTTCCCGGAGGCCAGCGAGGTCATCTCGGTACTGGAACTCGGCCTCAACCGGGCCGTCGCCGGCGAGATCACGACCGTCGACGCGCTGAACGGAATGTCCGACGAGATCGAAAAGATCATGGCCGGTCATTCCTACAAGACCGGCAAGCTCGATCCGCTGAAGTAAGGACCGGACCATGGCCGCCGCGCAAACACAGATATCCTCGTCCCCGCGGCGGCCGGCAAAGGTCTCCGAAGACCGCGGCCAGCGTCTCTGGCGCTGGCTGACCTTCGGTCCGGCCCTCGCCATGATGCTCGCCCTCAGCGTCCTGCCCATCGCGAACCTGTTTCTCACCAGCTTCCAGACCATCACCTGGGCGGATGGGCAGCCGGTTCGCACCTGGGTGGGCCTCACCCATTACCAGGCGCTGTTCTCCGACAGCCTGTTCGGCGCCGGCATCTCCAACACGCTGATCTTCGCCTTCGGCGCCGTCGCCGGCCAGATGGTCCTCGGCTTCGCCATGGCGCTGCTCTGCACCAAGATCGTGCGCGGCCGCGTGCTCTATCGGGCGATCTTCATCCTGCCCATCCTCATCCCGGGCATCGTCATCGGCGCCATCTGGAAGCTGATGCTCAATTTCGATTTCGGCCTCGCCAACAAGGCCCTCTCCCTTGTCGGCATCCTGCCGCACGACTGGCTGGGCAGTCCCGAAACCGCCCTCCTCTCGGTCATTGCTGTCGATATCTGGCACTGGACGCCGTTCTGTTTCCTGCTGTTTCTGGCCGGGCTCGAATCGCTGCCGCAGGATGTCTTCGAGGCCGCCAGGATGGACGGCGCGGGCGCCTGGCAGGAACTGGTCCATGTCACGCTGCCGCTGATGATCCCGACGATCGTCGTCACCTTCGCCTTCCGCCTCGTGCTCGCCTTCAAGGTCTTCGACGAGGTCTATCTCCTGACCAGCGGCGGCCCCGGCACGTCGACCGAGGTGATCAGCTTCACGCTCTACCAGCGCTTCTTCACCGAGGACAAGGCCGGCTACGGCTCGGCCATGTCGGTCGCCATCATCTTCCTCGTCTCCCTCCTTCTCGTCGTCGCCCTTTCGGCACGCCGCCGCACGGGAGCAAGCACATGAGCCGGCGCACCAATTCCACCCTTCCGGTCCATCTCGTCCTGGCGGTCACCGCCGCGCTCGTCCTCGTGCCGATCGTCTGGACCGTGGCGGCCGGCTTCCGCACACAGATCTCGCTTCTGATGGGCGACGTGCTCTTCACGCCCATCGGCAGCAACTTTGCCGAAGTGCTCTGGTCGAAGACCTCCGACTTCCTGCTCAACTATCGCAACTCGATCATCGTCGGCGTCGCCAGCACGGTGCTGTGCGTCGTCGTCGCCACGCTCGCCGCCTTCTCGCTCAACCGGATGCGCTGGCCCGCCTGGACCGTTCACCTCTTCCTCGCCTGGACGATGATCTTCCACATGATCCCGCCCGTCGCGCTGGCGAGCGCCTGGTTCACCATGGCCCGGGCGGTCGGGCTGGAAAACACCTTCACCGGCCTGATCCTCGCCCATGCGACGCTCAACCTGCCGATGGCGATCTGGCTGATGGCGGTGTTCGTGCGCGACGTGCCGAAGGAGCTGGAAGAGGCAGCGATCATGGACGGGGCCGATACGCCGCATATCCTGTGGCATGTCATCCTGCCGCTGATCACACCGGGCCTCGCCGCTACGTCGATCCTCACCTTCATCTTTTCCTGGAACGAATTCGCCGTCGCCCTGACGCTGACGATGAAGCAGACGGCCACCGTGCCCGTCGCCATCGCCAAGTTCGCCCAGGATTTCGAGATCCAGTACACCCAGATGGCCGCCAGCGCCGCGCTGGCCATGGTCCCGGCCATCCTCGTGCTGCTCGTCGCGCAGCGCTACATCGTCAAGGGACTCACACAAGGAGCGGTGAAGTAGCATGAAGGCGGTTTTTGTCCTGTTCGATTCCCTCAACCGGCACCTGCTCGGCCCCTATGGTGGAACGCGCATCTCCACGCCGAACTTCGACCGGCTCGCGGCCCGCAGCGTGACCTTCGACAAACACTATGTCGGCAGCCTGCCGTGCATGCCGGCCCGGCGCGACATGCTGACCGGCCGCCTCACCTTCCTGCATCGCAGCTGGGGGCCGCTGGAACCCTTCGACAATGCCTTTCCGGAAATCCTGCACCAGCAGTGTGGCACCTACAGCCATCTGGTGACCGACCATTTCCACTACTGGGAAGACGGCGGGGCGACCTATCACAACCGCTACGATTCCTATGAATTCGTGCGCGGCCAGGAGGGCGACCGCTGGAAGGCGATGGTGCAGCCCCACTGGGAACGCCTGCGCGAAAAATACCATGCCCGACAGTTCAGCGACCAGCGGCGGTCCTATTTCGGCCAGAACATCGTCAACCGCGAATTCATCAAGGAAGAGAAGGACTTCCCGTCCGTGCGCTGCTTTGCCGAGGGCTTCGACTTCCTCGACCGCAACCGCGATGCCGACAACTGGATGCTGCAGATCGAGACCTTCGATCCGCATGAACCCTTCACGGCGCCGGAACGCTTCAAGGCTGCATTCGACACCGGCTGGAAGGGCCCGATCCGCGACTGGCCGCGCTACGGCCGTGTCGACGAACTGCCTGAGGAATGCGAGGAACTGCGCGCCAATTACTATGCCGTGGTGGCGATGTGCGACCACCTGCTCGGCGAGCTGCTCGACTATTTCGACCGACACGACCTGTGGAAGGACACGGCCCTCGTCGTCACCACCGACCATGGGTTCCTGCTCGGCGAACACGATTTCTGGGCCAAGAACCGCATGAACCTCTATGAGGAAGTGGCGCATATTCCGCTCTTCCTGCACGATCCGCGCCATGCGGAACGTGCGGGACGCCGTTCCGGCGCGCTCACCCAGTCGATCGACCTGGCGGCGACCTTCCTCGATCTCTTCGGCGCCACGCCGCCGCCCGAGAACGAAGGCTTTTCGCTCCGCGCGATGGCCGACGGCACGTCGCCGCGCCAGGGCGCGCTGTTCGGTTACTTCGGCGGGGCGGTGAATGTCGCCGACGGCCGCTACACCTATCACCGCTTCCCGGAGGACCTGTCGCAGCAGGAGCTCTACCAGTACACGCTGATGCCGACGCATATCTTCTCGCCGTTCACGCCGGCCGAGTTCGCCGCGGTCGAGCTCTCGCCGCCGCTCGATTTCACCAAGGGCGCGACGCTGCTGAAAGTGCCGGTGATCGAGCGATCGCCGATGTACAACAATTACGGCCCCGGCGCGCTGCTCGAATCCGAAACGCGCCTCTACGATCTCACGGCCGATCCCGGCCAGGAAACGCCGCTCGCCGACCCAGGGCAGGAGCAACGCCTTGCCGGCCTGATGACCCGCCTGATGCAGGCGAATGGCGCACCACCCGAGGCGTTTTCGCGCCTGGCCTTCGACGTGACCGCAAAGTGAGAGGTGAAGACCATGGCTGAAGTACAGATCCGCGAAGCCCGCAAATCCTATGGCGCGGTCGAAGTCCTGCGCGGCGTCGACGTGGAGGTCGCGGATGGCGAGTTCGTCGCGCTGGTCGGCCCGTCCGGCTGCGGCAAGTCCACCCTGCTGCGCATGATCGCGGGGCTTGAGGGCATATCCGGCGGAGAGATCCGTATCGGCGCGCGCGTCGTCAACGATATCCCGCCGAAACAGCGCGACGTCGCGATGGTGTTCCAGAACTATGCCCTCTATCCGCACATGACCGTCGCCAGGAACATGGGCTTCTCGCTGAAGCTCGCCGGCAAGCCGAAAGAGGAGATCGACAGGCGCGTTGCCGCTGCGGCCGAAATCCTCGATCTCTCGGCCCTGCTCGACCGGCTGCCGCGCCAGCTCTCGGGCGGCCAGCGCCAGCGCGTCGCGATGGGCCGCGCCATCGTGCGCGATCCGCGCGTCTTCCTGTTCGACGAGCCCCTGTCGAACCTCGATGCGAAGCTGCGCGTGCAGATGCGCGCGGAAATCAAGGCGCTGCACCAGCGCCTCGGCACCACCACCGTCTATGTCACCCACGACCAGGTCGAGGCGATGACCATGGCGGACAAGATCGTGGTGATGCGGGCCGGCATCGTCGAGCAGGTGGGATCGCCGCTCGACCTCTACGACCATCCCGCCAACATGTTCGTCGCCGGCTTCATCGGCTCGCCCGCGATGAACTTCATCGAGGGGCGTATCGAAAACGGGCAGTTCATCAGCGGCAGCGGCCTCTCGGTCCCGGCGAACGCCATCGCCGACACCACCAGGGTCGCGCTCGGCATCCGCCCGGAACACCTGCTGCTCGATCCCGCCGGAACGGCGGCCACCGTCGTGGTCGTCGAACAGACCGGCGCCGAAACCCTGCTGCTTCTCGACATGGCCGGCCAGAAACTCACCTATCTCGGCCGCGACCGCCTGCCCATCCGCCCGGGCGAAACCATCCACATTCGCCCGGATACCACCCGGCTGCACGTCTTCGACACGGCATCGGGCCGGAGGATAAGCGATCAGAATTAGACGGCGGGCGGAACGTCGAAAGAGCGTCAATGTCTTCTCCAAGCAGAGGAACATCAGACGACTACAGGTAACCCGACGCACGGATTTATTTGAAGCACCAGCGCGAACAAAAAACCGCCGGCTCATCGCCGGCGGTCTATTCATTGGGAATGACTATCAGTCGTTTCAGAACTGCTTGGAAGCCCTGATCTTTCCGCCGGCGGATTTCTGGCCGTCGCCTTCGACATTCAGCAGCAGGCTTGCCTCGAGCATCCAGAAGTCGGCGGTCTCCATGGAGACGCCGGCCGTCAGGGTGCCGTAGGCCCCGGAGCCGTCGAGGCCGGAATAGCCGACCGTCACGCCGACCTTCGGCGTCACCCGCGCGCCGCTCTGCAGCGTGAAGGACCGGGCGATCTCCGCGCCCAGACTGACACGGAACTGCTCGGTGTCGAAGCCGTCGATGACGATCTCGTCACCCGCTCCGTTGCTTACCTTGTAGTCATCGACCGTCTCGTTGAAGTAGACGGCTCTCAATTGCGGTGTCAGCACGGTGGCTTCGTCGATCTGCCACTGGCCCTTGATCGCCGTATCGACCATCCACCGTGTCGTGTCGAACGAGCCGTCCCACAGCACCGTGTCGATGTCGTTCGCCGACCCGCCATAGAGCAGGCTCGTATCCCAATAGACGCCCTTGCCGATCTCGAACGAGGCATAGGGGCCGGCAAGCCAGCCGTTACCGGTCAGTTCGGCATCGGCGTCCGTCGGGTCCGTCATCCGGTCGAGATGGAAGGACAGGCCCAACAGCGCCTTGTCCGACACGAGATAGTCCGCGCCGAAATTGAGCATGGCGAAGCTGCCCCACTTGCCGCCGTTCTGGTCACGCTGGTGCGCGAGAATGCTGCCGTCGATCCAGACATTGAACGGCGAAGCGGCTGCACCCTCGATGCCGTCGGCCGCATCGCGCGCAGCATCCATCTGCGCCAGGCTGGTGGAGAAGCGCGCCGTCATGCCGTCTTCCGAAGGCGTCATGCGGGCGGTGACGGATTCATTCGCCTGCTCCATCTGGCGGCGCTCCAGGAGACCGGGAACATGGATGCCGTTGGCGATGAGGCTCTGGCGCGTCTCGACGAAGCCGCGCACCAGCGCATCGACATCCTCGGCCACCGCGCCGGCATTGAAGCCGAGATTGTAGGTGACGGTGCCCGTGTTGGACGTGCCGAGCGCACTGATCAGGCGGAAGCCGACCCTTGCCGTTCCGGAGAAGGCCGGATTGGGGGTGAATTGCAGATACCAGCCGACGGGGCTGCTAACTGGTCCTGCCTGGGCGAGCTGGCCTCGAATGACCGTCGCCGTTCCGGCCTCCGGCGGCTCGACGAACGTCGTCTCGGCCGAGATGAACGGTCCACCCGTCGCACCACGGTTGAGATAGACGTCGGCGGGCGTGCCGCCGGCGGGGACGTCCACCACCTTGTCCGTAACCGTGACGTTGCGCGGGGCAACCGTCAGGCTGTAGGCGGCCGAGCCGGTGGCGCCGTTGTTGTCCTCGACCGCGATGGTGAAGGCATAGTCGCCCTCGCTTGCAGCATCGAGCGGGCCGGTCAGTTCGCCTGTGGAGACGTTGAGGACCATGCCCTGCGGCAGGGCGCCGGCGGCGACCCGATAGAGCAACGGCCCGGTGCTGCCGGAAGCGGTGATCGACTGGCGATAGTCCTCGCCCGCCATCGCCTTGGGCAGCACGCCGGCGGCCGGCGTGAAGGTGAAGGTAACCGCCGGTGTCCTGATGGCGAGCGAATAGGCCACCGCGCTGCTGGCGCCATTCAGATCCGTGGCGGTGACGGTGAAGCCGGAGCTTCCCGCTGCCGACGGCGTGCCAGAGATGACGCCCGTTGCCGCGTCCAGCGTCAGCCCCGCCGGCAGGGTTCCTGCCGTGACGGCATAGGCATAGGGCGCCATGCCGCCGCTGGCGGCCAGCGTCTGGCTGTAAGCCACCCCGCGAACTCCCTCGGAAAGGGCGCCTGCGGCCGGCGAAAAGACGAGCGTCGGTGCGCTCACCGTGATCGTCACGGTGGCTGCCGACGAGGTGCCGGTCACGTTGGTAGCGGTGTAGGTGAAACTGTCCGTACCGGAATAGCCCGCTGCCGGCGTGTAGCTGATGGTCGTGCCCGAGGCGGTCGCCGTACCATGGGAGGCCGGTGTCGCGACCGTCACGCTATCGGCCGCACCGCCGCTGAGAGCGAGCGCAATCGCATTGGCTGACGAATTGGCCGAGACCGTCGCGGAAGCAGCGCCGGCGACCGGCGCCTGAATGCCGACGGCAAGACTGTAAGTTTCGGTTCCCGCCGCGCCGTAGGTATCGGTTGCGGTCACGGCGAAACCATAGGTGCCGCTCGCCGTTGGCGTTCCCGAGATATCCCCGGCAGCGCTCAGCGTGAGACCACCCGGCAACGCACCGCTGGTAACGGCATAGCTGTAGGGCGCCGTCCCGTTCGACGCCGTGAACGTCTGATTATAGGCGCTGCCGACAGTCGCTGCCGGCAGTGCGCCTGCGGCCGGCGAAAAGACGAGCGTCGGTGCGCTCACCGTGATCGTCACGGTGGCTGCCGACGAGGTGCCGGTCACGTTGGTAGCGGTGTAGGTGAAACTGTCCGTACCGGAATAGCCCGCTGCCGGCGTGTAGCTGATGGTCGTGCCCGAGGCGGTCGCCGTACCATGGGAGGCCGGTGTCGCGACCGTCACGCTATCGGCCGCACCGCCGCTGAGAGCGAGCGCAATCGCATTGGCTGACGAATTGGCCGAGACCGTCGCGGAAGCAGCGCCGGCGACCGGCGCCTGAATGCCGACGGCAAGACTGTAAGTTTCGGTTCCCGCCGCGCCGTAGGTATCGGTTGCGGTCACGGCGAAACCATAGGTGCCGCTCGCCGTTGGCGTTCCCGAGATATCCCCGGCAGCGCTCAGCGTGAGACCACCCGGCAACGCACCACTGGTAACGGCATAGCTGTACGGTGCCGTCCCGTTCGACGCCGTGAACGTCTGATTATAGGCGCTGCCGACAGTCGCTGCCGGCAGCGCGCCTGCGGCAGGCGCCAGAGCGATCGTCGGCGTGCCGATCGTCAGGGAATAGGCGTTTGAATTCGAATAGGGGCCCTGCCCGGTCGAACTGTCCGTTCCCCTGATCGTGAAGTTGAATGTGCCGCTCGCCGTTGGCGTGCCTGACAGGACACCGCCGGTCGAGAGCGTGAGGCCGGCCGGCAGAGCACCGGTCGAGACGTCGAATATGTAGGGTCCCGTTCCGCCGGAAGCCGAAATCGTCTGGCTATAGGCAATACCGGTCGTACCACCCGCCAGGGCGCCCGCGGCCGGCGACAGGACAATCGTCGCAGGATCGACGGTCAGCGCATAGGCCTTTGCCGCGGTATATGGCCCCGACGTCGTCGCGCTATCGGTCGCGGTGACCGTGAAATTGTAGGTGCCTCCACCTGTCGGGATGCCGGAGATGGCACCACCGGGATCGAGCACCAGACCCGGCGGCAAAGAGCCGGCCGTGACCGCGAAGGTGACCGGAGCCAGGCCGCCGGTGCTGGTCAGCGACGCACCGTACGGCACGCCGATGCCGGCATTCGACAGCGCCGCGGGACCGATGGCGATGGTCGGCGCCGCGATGCTGAGAACGGCCGAGGCAGTGCCGGTAAAGCTGCCATTGCCGCCAGAGTTGTCGGTAGCGGTGATCGTGACCGTGGCATTGCCCGCCGTCGTCGGGGTGCCGGAAATCACGCCCGCGCTGTCCATCGACAGGCCGGCAGGCAGGCCGCTGGCCGAGAAATTGGAATAGGGAGCATTCCCGCCGCTAAGGCTGATGGCTGCCCCACCGCTATTGTAGGCTTCGCCGACCGTGCCGGTGGCGGCCGGCAGCGAGACCGCAAAGACGGGGTCGTTCACAGTCACAAAGACCTGACCGACATTCGATGTGCCGCCCGCGTTGGTTGCAACGTAGTTGAAGGTGTCGGTGCCGCGGAAACCCACTGGAGGCGTGTAGCTGACAAGGCCGGCGCTATCGATGCTGACCGTGGCGCCATAGGACGAAGCCCCCACCTGATAGCCCGTCGGATTTTCGGTGGCCATCGCTGCGAGACTGAAGGTCGACGCCGTGGCCGAGCCCGTATTGTAGGCCAGGGCCGAAACACTCAAGGACGAGACCGTCGGCGCCGGCGGCAAGACGACCGTCAGCGTCGCCGTCACATTGGCGTTGTAGGGCCCTGCCCCGAGCGAACTGTCGGTGATGTTGACGGTCACCGTGAAGGTACCGTTGACCGCCGGCGTACCGCTCACGACGCCGCCGCCACTGTCGGTCAGGCCTGAGGGCAGGCCGCTGATGCTGTTGATCGTATAGGTCGCCCTGCCGCCCGAGACCGTCACCGCGGCGCCGCCGATGTTGTAGGCCCTCTCGACGGTAGCCGTTGCCGACGGCAGCGACACCGAAAGCGTCGGATTGCCGATCGTCAACGTGACGGTGGCGGGGCTCGACGTGCCGCCGAGATTGGTCGCGGTGAAGGTGAAGCTGTCATTGGCGTTGCGGTAGCCGACGGGCGGGGTATAGGTCGCCAGGCCGCTGCTGTCGACGCTGACGGAGCCGCCCTGGGCCGTTGTCGCGGAGCCGACCGCATAGCTGGTGGGGCTGTTGCTGGCATGGCCGCTCAAATCAACCGACACGCTCGCGTTCGAACCCTCATTGTAAGGAATGATCGACCCGTAGGTAAAGCTGCTGCTCACTGGCGGCGCGACATAGGTATATTGGTCGGAGGCACTTGTACTGCTCGTGCCGCCCACCGTCGTGACGGTGATGTCGTAGGTGCCCACCGAATTTGCGGGCGCCGTCGCCATGATCTGCGTGTTGCTGTTGATCGTATAGGTCGCGTTCGTTGCACCGAACTTCACCGCACCGGTCGGGTTCGCATATGCGAACCCGGTTCCCGTGATGACCACCGTCGTTCCACCCGCCGTCGGCCCTGCCGTTGGCGATATCGAGGTCACCGTCGGCGCCACCACATAGGTGTACTGGTCGCTCGCGCTCGTCGCACTCGTCCCGCCGACAGTGGTGACGCGAATGTCCACCGTCCCCGTCCCGGCCGGCGCCGTCGCGGTGATCTGGGTGTTGCTGATGACCGTGTAGCCGGTCGCAGGCGTTCCGTCGAACGTTACCGCCGTGGCGCCGACGAAACCGCTGCCGGTGATGATCACGGTCGTGCCGCCACTCGTTGGGCCGGCGGTCGGTGAAACCGAGGTCACGGTCGGTGCGGCAACATAGGTGAACTGGTCGGCGCTACTCGTGGCACTGGTGCCGCTGATCGTGGTAACGGTAATGTCTACTGTGCCGGCCGCTCCCGCGGGCGCAATCGCCCTAATCTGCGTATCGCTGTCGACCGTGAAGCTGGCCGCCGGCGTGGCGCCGAATGCAACCGCCGTGGCACCGACAAGGTTCGTGCCCGTGACCACCACCGTCGTACCGCCGCTCGTCGGACCCGCAATCGGCGCAACCGCCGTTACCGTCGGCTGGGGCGTATAGGTGAAACCAATCGAAGCGGGCGTATTGGCTATCGCCGGGGAAGCGTCGGCGGGTCCGGTAAACATATAGCCGGAATACGTGTCCGTCGTGGATGAAGGCGCAACCAACAGCTTAATATTCAGATCGCCATTACTTATATCGAACGTGAACTCATAGGAACCACCATTGACTCCATCTTCGACTTCCGCCTTGGAGGAGCCTAAGCCATCATCTGCTCCCAACCCATACTGAAAGGCAACATCCGTTGGCGTGTTGTAGAAACTGCTATATTCACTACGCCACGGCGTCTCGCAGCTAGCGGTATTGATCGTGCGGACTTGTCCGACGGCTGTGAACGCCACATTCCACGTACAGGCCGCCTGCGCTGCCAGGGCGCTCGCCAGCCAAAACGACAGCGCGATCGCACCGGCACGCACCATGGCGAAAAAGACCGACAACAGAAGGCGCGGCGCACCGAAGATACCCCCAAAGCCGAGCCGCGAACCAGCGCTCAGGCTCCGCGCCGCAACACCCCATACCTGCATTCGAACAGTCCCCCGAGACGGTAGCGCACCACCGACAACACAATTTCATAAAAGCAAACGTTCTTAAGGGCCGGACACATCCGGGCAAATTGCATTACTCGCGCATAACGCGCAGAAAACTCAAGTCCCCAGAAATAGCCGCTCCGCAGATACGAGGGAACGTCACCGCTCTGGCAGCATGAATTCCCGTCGTTCCACGCCCCTTCAACGACGCCCCACACTCATGAAAGAGCGTTATCGAAACGAACCCGATCTGTCTGCGTCCATTTTTGACGACG
This sequence comes from Shinella sp. G-2, assembly GCF_050172695.1. NCBI lineage: Bacteria > Pseudomonadati > Pseudomonadota > Alphaproteobacteria > Hyphomicrobiales > Rhizobiaceae > Shinella > Shinella sp. G-2. Next base: position 126,337 of record NZ_JBBEYH010000011.1, on the reverse strand, counting down.
CTTACAACCAACTATGCACGGGAGATGACAAGGATCACTGCGCCTTCATTCAAGCGCTTGCCTCCCGAAGGCCCGTTGCCAATGGCGCTTCATCAAGGCATCCAAAGCGGCTTAGATATCGGTCGTTGGAATTTCCCACTGATTCAGGAAGGTGACATGATGCGAAGTGCCCCGGTTTTCCGGCAGGCACAAAATTGGTACGGGCGTCGCGATGGAAAACCGCGGCCGGATCGCATCCGAGGCCTTTCCGAACGCCGTGGCAATCATGCCGGCAGCGTTCAAGAAGGCCGTCCGATCCGATCGTCGAGCGCTTCCTCGACTTCCTGAAGGACGAACTCACCGCCGATCGTATCCCCGAGGACATCGACCATCTCGAAAGCAGCGTTCGCGTGCCGCGCGGCATGGGGTTCAGAAACTAGAACAAGTCCTGCGAACATCGATTCACGGGATTGCCATAATATATTGTTTTTGAAACATTATATGACAATGAAGCGATGCCGCCCGCTCGGCTGGAAATGCTTCAGACGGACGGGTTCGCAGCGCGTGTCGCCTGAGAGCTCGCTCGATTAAGAATGGGGCATGCGCTCTTGCGCAAACTCACAGCCCTCCCTGAACGCGCAGGAAGTCGATGACGCGGTCCAGGCCGTCTCCACGCTTCATGTCGGAAAAGACGAAGGGGCGCTCGGCGCGCATGCGGGTCGCATCCCGCTCCATCACATCGAGATCGGCGCCGACATGAGGAGCGAGATCCTTCTTGTTGATGACGAGGAGGTCGGAGCGGGTGATGCCCGGCCCGCCCTTGCGCGGGATTTCCTCGCCCTGGCAGACGGAGATGACGTAGATCGTCAGGTCCGCAAGGTCCGGCGAGAAGGTCGCGGCGAGATTGTCGCCGCCCGATTCGATGAAGACCACGTCGAGATCGGGGAAACGCCGGACGAGATCGGCGATGGCCTGCAGGTTGATCGAGGCGTCCTCGCGGATCGCCGTGTGCGGGCAGCCGCCGGTCTCCACGCCGACGATACGGTCGGACGGCAGCGCCTGCATGCGCATCAGCGCCTCGGCATCCTCCTTGGTGTAGATATCGTTGGTAACGACGGCGACCGAGTAGTGTTCGCGCATCGCCTTGCAGAGCTTTTCGGTCAGCGCCGTCTTACCGGAGCCGACCGGGCCGCCGATGCCGACGCGCAGGGGGCCGTTCTTCGATGTCATGGATACCTCCCTTGGAATTGAATGCCCGCTCATGAGCGGAAGAGCCGTGTCGGCAGGGTTTCGTGCCTGAGGCTGGCGATCTCCGCCCGCATGGTGGCGGAGCCGAGATCGTCGAGGGTGGAAACGGCCGCCGCCGCCGCAAGTCCGACGATCCGCGCCTCCAGCGCCGCCAGCACCCCAACGCCATGGCGCTGGCCGATGACGCCGCAACGGATGGCGACCGAAACGAGGTTCGACGTGACCGCATGCAGATAGGCGGCAAGCCCCGCCTCGGCCGCAACGCCATGGGCGGCCGCAACCGCGCCGACGGCGACGGGATAGGCCGCCGCGCGCCCGAGCCATTCGAGGACGGGATGCGGCCAGCTTGCCGCCGCCGAAAGGAAGGCCTCGCCCTGCAGCATCGTCTCGCGATGCCGCTCCGCCGAGCCCGACAGGGCTCCCGCGAGCGCCGCCGATTCCGCCAGCCGGTCCGCATCGCCGGCGGCGCGATGCGCCTCGGCAAAGAGCACGGCGTCGTTCCAGAGATTGCCCTGCGTAAGGAGGCTTTCCAGCCAGTCCTGCAAGGTCCCGGCGTCCCGGACGTCGCCATCCGCCACGGCCTGTTCCAGTCCGCCGGAATAGGAGAAGGCGCCGACCGGGAAGGCCGGCGACAGCCAGGTCATCAGCCGGAGGAGATCGAGCGTCTCAGCCATGGCCGTGATGATGGTGGCCGTGGCCGTGATAGGCACCGCGCAAGGGATGGAAAGGCTCCGATATCTCGCGGACAGATGCGCCGAGCCCCGCCAGCATGTCGCGGATGACGTGGTCGCGCAGGATGAGGATGCGCGCCGCCTCGATCTGCGCCGACAGGTGGCGGTTGCCGAGATGCCAGGCCAGCTCGACGAGATGCAGCCCGTCCTTCGGCGTGACCTCGTAGAGCAGCTCTTCAGCCGCGATGACCTCGATGGTCTCGCCCGTCTCCGTGAGGATGAGGTCGCCATGGGCGAGGAGAAACGGCGCCTTGAGGTCCAGCATGACGACGTCGTCATGCTGCATGTGCAACAGCTTGCGGCGAATGTGGCGCTGGTCGTGCGAAAGCACCACCACATCGATGGGCAGACGGTCTCCAGCAGCGCCTGCCGGCAGGATTTCGGTGGATCGATAGGGCAAGGCGGCCTCTTTCAGAACAGGAAATAGCGCTGCGCCATCGGCAGAACGGCGGCAGGCTCGCAGGTGAGCAGCTCCCCGTCGGCGCGCACTTCATAGGTTTCGGGATCGACCTCGATATGCGGGGTCGCATCATTGAGGATCATCGACGCCTTGGAAAGGCCACCACGCGTGTTCTCGACGGCCACCATGTCCTTTGTCACGCCGAGGCGCGCCTTCAGCCCACCCTCCATCGCCGCCTTGCTGACGAAAGTAACGGAGGAGAGCGCCGGAACGCGGCCGTAGCCGCCGAACATCGGCCTGTAATGCACCGGCTGCGGCGTCGGGATGGAGGCGTTCGGATCGCCCATCGGCGCGGCGGCGATGGTGCCGCCGACCAGCACCATATCCGGCTTGATGCCGAAGAAGGCCGGGTTCCACAGCACGAGATCGGCCCGCTTTCCGGCTTCCACGGAACCGACATGGCGCGACAGCCCCTGCGCAATGGCCGGATTGATGGTGTATTTGGCGATGTAGCGGCGCACGCGCAGGTTATCGTTGTCGCCCGTCTCGGCGGCAAGGCGCCCGCGCTGCACCTTCATCTTGTGCGCCGTCTGCCAGGTGCGGATGAGCACCTCCCCGACGCGGCCCATGGCCTGGCTGTCGGAGGAAATGATGGAGAAGGCCCCGATATCGTGCAGGATATCCTCCGCCGCGATGGTCTCCTTGCGGATGCGGCTTTCGGCGAATGCGATGTCCTCGGGGATCGACGGCGACAGATGGTGGCAGACCATCAGCATGTCGAGATGCTCGGCGATGGTGTTGCGCGTATAGGGCCGCGTCGGATTGGTCGAAGACGGAATGACATTGGCAAGGCCGCAGACGCGGATGATATCCGGCGCATGGCCGCCGCCCGCTCCTTCCGTGTGGAAGGCATGGATGGTGCGGCCCTTGAAGGCGGCGATGGTGTCCTCCACGAAGCCGCTTTCGTTCAGCGTGTCGGTGTGGATCATCACCTGCACGTCGTAATCGTCGGCGACCGAGAGGCAATTGTCGATGGCGGCCGGCGTCGTGCCCCAGTCCTCGTGCAGCTTGAGCGCGCAGGCCCCGCCCTCGATCATCTCGACAAGCGCCGCAGGCTTCGAGGCATTGCCCTTGCCGGAAAGGCCGAGATTGATCGGGAAGGCATCGAAGGACTGGATCATCCGCGCCAGATGCCATGGCCCGGGCGTGCAGGTGGTGGCGAGCGTGCCGTGAGCCGGTCCCGTGCCTCCGCCGAGCATGGTGGTGACGCCTGACATAAGCGCCTCCTCGATCTGCTGCGGGCAGATGAAGTGGATGTGCGCGTCGATGCCGCCGGCCGTCAGGATGCGCCCCTCGCCGGCGATGATCTCCGTGCCGGGGCCGATGACGATATCGACGCCCGGCTGGGTATCGGGATTGCCGGCCTTGCCGATCCTTTCGATCCGCCCGTCCTTCAGGCCGATATCGGCCTTGACGATGCCCCAGTGATCGACGATCAGCGCATTGGTGATGACGGTGTCCACCGCCCCTTCGGCCCGCGTCACCTGGCTCTGGCCCATCCCGTCACGGATCACCTTGCCGCCGCCGAACTTCACCTCCTCGCCATAGAGGGTGAAATCCTTTTCCACCTCGATGAAGAGTTCGGTATCGGCAAGGCGCACCCGGTCGCCCACGGTCGGGCCGTACATCTGCGCGTAAGCGGCGCGGGAAAGGTGAGCGGCCATCAGAGTTTCCCCATCACTTGCTGGCGGAAGCCATGGATTTCGCGTTTGCCACCGACGGGCACGAGCCGCACCACGCGCTCCTGCCCCGGCTCGAAGCGGACCGCCGTGCCGGCGGCGATGTCGAGGCGCATGCCCCGCGCCAGCGCCCGGTCGAAGGCGAGCGCCGGATTGGTTTCAAAGAAATGATAGTGCGAGCCGACCTGGACCGGACGGTCGCCGGTATTGGCGACGGTCAGCGTCACGGTATCGGCACCGGCATTCAGCACGATCTCGCCCTCGGCGGTAAGGATTTCGCCCGGGATCATGGTCAGGCTCCCGCGACGAGCCAGAGCCCGCCGAGCGCCGTCAGGCCGCCGGCAAGCCGCGCCGCAATCCGGCCGGCACGCCCGCCGGCCACGGCGCCGATGCCGAGGCCCAGCGCCACGCCCGCGCCATGCAACAGCGCGGTCGCCGCAACGAAGCCACCCATGAAGGCAAGGCCGCTGGCGCCGCCAAGCTCGAGGCCATGGGCATAACCGTGAAACAGCGCGAAGAAGCCCACCACGGCCATGCCGACCGGGGTCGGCACCTGGAGCGCGACAAGCGCCAGAAGGCCGATCACCACGACCGAGGCGGCGATGGCCGGCTCGACGAAGGGCAGGCCGAGGCCGCCGAGCGCGGCCAGGAAACCGGCGCTCATCGCCGCGACGAAGGCGACGGGCACCGCCCATAGGGCCCGCCCGCCGATCAGCGAAGCCCAGAGGCCGACGGCGACCATGGCGAGCAGATGGTCGGCGCCCGTCAGCGGATGCGAGAACCCGGCGCCGAGCGAGCCGTGCGCGGCTGGATCGAGATGGGCGAAGGCGGGGCTTGCGGCGGCGCCCGACAGGAGCAGGGTGAGAAACAGTCTTTTCATTCGCTTGCCCTTTCAAAAGATCAGCGGATCGGCTGGTGCACGGTCACCAGCTTGGTGCCGTCGGGGAAGGTCGCTTCCACCTGGATGTCGTGGATCATCTCGGCGATGCCCTCCATCACCTGGTCGCGGCTGACGACATGGGCGCCTGCCTCCATGAGGTCGGCGACCGAGCGGCCATCACGGGCGCCCTCGACGACGAAATCGGTGATCAGCGCGATGGCCTCGGGATGGTTGAGCTTGACGCCGCGCTCCAGCCGCTTGCGCGCCACGATGGCGGCCATGGCGATCAGCAGCTTGTCCTTTTCGCGGGGGGTGAGGTTCATGGGGCTGTTCCTATAATTGCCAGACTTTCGGCAGCGGGTGTCCGGCGAGCAGAAGGGAAAGAAGCGGTTCGAGGCGCTGGCGCAGCGCGAGACCGGAGGCGGCGACGAGGCGGATCAGCAGCTTGCCGTTCCAGGCGCTCGCCCCACCCGCCTCGCCGGCAAGGACACGGGCAGCGTCCAGCAGCCGTTCCGGTTCCCGGGCGGCATAAAGCACCGTCGCCATGGCGGTGCAGCCGGCAAGAACGGCGGGACGGGCAAGCTGTGCGGCGATTTCGCCAGACACGGAGAAATCCTCGGCGAAGAGCAAGCGGCCGTCGCGGCGAATGCGCCAGCGATCGTGCAGCCCGCCATGGGAAAGCACCTCGCCCATGGCGGTGCGGCCAAACAGCACCGCCTCCATCGCCACCAACTCGGCATCGCCGGCAAGATCGGCTTCCAGACGGCGCGACAACCGCCCGCCATCGAAAAGAATGGTTTCCTGCGGCAGCCAGGCAAGGCGTGCACCGGCGCCGACCGTCAGCCGGTTCGTCACCACCGCCGCCTCGCCGGTCGAGCGGTAGACGCGCTCGCAGGCCTGCGTGGTGACGGTCGCCGTGGTCGTCTCCGCGATGTCGATTTCCGTGGCGATGCGGTCGCCGCCGGCAAGCCCGCCCGCCGTGTTGATCAGGATCGCTTCGGGTGGCTGGTCCGATAAGGGCCGCGGAAGGCGGATCTTGACGCAGCCTTCCTGGAAAAGCGTCTTCAGCCGCGTCGCCCCATGCCGGCGGTGAAAGGCCAGCCGGGCATGGCCTTCGGCGCGTTGAAGCCGCAGCGGCGCGGCCTCGGAAAGAGCAGGCGCGGGAAAGACGATCACCGCACGCCCCGCTCAACCCGGCCGTCGGCCGATATGCCCCTGCTCAAAACCCTCATCGCGCCTGGTGTCCTGCTGATCGTCCCCGCAGCGATGCAAGGGCCGTGCCATCCCCCTGCGTGCATGAAAATACGGCGCGACGCCTTTCGGCGACCGAGGTCATCCCCTCTCCTCGAAGAGACTACCGCCTGGAATTTATGCAGGCGCACAAATTTCAAGCGCCATGCAAACGATGGTTCGACGGCACCGACCCGACAGCCAATCCTTGAGAACCAACGTCGCTCCCGCCGCTCAGGCGCGTCGATGATTATCCGTGAGGAAGCACCCGGATTTCATCCGACCGACCCTGCGGGGCGAGAATTGCGGTGGACACGCATGAGGTCATCGACGAACGCCCGGGCAGGCTCGCTGAGCGGCCGTCCGACATAGGTGATCATGCTGTGTTCGACCTCGTAGGTCAGTTGCTTCGGCAGCAAGGGCTTCATGCCGTCGCGCTCGACCCAGATCTCGGCATAGTGGCACGGCAGGTAACCGACATGCGTTCCCGCCAGAATCATCTGCGCAACGGCTTCCATGTGGTGGGCCGTCGCCCGGCTGCGTTGGGGGCGCAGGGGCAGGATCGAGCTTTCCGGCAGGAAGCCATGCATCACCCAGTTCGCCGACGCGATTTCTTCCTTCGTCGGCGATGCCCTGCCGAACAGCGGATGCCTGGCGCCGCAAAAGAGGCCGATCTCCTCCATGAAGAGCGGAAAATAGTCGAGCGTCGGGCGTGTCCGGCTGAAATAGGAGATCGCAAGCTCCACCTGGCCATCGATGACGGCGAGTTCCAGTTCGGTCGGCGAATTGACGAAGAGGTTGAGCTGGACTTCCTGGTCGCGCCGGTAGAAAGCCGCCATCGCCTCCCCGAAACGGGTATGGGGCAGCGTGACGATCGTATCGGCAAGGCCGAGGCTGAGATCGCCGACCAGCCGCCCCGAAAGGCTTCCCGCCTGATCCACGAAGACGCCGATCGCCTCGAACATCCGCTGCGAGGCCTCGAGCACGGAACGCCCCTTGGGAGTGACGCTGAATCCCCCCTTGCCGCGTTCGCACAGGCGGTATCCGAGCCGCTTTTCGAGATTGCCGATATGCATGCTGATGTTCGACTGGCTCATGTTGAGCTCGGCCTGCGCGGCCGTGAAGCCGCCGCAGCGCACGACGGTCGCAAAGAGCCGCAGGAGGCGCAGGTCGATATCCGTGACGTTCTTCAGCATTCCGGTCCCTCGGCGTGTCCCTGCGAAACATACATCAGTCTAAGCTGATGCCAACGCAATCAAATAGGCATTCTATCTGACGTTAAATTTGCCTACCGTTCCCCGGCAGGCTGCGAACTCCCGCGAGGAAACGGGGAAAGCGGGCCTGCTGTGTCTTCAACATCAAGGATGACCCGGGCGGCCGCGTGAGCCTCATCGCAGCCGATGGCGCCGCACGCCCTGGCATCGGATCGGCGGGAGGGGATCATGACGGACAACAACGCAGCAACGACAAACAACGACGAACGATTGCTGGCGAGCCACGGCTACCGGCAGGAGCTGGACCGCGGCCTCAGCCTGTGGTCATCGTTTTCCGTGGGCTTTGCGACGATTTCACCGGTCGTCGGCATCTATTCGGTGATGTCGCTCGGGGCCATCAGCATCGGCCCCTCCTGGGTCTGGATCGTTCCGCTCTGCCTCGCCCTGCAGTTCACCGTCGCCCTCGTCTATGCCGAACTCTCCTCGCAATACCCGCTTGCCGGCGGCTGCTACCAATGGGTCCGCCATCTGGTCGGCGACCGCCTGGCATGGTTCACCGGCTTTCTCTATCTCGCTTCGGCGCTCGCCTCGCTGACCACCGTGTCCTATCTCGGCGGTTTCTGGCTCGGTCTCTTCGTCACCGGATCGCCGCCCTCCGCCGATGCCCAGATCGTCTGCGGCGCAGCGCTGCTGGCCCTCGGCCTCATCGTCAATCTGCTCGGCATCAATCCGCTCAAATACTTCGTCAATGCGGGCATCGTCGCCGAGGCAATCGCGTCGATCGGCATCGGCGTCGTGCTCCTCCTCTTCTTCCGCAACCACTCCTTCGACATCCTGTTCACCAGCATGGGCGCCGAAGCGGCATCGGGCGGTTCCTATTTCAGCGGCTTCCTGACCGCGCTGGCCGTCGGCGGCTGGGCGTTCCTCGGCTTCGACGCCTGCTCGCAGATTTCCGAGGAGACGACCGATGCCCGGATTTCCGTTCCGCGCGCCATCATCCGTTCGATGCTGGTCGTCGGCGGCACCGTGATGCTCACCGCATTCGCCGTCACCCTGTCCTACAAGGATCCGGCCGCCGTCATCAGCGGACAGATCATCGATCCCGTCACCCCTGCCGTGGTGGATGCGCTCGGCGCCTGGTCGGAACGGCCCTTCGTCGCGGTGGTTCTGGTCGCCTTCATCGCCTGCGTCGTTTCCGTGCAGACCTATATCGGCCGCGCCATCTTCGGCATGGCGCGGGACGGCATCCTGCCCGCCTCCGTGCTCCTGCGCCGCGTCGACCGTCGTAAGGTGCCGATGGCCGCCATGGTCTGCAGCACCCTGATCGCCAGCTTCGGCCTGGTGCTCGGCCTCAATGCCACGGCGGTCGGCACCTTGATCGCCTTCGGCAGCGGCGGCTTCTTCTTCGTCTTCCTGATCGTCACGGCAAGCGCGCTGATTGCCCGCCTTTCCGGCCGGTGGAACCCCGCGAAGGGCGTTTTCCAGCTTGGCCGCTGGAGCCTTCCCGTCAACGTCGTCGCCACGCTCTGGCTGGTCTTCGAGGCCGTCAACGTCGCTTGGCCGCGCGAACTGCTCGCGCCTCCCGGCGCTCCCTGGTTCCAGGTCTGGGCCGTCGTGCTAGTCTTCTCGGCGCTCTCCGCCTTCGGCCTGCTCTATCTGGCAATTGCCAAGCCGCACCGGCGCATTCCGGGCGCCAGCAGTTTTTCGACGGCGCCCTTACCGTAAGCGAGCCTGCGGTCGGCGCCGCCCATCCATCCCCAAGCAATGTCCCGGAAAGACCATGAGCAATCTGCATTACTGGAACTACCCGACCGAAATCCTCTGCGGCAGCGGCGCCATCGAACAGGTACCGCACCGCTGCCGGATATCCGGCGCAAGGCACCCCCTGCTGGTCACGGATCCCGGTCTGCTCGCGCTGCCGCCGCTGCGGCAGGTCCGCGACGGCCTAGAAAAGGCCGGCATCCGCTATGGCCTGTTCCACGACCTCTCGGGCAACCCCACCTTCGAGGAAGCGCTTGCCGGCGCCGCAGTTTTTGCCGCCGGAGACCACGACCTCATCATCGCGGTCGGCGGCGGCAGCGCGATCGACGTGGCGAAGGGCATCGCCCTTGCGAGCCGCGATCCGCGCGGACTGGAGCGGTTCGAGTGGAGCCAGCTCATTGCCCATTACCCGACGCTGGCGGATTTCCCGCAACTCGACCTGCCGCCTTTGTTCGTCATACCGACGACCGCGGGCACCGGTTCGGAGCTCGGCCGGGAAGCCGTCCTCACCGATACGGCACGGGGCCTCAAGAAGATCGTCGGCCACCGGGAATTGCTGGCGGCCTGTGTCTTCCTCGATCCTGATATGACGACAGGCCTGCCGCCTGCCCTAACCGCCGCGACCGGTATGGATGCCCTGACGCACCACCTCGAATCGCTGTTCTCGCCGCTTCATCACCCGATGTCGGCGGGGATCGCCATGGAGGGTGTCCGGCTGGTGCACGCCTATCTCGAACGCGCGGTCCGCGACGGCAACGACCTCGAAGCCCGCGAAGGCATGCTGGTCGCCTCGGCAAGCGCCGCCGTCGCGTTCCAGAAGGGTCTGGGCGGCGTGCACGCCCTCGCCCACCCCATCGGCGCGCGCCACCATCTCCACCACGGTCTGCTGAACGCGGTGCTGCTTCCCTATGTGATGGTCGTCAATCGCCCGGCCCTCGAAGAGACCACGGCCCGTATCGCACGCTCTATCGGTCTTCCGGGCACGGGCTTCGACGGCCTCATGGCCTGGCTTCTGGAGTTGCGCGCGCGTATCGGCATTCCCGCCACGCTCGCCGATCTCGGCCTCGACAGCTCGGATGCGGAATGGGTGGGCGAGCAGGCGCTCGCCGACATATCCTCCTCCGAGACGAATGCCATGCCGCTGACCGCGTCCCAATATGCTTCGATCTATCGGGCGGCCGTGGCCGGCAGGCTCTGATCGCGACAACGGGATCCGGGCGGGCCGATCACGCCGAGCGGATCTCGCCCCTGCCTTCGAACAGGCCGTCGCCATCGGCCTGTCCCGCGACGAGGTCGAAGCACTCCCGTTTCAGGGCGACGATGTGGGGATCGGTGCGGCGGCGGGGACGAGGAATATCGACATCGATCACCGAGCGTATGCGGCCGGGATTGGCCTCCAGCACGATCACCCGGTCGCCCAGATAGAGCGCCTCCTCGATGTCGTGCGTCACCACGACGACGGAGAGGACGCGGTGCTGCCAGATGCGCAGCAACTCGTCCTGCAGACGAAGGCGCAGAAGAGAGTCGAGCGCCCCAAAGGGTTCGTCCATCAGCAGGATTTCCGGTTCCGATACCAGCGCCCGCGCAATCGCCGCGCGTTGCGCCATGCCGCCCGAGAGCTGCTTCGGATAGGCGTCGATGAAATCGGAGAGGCCGACGAGATCAACATAGTGCCTGATGCGGTCGCGCTTTTCGGCGCGGGGCAGCTTTGCCCGGTCGAGCGCCAGGCCGACATTCTCCGCCACGGTAAGCCAGGGAAAGAGACGATGATCCTGAAACACCATCGAAATGCGCCGCGCCGGATCGCTCCCGCCCTCGCCCGCCACCGCGATGCGGCCTGAATAGTCGCGATCAAGCCCGACGATGAGGCGCAGCAGCGTCGACTTCCCGCAGCCCGACGCGCCGAGCACGCCGACGATCTCTCCCTTGCCCACCTCGAAGCTGACGTCGCGCAGCACCTCGCGCGGGGCGCCGTTGAAACGAAAGATCTTGCCGACACGGTCGATGGTCAGGGAAGCGGCGGGTGCGGTCATGGTTTCAGTCCTTGGTCCAGGGCGACAGACGGGCGGCGATAAGGCGGCAGACGCGGTGCAGCGCGACGCCGCCGGCAGCGAGCGCGAGAACGCCGACAAGCACGATATCCATGCGGAACTGATCGCGGGCGCTGGCGATGTAGCTGCCGAGGCCACGGCCGTTGCCGATGGCATATTCGGCGCCGATCGTGCCGATCCAGGCGGAGAGAGCGGCGATCTGGATGCCGATGGCGATGTTCGGCAGCGCCGCGGGGAAATGGAGTTGCAGCAGCCGCGTGCGGCGCGACAGGCCGAGCGTTGCCGCAGCCTCCTGCAGGGCGGCGGGCGTCGCCCGCATGCCCTGCTCCGCCGCGAGAAACAGCGGAAAGAAGGTCGAGAGCGCCGTGAAGACCAGTTTCGTCGTTTCTCCGTTGCCGAGCCAGGCGGTGAACAGCGGAATCCAGGCGAAGACGGCGATCTGGCGCAGGGAATGCACGGTCGGCGCAAGGGAGAGCGCAGCAACCCGCAGCAGCCCGCAGGCCGTCCCAAGGGCAAGGCCGAGCACGGCACCGACGATCCCGCCGGCAAAGACGCGAAGCAGGCTGGCGCCGAGCGCCGCCCAGATCTCCCGCCCGTCGGGATCGGCGAAGGGCGCGCTCAAAACCGAAAGCGGCGAGATGAAAAGCGGGCTCTCCACCACGTGGCCAAGGGCAAGACCGCTCCAGAGAGCCAGGAGGCCGAGGGGAAGCCATGCGCCCTTCGGCACCGCGGACAGCGGCCGGAAGTATCCGGGATCAGCCATGACGCCCCTCCCCCGCAAAATGCCTTTCGAGACGGCGCAGCGCGAGGTCGAGCGTAAAACCGGCGGCGCCGACAACGATCATGCCAACGATGACGATATCAAGCTGGAAGAGGGTGCGGCCCCAGACCATCATGTAGCCGATGCCATCGGTTCCGGCGAGCATCTCGACGACGATCAGCGAGACGAAGGCCTGCGCCGTGGACAGGCGAAGCCCCGTGAAGAAGAAGGGAGCGATGGCCGGGAGGGTCAGCTTCAGGAACCGGGTCGCCGGTTTGAGATCCAGCACATCCGCGACGTCCTTCAGACGCGGCGGTATGGTGCGCACGCCCTCTGCAATGCTGATGGCCATGGGCACGAAGCAGGCTTTCGCCAGGATGACGGTTTTCAGCGATTCCTCGATACCGAGGAGGAGGATGAGGATGGGCAGCCAGCCGAGCGAGGGAACGGTGGCAATCGCCCGGAAGGTCGGGCCGAGATAGGCATCGGCCTGCCTTGAGAAGCCGATGACGAGGCCGAAGACAAAGCCGAGCGTCGCACCGAAAAGAAGGCCCCTGGCGATGCGGACGACGCTGACCGCGATACTCGCCGCGATCTCGCCGCTGCCGGAAAGATCGAGAAAGGTCTGGAACACCCAGGCGGGCGGCGGGAGCACCTGCGGCGAAACCCACTGCCGCGCGGCGGCGATCTGCCAGAGTAGGCCGATGGCGGCCGGAAGCGCAAGCACCAGCGCCACCTGCCCCGAAACCCGTGCGCCGCGGCCCGTCCATCGGTCGATCCGGGCGAGGATGGCGGCCGGCGCCGCCACGCCTTTCGAGGCGGCACCCGCATCGCCGGGCTGGAATTCGATCGATGCCATCCGCCTCTCTCCGTCTTACTTCCTGTCCGCGCCGGCCGCGTCGCGGTCGGCCCAGAACCCGTCCAGTTCCTGATCGGCAATGGCCTTCTCGACATAGGAAGCGTCCGCCCAGGTGGCGAGGTCGACATCGCGGCGCGTCAGCTTCTGCTCCTTGTTGAAGGCAAGGCCGCTTTCGTAGCGGGCCGTGAAGAAGGCATCGAGGCGGGGATTGTATTTGCCCTTCAGCGCCGTGCCCTCGTTTGCCTTCGTGATGACGTCGACGGGCGTGCCGGCGCGCGACCAGATCTGGAAGACCTCGTCGCGGTTCTTCTCGTCCGACACCCAGGTCGCGGCCCGCACGAAGCCGTTGACGACCTTCTGCGTCGCCTCCGGGTAAGCGTTGCGGAAGGCGTCGGTGACGAGGAACGCGCCGAAGCCGTCACCGCTCGCACCGCCGGCCGATGACTTGTAGAAGACCTTGGCGAGACCCTTCGTTTCCAGCGGCAGCAGGAAGTCCGCGCCGAATACCGCATCCACACTCTTGGCGGCGATGGCGGCGAGCTGGTCGGCGTTCTTGAGGTCGACGATCGTCACGTCGGCTTCGGAAAGGCCGGCATTCTTCAGCGCCTGGATCAGGGCCCAGTGGATGATCGTCGCCTTCTGGATGGCGATGCGCTTGCCCTTGAGGTCGGCGACCGACTTGATCTCGACATCCGGGCGCGCGGCGCCGAAGATCGTGGTTCCGCCATAGGACGCAACGATCACCGTATCGAGGCCGTTCGCCTTGCCGATGATGTTCGGCACCGCGCCATAGGCGGCGAAATCGAGCTGCCCGTTGGAGAGCGCCTCGTTGATTGCCGGCCCCGTGCCGGTGAAATAGGTGAACTCCACCTTGGTGGGCGTGCCCTTGAATTCGTCGGCGATGAACCCTTTCGCATCGGCGACAGCCAGGAGGCCGACGCCGAAGGGCGTGCCGAAGCCGAAGCCGACATCGCCGAAGCGGATGGTTTCCGGGGCGTCCCCGGCCCTCAGCGGCGCCGCGGCGACAAGGACGGTCGCGGCGACGACGAGGGAAGTCAGGAACTTGCGCATGTAGGTCTCCAGTCTGGGAAGGATGGTGTCAGGGGATGATCGAGCCGTTCTCGAAGATCCGGTAGCTGAGGTCGCCGCCGGTGCCGCGCGGCTTGGCGTTCTTCCAGCCCATCTCGCGGCGGAAGCTGCCGAGAAGGCCGCGCTCGGCAAGCTCGGCCTCCGGCCGGCCTTCGACGGCGTCGGCGAGCGGCGAGACATAGAGCGCATCGGTCGGACAGAAGAGCTCGCAGAGGAAGCAGGTCTGACAGTCCCCCTGCCGCGCGATGACGGGAATGCCGTCCGCCACCGCGTCGAACACGTTGTCGGGGCAGGCCTCGACGCACAGGTCACATTTGACGCAGCGCTCGGCGCTGACGATTTCGATCATGATGCGATGCTTTCTTTCTGCAGTTCGGGTTCGTAGACCGCCCAGGGCGCGTCGAGCCCCCCGCTCTCGATGCGGACGGCGAGCGTCGGATCGGTCTCGGCGAAGTCGATGCGACGGTGGACGCCGCGGGTCTCACGGCGCAGAAGCGCGCTTTCGGTCACCCAGCGGGCGGTCGCGATCAGGGCCTCGGCTTCGCGAATGCGCGCGGCGTCGTGGCCGGTGCCGGCGCGGCGCCAGGTCTCGTCCCGCCAGAGGCTTTCGAGAACCGTCCTGTTGTCGGCGAGACTTTTGCCGCTCCGGAAGAAGCCCTTTTCGAGCGGAAGCGTCTCGCCCCTGATGCGGTCGATGACGGTGCGGATCTCCACCTCCCGGCCGGGGCCTTCGATGACGGGCGTGCGCTGGCGCGCGGACCGCACCCGCCGCGTGGCATGGTGGGCGCCGAGCCGTCTTGCGAAACCCGCCGCGCCTTCGCCGGCCCACGATCCCGTGGCGAGCGCCCAGGCCGCATTCGGGCCGCCGCCGCCGCTCGTGGCGCCCGCCATGGCCTGGCGGGTGGCGGCATCGCCCGCCGCGAAAAGGCCGCGTATGCCGGTCGCCGCGCGGTCGTCGATGACGATGCCGCCCGTGCCCCGCACGGTCCCCTCATGGCGCAGGGTGATTTCGAACCGGTCGCGGAACGGATCGATGCCCATCCGGTCGAACGGCGCGAAGATGTTGGGCTGGCCCTTGCGGAAGCCCTGCTGAAGACGCTCGGACGCCTTGTCGAGCACCGCATAGACCGGCCCGTCCAGGAGGTTGCGGGCGACATTCTGGCGGTCGCCCGGCAGATGGATTTCGTTGCCGGCGGCATCGGAGAACGTGCCCCAGAAATAGACCACGCCCTTGGTGACGCTGGAAAAGACCGGCGATATGCCGTACTGGCCGGAAAATTCCATGCCTGACAGCGTCGCCCCCGCCTCCACGGCCATCAGATAGCTATCGCCCGTCAGGTTGTTGGTGCCGAGCCCGCCGCTGAGAAAGGCGCATCCACCGGCAGCAATGACGACGGCCCCGGCGCGGATTTCCACCTCCTCACCGGACCGGCGGCGTCTCGCCCTGAGGCCGGCGACCGCGCCGTCATCGGCAAGAAGCAGCTCCTCGACCGGCGTGTGATCGACGATACGCACACCGGCCTTGATCAGGCGCTGGCGCATGAAGCGCAGGAAATCCGGGCCGCGCAGCATGCCGCGATAGGGGCGCCCGTCCTCGTAGGTCGGGAAATCGTAGCCCCAGGCGGCGAATGCATCGAGATTGGCGCGCGCCTGGTCGAGAACATCCTCCACCACAGACCGGCGCACGAAGCCGAGCCCACGATTGACGCGCTGCGCCACGGTCGCTTCACGCTCCTTCGTGCCGCGCAGGGTATCGCTGATCGTGTTGTTGCCCGCCGCCATCGCGCCGCTGGTGCCGACATAGCCCTTGTCGATGAGGATGACGGAGGCGCCGGCCTGATGCGCGTTCCAGGCCGCAAGGCAGCCCGCCGGACCACCACCGATGACGGCAACGTCGACCGTTGCCGTTGAAGACTGACGCATCATTTTGCACATCCACAGCTGCATTAATTACACAAAAACTATGGATTAAATGAATTACAAACGAGGAACGAATTCCCAATTTATCCTGCGGTTGGAACAAAAAATTCCGGCCAATGCCTTTCCAGAGTTGCCGCGTATTTTCGCTGCGAGCCCAAGGATGCGCTGCCCACTCCACGGCCACGGCTATTCCATGAACGTCGAAACGAAGCCGCAGTTTCACCGTGTCGGCAGAGGCAGACCGCCTGCTGTCGCCGTGCTATAGAACGACGCGCGGCAGGCAGAGGGGGCCTTTCAGCAAGCCTCTCCGACCTGCCCGTTCCGTCCTGATTTCGTGGAGACAATCGGCATGCGCGAGACCTTTCATCAACCCGTCGATGCCGCCAAGGTGCCCCGGTTTGCCGGCCATGCCACATTCATGCGGCTTCCCGCCGTTCCGTCCCCGAAGGGTCTGGACATTGCCATTGCCGGCATTCCCTGGGACGGCGGAACGACCAACCGGGCGGGTGCGCGCCATGGTCCCCGCGAGGTCCGCAACCAATCGAGCCTGATGCGAAGCACGCACCATGTGTTCAAGACGGAACCGTTCCGCATCGCCAATATCGCCGATGTCGGCGATCTCGCGGTGAACCCGATCGACTTGCTGGACGCCCTTCGGCTGATCGAGGAAGGCGCTGCTGACATCGTCGGTGTGGGCGCGCTTCCTCTATGCGTCGGCGGCGATCACCTGACCACCCTGCCCGTGCTGCGCGCGGTCGCGAAGCAAAAGCAGGTCGGGCTGATCCAGTTCGACGCGCATTCCGACACCAATGACACCTACTTCGGCAACAACCCCTACACGCATGGCACGCCGTTCCGGCGTGCGATCGAAGAGGGGCTTCTCGATCCGCGCCGCATCGTGCAGATCGGTATTCGCGGGTCGATCTACGCGCCGGACGAACATGACTGGGCGCTGGCGCAGGGAATTCGCATCATCTACATGGAAGAGTTCGTTCGCCGCGGCGCCGACGACGTCATGGCCGAAGCGCGCGCGATCGTCGGCCAGAACCCGACCTATGTGACCTTCGACATCGACGCCATCGATCCATCGATGGCGCCGGGGACCGGCACGCCTGAAAGCGGCGGGTTCACGACGCGCGAAGCCCAACAGCTTGTCCGGCTGCTCGATGGCCTGAACCTCGTCGGCGCGGATGTCGTGGAAGTCTCCCCGCCGTTCGACCTTGCCGGCATGACTTCGATTGCCGGCGCGACCATCCTGTTCGAGCTGATGTGCATCCTGGCAAGGCAGATTGAAAAGACGCGGCAAACCGCAAAATAGAAAAGCCTGCCGCGGGAGGAGGTGCGGCAGGCTTTCAAAGGATGATCGGCAACCGGGAGGAGGGGTGCTGCCGATCCGATGCGATCCATCCAGGGAGGAGGAGAGGATGGATCACGATTGAAGTTCTGGGAGGAGGATGAACTTCATGAGGGGAATATGCCGATTGCACGCCGCAACGAGTAGACCGGATCCTGCATGACTGCCTTGTACATTGCGCACGTCAATCGCGCCGCCTTCCCCTGACCCGCTAGGACATGTCGGGTTCAGATTGAACCAGACAAGTTTAAATCCTTTTGTTTTCGTTTGTCTTTTCGGGAAAACCGGTTCCCACTTCTCCATGACAAACTCCAGGGGAACCGCCGCCGGAGCCGGCATTCCGAAACACCTCTAGACGATACCGCCGCCGCCCGCTGCCGAGGCCGGGCGCGCCGCCGCGACGTTTGCCCGGTAGCCGCTGGCGCGATAGGTGGCGAGCGGGTCGATTGCGCCGCCGGCGCGGCGGCGGGCTTCGGCGAGGATCGGTTCCACATCCGTGCGGTAGGCGCGCTTCAGTGTTTCCGTCGCCATCAGGGCGTCGTTGCCGTCCTGGTAGCCGGTAAGCGCCGCGCGGTCGACGAGGAGAGCCTGCGCATAGGCGCGGCGGATTTCGTTCGCGCTGTTGATGAGGCTTTCGATCGGGTCGGTGACGTTGTGCGACTGGTCGATCATATGGGCTGGATGGAAGTCTTCGACGCCGCGCGTCTGCGCATCCACCAGTTCGTTGAAGACGAGGAACAGGCGATAGGGTTCGATGGCGCCGGCATCGAGGTCGTCGTCGCCATATTTGGAATCGTTGAAGTGGAAGCCGCCGAGCTTGCCGAACTGGATGAGGCGGGCGACGATCATCTCGATATTGGTGTTCGGCGCATGGTGGCCGAGATCGACGAGGCACTGGGCCTTCGGACCCAGCGTCTGGGCGATCAGGTAATTCGTTCCCCAGTCCTGCACGACCGTCGAATAGAAGGCCGGTTCGTACATCTTGTGCTCGGAGAAGAGCTTCCAGTCGTCGGGCAGGCCCTTGTAGATCTCGGCCATGGCGGCGAGATAGCGCTCGAAAGCCCGGGTGAAATTGCTCTGGCCCGGGAAGTTGGAGCCGTCGCCAACCCAGACCGTCAGCGCCTTCGAACCGATGGCCTTGCCGATCTCGATGCATTCCAGATTGTGCTCGACGGCCTGGGCGCGCGTTGCGGCATCCGTGTGGCTGAGCGAACCGTATTTGTAGGAATGCGTCTGGCCGGGCGCGTCGGAGAAGGTGTTGGAATTCATCGCGTCGAAGCCAAGGCCGAGGGCGTTGCCCTTCGCCTTCAGCTCTTTCGGATCGGCCTTGTCCCAGGGAATGTGGAGCGAAACGGTGGGCGTGGCGCGCGTCAACTGCTGGATGACGGCACAATCGTCCAGCTTGTCGAAGATGCCGCGCGGCTCGCCGGCGCCGGGAAAGCGCGCAAAGCGGGTGCCGCCCGTGCCGACGCCCCAGGAGGGAACGGCGACGAAGAACTGTTCGACCTTGCGGGTGACCGCGTCGATGTCGATGCCGCGGCGGGCGAGGTTTGCGCCGAGCGCCTCGTAGTCCTCCTTCAGCGCCTTTGCCCGCTTGTCGTTTTCCTGCGCGACGACATCCTGCGCGATCCTGAATTCAGCCATTCCGTCCTCCCTGACCCACGCGCACTAGCGCGGGAAACTCTGCGCGTTGCCGGCATCCACGTTGATGATGTTGCCCGTCGACTTAGCCGAAAGGTCCGATGCGAGGAAATAGATCGCCTCGGCGATGTCTTCCGGGAAGACGTTGAGCTTCAGCATGGAACGTTTGCGATAATGCTCTTCCAGCTCGCCCACCTCGATCCTGGACGAGGCGGCGCGCTGCTCGCGCCATTCGCCGCCCCAGATCTTCGAGCCCCGCAGCACCGCATCGGGATTCACCGTGTTGACGCGGATGCCCGCCTCCGCACCCTCGAGCGCCAGGCAGCGCGCAAGGTGGATTTCAGCGGCCTTGGCCGTGCAATAGGCCGAGGCGTTCGGCGAGGAGGCAAGACCGTTCTTGGAGGCGACGAAGACCACGTTGCCGCCGAGGTTCTGCCGCCGGAACAGGCGGAACGCCTCCCGCGAAACGAGGAAGTAACCGGTCGCGAGAATCTCGATATTCCTGTTCCACATCGAAAGCTCCGTGCTTTCGACCGGGGCCGAGGAGGCGATGCCGGCATTGGAGACGAGAATATCGATCCCGCCGAATTCGACGCAGGCATCGGCGAAGGCGGCAATGACGCCCGCTTCGTCCGTCACGTTGAGCGTGACGGTGCGCACGGCGTCGCCGCCATATGTCTTCGCAAACGCAGCGCCGACCTCGGCCAGGGCATGGGCGTCGATATCGGCCAGCACCACGCAGGCGCCCTCACCCGCCAGCCGCTCGGCCGTTGCCCGGCCGATGCCGCCGGCGCCGCCCGTCACGAAAGCGACGCGGCCGGCAAGGCTCTTCGGCTTCGGCATGCGCTGCAGCTTTGCTTCCTCCAGCAGCCAGTATTCGATATCGAAAGCCTCCTGCTCCGGCAGGCCCTGATAGTCGGATACCGTCGACGCGCCGCGCATCACGTTGATGGCGTTGACGTAGAACTCGCCGGCGATGCGCGCGGTCGCCTTGTCCTTGGCAAAGGAGAACATGCCGACGCCGGGAACGAGAAAGATGACAGGGTTCGGGTCGCGCATGGCAGGCGAATTGCCGCGCTTGCAGGTCTCGTAATAGCGCGTGTAGTCGGCGCGGTAGTCCTCCAGCGCCGCGTCGAGGCCGGCGATCACCGCGTCCACATCGGGTCTGGCGGGATCGAAATCGACGATCAGCGGGCGGATCTTGGTGCGCAGGAAATGATCCGGGCAGGAGGTGCCGAGCGCGCCGAGCGGCTTCAGGTCGTTGGAGTTGACGAATTCGAGCACGGCGGCCTGGTCGTCGAAATGGCCGAGCTTGCGCTCGCCCTTGCCGATGCGGCCACGGATTTCCGGCATCAGCGTCGCGGCGACGGCCCGGCGTTCGGCTTCGCCAAGGCTCGTGGCGACGGCCCCGCCGAAGATCGTCTTGCCGTCCGTCTCCCTGGCGAACCATTCGATCGCCCGGTTGATGATGTCGAGCGTCAGCAGGTAGCAGTCCTTGGCGTCGTCCGCCCAGGTGAAGAGGCCATGGCTTTCGAGCACGACGCCCTTGGCCCCGGGGTTTGCCTTGACGAAGGCCGCAAGATCGAGGCCGAGCTGGAAGCCGGGACGGCGCCAGGGCAGCCAGCCGATCTCCTCGCCGAAAATCTTCGCCGTCAGCGCCTTCGAGTTCTTCGAGGCGGCGATGGCAATGATGGCGTCGGGATGCATGTGGTCGACATGGGCGAACGGCACGAAACCGTGCAGCGGCGTATCGATGGAGGCGGCGCGCGGATTGAGGTTGAAGGTGCAGTGCGGCAGGAAGCCGACCATGCGGTCCTCGTCCTCGACACCCGTGTAGAGACCCTTCAGCGCTTCCAGCTTTTCCATGTAGAGGGTGGCGAAACCGTCGAGCTTGATCGTGCCGACATCGCCGCCCGAGCCCTTTACCCACAGGACCGGGACCTTCTCGCCCGTCAGCGGATCGGTTTCCTGCACCTTGGCCGAAGTGTTGCCGCCGCCGTAGTTGGTGATGCGCTTGTCGGCGCCGAGGAGATTGGAGCGGTAGAGCAGCTTGCCGGGCTCGTCGAGCCTTGCGGCATGGGCGTCGTCCCAACGGTTTTCGAGAAGGCGGGGCTGACCCGTCATGACATCCTCCCTGGTCTGTCCAATCACGGAATGCCAGTGCGGCCTTCCGTCTCCTTTGTCGGAGCTATGACGCATCTCGACTCGCAATGTCAATCATTTTTGATCATTAAAGATCATTGTGCAGTGCAGTATGATCTTTTTTGATCGTTTATGATTGACAGGATAAGTTGGATGCGAATAAATCATACTTAGGAGGAGCCCCATGCACGAACGCGAACGCCATCGCATCATTTTGAGCGCTATCCAGGAAAAGCCCGTCGTGACGGTGCAGGATATCGCCGAACTGACCGAGGCATCCGAAGCCACCATTCGCCGCGATATCGCGGCCCTGCACGTGCAGGGCAAGCTGCGCCGTGTGCGCGGCGGCGCCGAGGCCGTGCATCCCCCACAGCTTGGCAATCTCGCGGCGCGTCCGTTCAAGGTATCCGAATCGATCAATATCGATCGCAAGCGCGCAATCGCCCGCCGGGCCGTGGAGCTTTGCGAAGAAGGCGACTCGATCATCATCAACGGCGGCACCACGACATTCCAGATGGTGCATTTCATGTCGGCCCGCCGCCTGCAGGTGATGACCAATTCCTTCGCCATCGCCGAACATCTGGTGAAACATTCCAAGTGCACGGTGAGCGTTCCGGGCGGTGCGATCTACCGCGACCAGAGCCTCATCCTCTCGCCCTTCGACAATGACGCGATCCGCAATTTCTATGCGCGGCGCATGTTCATCGGCGCGCAGGGCGTCAATGCGCTCGGCATCATGGAGGGGGACGCGCTGGTCATCCAGAGCGAGCAGAAGCTGATGCGCCAGGCGGAAGAACTGATCGTCATGGTCGATTCCAGCAAGTTCGAGCGGCGTTCCAGCCTCATTCTCTGCCCGCTGGAGAACGTGACCACGATCATCACCGACGACAGGATTTCGGATGAGGCGGCCGCCATGGTCGCCCATGCCGGCATAAGGCTCATCACGGTGAAGCCGATGGCTTCGACCGAGAGGGAGGATTCCACCTCGGCGGCCTGACAAGACGGGCGGCCGGGAGGAGTGAACGTTTCAACACTGGGAGGAAAACCATGAAACTGACCACGAAACTGCTCGCCGGCGCGGCGCTCGCCCTTGCCGCCATGGTGTCCACGGCCAATGCCGCGGACATGAAGATCGCTCTTCTCGTCAAGTCGCTCGGCAACGGCTTCTTCGAGGCCGCCAACAAGGGCGCGCAGGAAGCCGCCAAGGAACTCGGCGGCGTCGAGATCATCTATACCGGCCCGACCACGACGACGGCCGAAGGCCAGATCGAAGTCATCAACTCGCTGATCGCCCAGGGCGTCGATGCCATCGCGATCTCCGCCAACGATCCGGATGCGGTCGTTCCGGCGCTGAAGAAGGCGCAGCAGCGCGGTATCAAGGTCATCTCCTGGGACTCGGGCGTGGCGCCGGAAGGCCGCATCATGCACCTCAACCCGTCCTCCAACGAGCTGATCGGCAAGATGTGCCTGCAACTCGCCAAGGACCACCTGCCGGACGGCAAGGGTGACTTCGCGATCCTCTCGGCGACGACGACCTCGACCAACCAGAACACCTGGATCGAGGAGATGAAGAAGCAGATCAAGGACTTCCCGGGCCTCAACCTCGTCACGACCGTCTATGGCGACGACCTGGCCGACAAGTCCTACCGCGAAGCCAACGGTCTCCTGACCTCGCAGCCGAACGTCAAGGTCATCGTCGCGCCGACGACCGTCGGCGTTCTCGCCGCCTCGCAGGCCGTCAAGGATGCCGGCAAGATTGGCGAGGTCTATGTGACCGGCCTCGGCCTGCCCTCGGAAATGGCCGGCGCCATCAAGTCGGGCGCGACCAAGGAATTCGCCATCTGGAACCCGATCGACCTCGGCTATTCCGCCACCCAGATCGCCTATCACCTCGTCAAGGGTGACACGGACGGCGCGCCGGGCTCGGAAATCGAAGCCGGCCGCATGGGCAAGATCAAGGTCGGCGACAATGGCGAAGCCGCCATGGCCGATCCCTTCGTCTACGACGCCTCGAACGTCGAAGAATTCGCGAAGATCTTCTGAGCCTTCCAAACCTTCCCGGCGGCTTCGGTCGCCGGGTCTTTTCCCCTTTTCCGGTGTGGTGATGACGAGCGCTGCAGCTTCCATGATGGCCGCAAGGGCCGAGGCGTTGGAAACGCCCATTCTGGAGATGCGCGGCATCTCGCAGATCTTTCCCGGCGTGAAGGCGCTCGACGGCGTCGATATCGCGCTCTATCCCGGCAAGGTCACCGCGCTTATCGGCGAGAACGGCGCGGGCAAGTCGACGCTGGTGAAGATTCTCACCGGCATCTACCGCCCGAACGAGGGCGAGATCGTCATCGACGGCAAGCCCGTCGCCTTTGCCAATGCGCAGGCGGCCATCGATGCCGGCGTCACCGCGATCCATCAGGAGACCGTGCTCTTCGACGAGCTGACGGTCGCGGAAAACATCTTTCTCGGCCATGCGCCGCGCACGCGCTTCGGCCTCATCGACTGGAAGACCATCAACGAGCGTGCCCGCGCGCTGATGCATCGGCTCGAAAGCAATATCGACCCGACGATCAAGCTGAAGGATCTCTCCATCGCCCAGCGGCACCTGGTGGCCATCGCCCGGGCGCTTTCCGTCGAGGCGCGCATCGTCATCATGGACGAGCCGACGGCCGCCCTCTCGCGCAAGGAAATCGACGATCTCTTCCGCATCGTCGAAAACCTGAAGAGGCAGGGCAAGGCCATCCTCTTCATCAGCCACAAATTCGACGAGCTCTACGAGATTGCCGACAGCTATGCCGTCTTCCGCGACGGGCGCATGGTCGGCGCGGGCCTGCTCCGGCAGACGCCGCAGGAAGAGATCGTGCGACTGATGGTCGGCCGCGACGTGCACGACGTCTTTCCGAAAAGCCCGGTCGCCATCGGCGAAACCGTGCTCAAGGTCGAGGGCTATTGTCACGACACGGAATTCCGCGACATTTCCTTCGACCTCCGGCGCGGCGAAATCCTCGGCGTCTACGGCCTCATCGGCGCCGGGCGGTCGGAACTCTGCCAGTCGCTGTTCGGCATGACCGCACCCGCCTCGGGAAAGACCGTCCTCGACGGCCGCGAGATCGTCATCCGCTCCTCCGCCGACGCCATCGCCGCGGGCATCGTCTATGTGCCGGAAGAGCGCGGTCGCCATGGCCTGGCGCTGGACATGCCGATCTACCAGAACATGTCGCTGCCGTCGCTCGCCCGCACCTCGGTGCGCGGCATCCTGAAGGCGGCCAGCGAGTTTTCGCTCGCGCGCAAATATGCCGAACGGCTGGACCTTCGCGCCGCCGCGCTCTCCGTGCCGGTCGGCACGCTGTCGGGCGGCAACCAGCAGAAGGTCGTCATCGGCAAGTGGCTCGCCACCAAGCCCAGGGTCATCATCCTGGACGAGCCCACCAAGGGCATCGACATCGGATCGAAGGCGGCGGTGCATGCCTTCATCTCGGAACTCGCCGGCGAGGGTCTTTCCATCATCATGATCTCCTCCGAACTGCCGGAAATCCTCGGCATGTCGGATCGCGTGATGGTGATGCGCGAGGGGCTGATGGCCGGTCTCCACGAGCGCACGGGCCTGACGGCGGAAACGCTGGTGCGCGCGGCGACCGGCAATGCATAAGGGCGGATGACGATGCAGCGTCTCTTCAAGAACCGTGAACTCCTGCTGGCGCTGATCATCCTGGTGATGATCGCCGGCTTTGCGACGCGCGCGGCCGGTTTCGCAGCCCCCGCCAATCTCGCCAACATCTTCAACGACACGTCGATCCTGATCATCCTCGCGCTCGGCCAGATGACCGTCATCCTGACAAAGTCGATCGACCTTTCGGTTGCCGCCAACCTTGCCTTCACCGGCATGGCCGTCGCCATGCTGGACGCGGCCTATCCCGGCCTGCCGCTGGCGCTGCTCATCCTGCTTGCCATCGGCATCGGCGCGGCGCTGGGGGCGATCAACGGCTTCCTCGTCTGGCTGCTGCAGATCCCGCCCATCGTCGTGACGCTCGGCACGCTCACCATCTATCGCGGCATGGCCTTCGTGCTGTCGGGCGGCGGCTGGGTGAACGCGCACCAGATGACGCCGGATTTCCTCAACCTGCCGCGCCTCGTCGTGCTCGGGCTGCCGATCCTTTCCTGGCTGGCCATCGCCATCGTGCTCATGATGTGGTTCGTGCTGATGCGCACCCCCTTCGGCCGCGCCGCCTATGCCTCGGGCGGCAACCCGACGGCAGCGATCTATGCCGGCATCGACGTCGGCCGCGCACGCTTCCTCGCCTTCGTGCTGTCAGGCGCGCTGGCCGGCCTCTCGGGTTATCTCTGGGTGTCGCGTTATGCGGTCGCCTATGTCGACATCGCCGCCGGCTTCGAACTCGACAGCGTCGCGGCCTGCGTCATCGGCGGCATTTCGATTGCCGGCGGCATCGGCACGGTCATCGGCACCGTGCTCGGTGCGCTCTTCCTCGGCGTCATCAAGAACGCCCTGCCGGTCATCGGCATCTCGCCCTTCGCGCAGATGGCGATTTCCGGCGTCGTCATCATCCTCGCCGTCGTCTTCAACGCCCGCGCCGAAAAGAAGAAGGGCCGCATCATCCTGCGTGACCGCGCCGCCAAGGAGACGCCCGCATGAACCCGGAAACCGCAATCCGCCGCCAGATTCCCGACCGGCTCGGCACGCCGATGAAGCGGCTGCTCGCGAGCTGGGAGGTGCTGCTGTTCTGTGTGGCGGTGGTCATCTTCATCGCCAATTCGCTGGCCTCGCCCTATTTCCTCGATGCCTGGAATCTTTCCGACGCGACGTTCAACTTCACCGAAAAGGCGCTGATCGCCTTCGCCATGGCGCTGCTGATCATCGCCGGGGAGATCGACCTTTCCGTCGCCGCGATCATCGCGCTCGCCTCCACCGCCATGGGCGCGGCAGTGCAGATGGGCGTCGGCACGCCGGGGCTGGTCGCCATCGGCATCGGCACCGGCCTTGCCTGCGGCGCGTTCAACGGCCTGCTCGTCGCCGGCCTCAAGCTGCCCTCCATCGTCGTCACCATCGGCACGATGAGCCTCTTCCGCGGCATCTCCTACATCGTGCTCGGCGATCAGGCCTATGGCAAATATCCGGCCGACTTCGCCTGGTTCGGACAGGGTTACGTCGTCTGGGTGTTCTCCTTCGAATTCGTGCTCTTCCTCGTCATGGCCGCCCTCTTCGCCGTTCTGCTGCACAGGACGAATTTCGGCCGCCACGTCTACGTCATCGGCAACAATGCCATGGCCGCCCGGTTCTCCGGCATTCCGGTCGACCGGGTGAAGTTCATCCTCTTCCTCCTCACCGGCCTGATGAGCGGCATCGCCGCCGTCTGCCTCACCTCCCGCCTCGGCTCCACGCGCCCCTCGATCGCGCAGGGCTGGGAACTGGAAGTGGTGACGATGGTCGTGCTCGGCGGCGTTTCGATCCTCGGCGGGGCGGGCACCATCGCCGGCGTCGTCATCGCCGCCTTCGTCATGGGGCTCGTCACCTTCGGCCTCGGCCTGCTCAATGTGCCGGGCATCGTCATGTCCATCTTCATCGGTCTGCTGCTGATCGTCACCATTGCCCTGCCGATCGTCGCGCGCCGGGTCAAACATGCGAGGAAAGCCTGATGGAACGGCATGCCTTCACCATGAAGCTCCATCCCGGCATGGAAGCGGAATACAGGAAACGCCACGACGCGATCTGGCCCGAGCTGGTCGATCTTCTCCATGAGGCGGGCGCTTCCGACTACTCCATCTACCTCGACCCCAGGACCAATATCCTCTTCGGCATCCTCACCCGGCCGGCCGACCACACCATGGCGGCCCTGCCCGAGCACCCCGTGATGAAGCGCTGGTGGGCGCATATGGCCGATATCATGGAGACCAACCCGGACCGGTCTCCCGTCCAGACCGACCTCGTTCCCGTCTTCCACATGCCATGACCGCCTATCGCCACATCGCCGTTCTCGATATCGGCAAGACCAATGCCAAGGTCGTCGTCCTCGACGCCGCGACGGGCACGGAAATCGCCGTTGCCCGGATGGCCAACACGGTCCTCACGGACGGTCCCTACCCGCACTATGACGTGGAAGCGCTCTGGACCTTCACGCTCGACGCCTGCCGCCGCTTCGCCAGGACGCCCGGCTTCGACGCCATCTCGATCACGACGCACGGCGCCTCCGCCGCCCTGCTCGACGCCGGCGGCCGGCTCGTCCTGCCGGTGCTCGACTACGAGCACGACTATCCGCAGGCAATCCGCGACGCCTATGCCGCGATCCGCCCGCCTTTTGCTGAAACGCGCTCGCCGCGCCTCGCAATGGGCCTCAATGTCGGGGCGCAATTGCACTATCAGAAGACCATGTTCCCGGAAGCCTTCGCCAAGGTCGCGACCATCGTCACCTACCCGCAATACTGGGCGGCACGGCTGACCGGCATTGCGGCGAACGAGGTGACCTCGCTCGGCTGCCACACCGACCTCTGGGACCCGCAAGCCGGTGCCTATTCCTCGCTGGTCGACAGGCTCGGCATCCGCCCGCTGATGGCGCCGATCCGGCCGGCCTTCGACGCGCTCGGCCCGGTCCTGCCGGAGATTGCCGAAATCATCGCGGCCGAAGTCCCGGTCTATTGCGGCATCCACGATTCCAACGCCTCGCTGCTGCCGCATCTGCTGGCCCGGCAAGCGCCCTTCTCGGTCGTCTCGACCGGCACATGGGTGATCAACTTCGCCGTCGGCGGCGATCTGGATCATCTCGATCCGGCGCGCGACACGCTCGCCAATGTCGACGCCTATGGCCGCGCCGTGCCGTCCTCCCGCGTCATGGGCGGGCGCGAGTTCGAGATCCTGTCGGCGGAGATCGGGCCTGCCACACAAGAGGACATCGCCGCCGCGCTACCCGCAGCGATCGCGGCGGGGCTGATGCTCACGCCCAATGTCGCGCCGGGCTCCGGCCCGTTTCCCGGCCACGAACGGCGGTGGCTGAATGCGGAGGGCGCAAGCGTCGCCGCGCGTCACGCCGCCGCCTGCCTCTATCTCGCGCTGATGAACGAGGCCTGCCTCGGCCTGATCGGCGCCAAGGGGCCGACCATTGTCGAAGGACCCTTCGCGACGAACAGGCTCTACCTCACCTTGCTGGCCGCGCTGAGCCAGCGCCCGGTCATCGCCATGCCGGGCTCGACGGGCACCAGCCAGGGCGCGTCCCTGCTCGCCGGCATCGCACCGGCCACGGGACCGCAAACCCATGTCGCGCCGTCGACCATCGCCGGACTGGACGCCTATCGAAGAATCTGGCTGTCGGCCCTCGCCTAGAGTTTTTCAGGGAAAAGTGGGAACCGCGTTTGCCGCCGGTTCAAGGGCATTGTCTGGCCATGCACGCAATTCCACCCCGGCCTTTCAGATCCGTCCTTTACCGGCCGCGATCTTGCCGCTACCCGGCTTCCAGTTCGCATCGGGCGCGCACCCCGCCGCAACGGCTGGATGGATTCGAGAGACCTGCATATACCCTCGACCATCTTGCCGCAGTGCAAAATTCTTCCGAATGAATGGGGGGCTTCCGCCGTCCCCCATCTGCCCACCGCTTCAAACGAAATCAATTTCAGGCAGACGATGACCTTTCCCACGATACAGCTTCCCGCCCGTCCCCTCGCCCTGACGCGCGGGGTCATTTCCACCCCGCTCGCCTACTATTTTTCCACGCCGATCCTGCTCGCCATCGCCGTCTTCATGGTGGTGACGGAAGGTCCGGGCATTCTGCGCGATTATACGATCAGCAAGAATCCGCTCGTCATCGACGGCACTATCGGCGGCAGCTGCACGACACGCAAAGCCATCTTCACCACCTGCGAAGTGGATCTTTCCTACGAGCATGGCGGCCAGCGCTATGAGAAGGATGTGGAGGTCATGTTCGTCGATTTCCACACCGGCGACTACGAGGCGGGCCTCGTCGTCTCGGCGGATCACCCCGATCTCGCCACCATCACGCTCGGTCTGGATATGCTCTGGAACAGGATCATCACGCTGGCGGCATTCACCCTGCTGCTGGGCGGCGGCGGCCTGGCGATGATCTTCTTCGCCATTCGCATCCTGCGCGTCCGCGGTCAGCTACGGCATCCAAAGCCCCTTGCCGTCATCCCGGTCGAAATCACCGGCATGGACAAGAAGCGGGGGCGCCTGGCGATCACCTATGCCGACCGGCTGAGCGAAGGAAAGACCAAGCGCGTCGCCTTCACCCGCCTTGAAGCGGGGCAGGAACCGATCATCGTCGGCGATGCCGGCAGCAACGGGGTGGCGCTCGCCGTACGGCACGGCAACACGGCGCTTCCCGTTCTGCTCGATGACCGACTGGAGCGGATCGAGATGTCGGACAAGGAGCGCGCCGATGCGCTTGCCCAGCTTTATGGCTCGACCGGAACGAGCGACCATCGGGCCGCCGCGGCTCCTCTCCCGCCGGCAAGGACGGGCCTGTCGCTGGCGCGCCGGCTGGGCCTCTTCCTCATCGTCGTCCTCCTCCTGATCGGCGGCTTTTTCGGCTACTGGCTCTGGTACGTGACGAGCGCGCCCTCGCAGTTCACCTCCCCGGGAATGGACATCAACAACATGATGCCGGAGGCGCTCAACACATGGGGCTGCGGCCAGTTGCAGAGCCGTTTCGGCGATGGCCCGGCGCCCTTCGGCTGCACGGCCGCGGACTACCGGAGCTGGAAATGATGAAGCGCATCGCCGCCGCGTTGCTTGCGCTGCTCCTTCCCGCGCAGGCCGCCCTGCCGCAAACCGAAGACGAGGCGCAGGCGCGCAAGGCGCGCTCCATCCTGCAGCTGCAGGCGGAGGGTGTGCCGACCATCGCACACCTCCCGACCATCGAGACGGAGCGCGACAGCACCCGCCGGGAAACGCGAGCGGTGGTGGAACGCGCCATCGCGCTTGCGATCGTCGCCGTCAAGGGCGAGACGGGCGACCACGACATGGGCCAGGCGCTGATACGACAGTTCAACGCCGAGGGTTTCTTCACGCCGAAGGAACAGGCATTCATGAATGAGCCGACGCCATCGGACCAGGAGCGGATAAACTTCGCCTGGCGTTACGAGGGCGTGCATGTGCTGCTATGGGCACTGGAGATCAATGAGGATCTCGGCCGCCCCGACAAGATCTGCGACGTCGCGAAGATCGCCGAGACCCTGCGCGAACTGGGGACGGACGGGCTGATGCAGCGCGCCCGGCTGCGGAACCAGGATGTGCTGCTCGACGCCGCCGACCTGATCTATCGCTACAATTGGGCCGTGGTGGACGCACGCATCAAGGGTGAGGCGCCACCGGCCGGCCTGGATAGCGGCGTCGTCTATGAACGCCACTACACGCTCAATTGGCTGATCGGCTACATGGACCAGGAATGGGACGACATTTCCACGGATACATGAAGCCGCCGGCAAGAGACTTGCCGACACGCGTTCGGCGTGTTCAATCGCTCTTCCAGCTTTCCGACGAGGTGCATTCTTGAGGGATGAAATCGAACTCCCGGTGCAAAAGCAGCTTGAGGCCTACAACGCCCGCGACATCGACGCCTTCATGCCGTGGTGGGCGGAGGACTGTGAGTATTATGCATTTCCCTCCACGCTCCTGGCGCGGAATGTTGCGGAAATCCGCGAACGCCATATCGAGCGCTTCAGGGAGCCCGATCTGCACGGAAGGCTTCTCAGCCGCATCGTCGTCGGGAATGTCGTCGTCGATCACGAGACGGTCACGCGAACCTTTCCGGAAGGAAAGGGCGAGGTCGATGTCATCTGCATCTACGAGGTCGAAAACCGCAAGATCGTCAAGGCCTGGTTCAAGATGAGCGAACGCCGGCTCTTGCCGTAGAAGGCGCGCAGCCGTTCAAGCAGCCCGGACGGCCTTGCAAGTTCAGTCCAGGGTCCGCCGAAAGCGCGTCAGGGCCAGGGCGCTCAGGATGACGACCATCGCCGTCAGGGCAAGGAAATCCCCGGCGATATCGGCAGGCGCTGCGCCCTTCAGCATGACGGCGCGCACCATGCGCAGGAGATGCGTGATCGGCAGGACCTCTCCGAGCCATTGCGCCCAGGCGGGCATGCCGCGGAAGGGGAACATGAAGCCGGAGAGCAGCACGGAGGGAAGGAAGATGAAGATGGAAAGCTGCATGGCCTGCATCTGCGTGCGCGCCACCGTGGAAATAAGATAGCCGAGCAGCACGAGCGCCAGCACGAACAGCAGAACGCAGAGGAAGAGCAGCAGCGGCGAGCCGACAAAGGGCACGCCGAAGATGAGCTTGGCCGCGCCGAGCACCACCAACCCCTGCACCGCACCGATGCCGATGAACGGGGTGATCTTGCCGATCATGATCTCCGCGGGCGTCGCAGGCATGGCGAGCAGGTTTTCCATCGTGCCACGCTCGATCTCGCGCGTCAGCGCCATGGCCGCCATCATCACCAACGTCATCTGCAGGATCACGCCGAGCAGGCCGGGCACGATGTTGTACTGCATGATGCCCTCGGGATTGTAGCGGCTATGGGCGACGATCTCGAGCGCGTGCGGCGGCGTCTCACCCAGTTCCTTCGCCAGGAAGCTGTTGGCCACCCGGCCGAGCGCCGCGACGGCGCCGGATGAGGCCGCCGGATCGGCGGCGTCGGCTTCGACGAGCAGTTGCGGCCGGTCGTTGCGCAGGATCCGCCGGCCGAAATCCGGCGGGATGAGGATGATGAAGGAAACCGCGCCGCGGGCGAGCAGCCGGTCGGCCTCCGCCGCCGTGACATTGGCATGGGTGATGTCGAAATAGCCCGTCACCTCCAATGCGGTGGACATGGCCTGCGTGAACCGGTCCTGCACCGGGGCGACGAGCGCCGTCGGCAGGTGGCGCGGATCGTTGTTGATGGCGAAACCGAAGAGGAGAAGCTGCATCAGCGGCACGACGAGCATCATGGCGAAGGTGACACGGTCCCGCCGCATCTGGATGAACTCCTTGCGCAGGATTGCGCCCAACCGATGCAAGGAAAGGATCATCGCATATTGTCCTTCGACTGATCCATCAGGCGGATGAAGACATCTTCCAGACTGGTCTCTGCCGGGCGCGCCTCGACCTTCTCCGCCGCAAGCGCCGCCATCAGGGCGGAACGGTCCGTGCCTGTGACATGCAGCGCCGTGCCGAAGGGCTCCACCTGCTCGACGCCCGGCGCTTTGCGCAGGCGCGCCGCAAGCGCACCCGGCCGCTCGGTTTCGACCAGCAGCGTGACGAGGCCGGCATTGTCGATCACCTCCCGCGTCGTGCCCGAGGCGACGAGACGGCCATAGGCGATGTAGTTGATGCGGTGGCAGCGCTCCGCCTCGTCCATATAGTGGGTGGAAACCAGCACGGTCATGCCGTCAGCGGCGCGGGCGTGGATCTCGTCCCAGAACTGCCGCCGTGCCTTGGGGTCCACCCCGGCGGTCGGCTCGTCGAGCAGCAGGAGACGCGGCTTGTGCATGATGCAGGCGGCGAGCGCCAGCCGCTGCTTCCAGCCCCCCGAGAGACTGGCGGCGAGCTGGCGCTTGCGCGAGGTGAGCCCGAGATCGGCCAGCGTATCGGCGACAGCCTGACGCGGCAGGCCATAGAGCCCGGCGACGAAGACGAGGTTTTCCTCGATGGTAAGGTCCTCGTAGAAGGAGAAGCGCTGCGTCATGTAGCCGACCTGCCGGCGGATCTGACGCTGGTCGCGGCGCACGTCGAGGCCCAGCACCTCGCCCTCCCCCTTGTCCGGTGTCAGCAGCCCGCAGATCATGCGGATGCAGGTCGTCTTGCCGGAACCGTTCGGCCCGAGAAAGCCGGCGATCTCGCCTTCGGCCACCGTCAGCGCGACGTCGTCCACGACCGTGCGGCCGTCGAAGGATTTCGTCAGGCCGCGCACGGCGACAACGGGAGGAGCGATATCCGTCATGGTTCCCGCCGCACCTCGACGATCTGGCCCGGCTTCAGCTTCGCCGCGCCGTCCGGACGCGCCTCCACCCGATAGACGAGCTTCTGCCGTGCATCGCGCGAATAGATGACCGGCGGCGTGAACTCCGCCTCGTCGGCGACATGGGTCACGATGGCGGAAAGCGGCGGGCAGCCGTCGCAACTGACGGCAAGCTTCGTATCCGTGCCGATTGCAGCAAGGTCGCCCTCCCCCACATAGAGCCGCAGCTTGATCGCCCCCTCCGGGAGGAAGACAAGGATCGGCATGGATGGGCCGGCGATCTCCCCCGCATGGCGCACGATCTCCATCACCGTTCCGTCGGCGGGTGCAACGAGCCGGCGCTGGTCGAGGGTCCAGCGCGCAGCATCCCGGCCGGCGGCGGCCTCACGCACGGCAGCGCGCGCCGCCTCGATCTGCTTTTCCCGCGCCGGCAGCCCAGCGACTGCGAGACGCGCCCGCGCCTCCGCGACGGCCGCAACCGCCATGTCGGCGGCAGCCTGTGCTGCATCATATTGCGCCTGCGAGCTCGCCCGCTCCTGCACGAGCCGTTTCTGCCGCGCCGCTTCCTTTCCGGTGCGCACGGCATTGGCCTCGGCGGAGGCGGCCATGGCCTCGATAACCGCAAGCTCTTCGACGCGGCCACCTTCGCCAAGGTTCGCAAGCTCGCTTTCGGCGCGGCTCAGCGCCGCCTCGGCCGCGGCAAGCGCTATTTTTGCATCCGCCTCATCGACCGCAGCCAGCGGCGCCCCCTTGCGAACCCGGTCGCCGGGATGAACGGGGATTTCGACGATGCGCGCGGTGGCGAGCGGCGTGAGTGCAACATACTCGCCCTCGACATATCCCGTCGCGAGTGGAGACGGCGTCCCACAGGCGGCAAACAGGCTGGCGACCAGCGGGATCGCACAAAGAAGGTCAGCCATTTTCGGCCTCCAGAATGGCATCCAGGTTGAAGAGCAGCCGGCGCGCGATGGCGCGCGTGGCGGCGGGCGGATAACCGTTCCAGTCCATGCGTCGCTGCACGACGGGTGCGGCCAGGCGGAAATAGGCTGCCTGGCCGACGATGGAAAACACCGCGAGCTTCACGTCCTCGGACTCCGCCGGCTTGCCCGTGGCCATCGACCAGATGTGACAGAGCGCCCGATGCCGGCTTTCGATCAGCGTATGATAGAGCCGGTCAGGGATGGGACTGTTCGGTTGCGTCAGTTCGCGCAAGAGGAACGCGACGACCGGTTCGGCGGCCGGCGCCGTGAGGAAGAGAACCATGCGGCGCAGCAATCGCCGCAGAATCTGCTGGGCACCGGCCGGCGTGAGCTGCAACGCGGTTCCCGGCAGCACGCGGGCGACCTGCCCGATCCGCGCCGCGACGAAATCCGCACAGGCAAGCCTGAGCTCGTCCTTGCCGCCGAAATGATAGGCGATGGAGGAAATATTCGTGCCGGCCTCCGCGGCGATGGCGCGTGTCGATGCTGCGGCGAAGCCTTCACGGCCGAACTGCCGCAGCGCCGCCTGAATGAGGCTGGTCCGGGTCGGATGTTCGGTTTCCTGCATCCATCACCAATTCAATCAATCGATTGATCTACAATTAGCCATAATGAAGCGGATGTCGAGTCGGTTGCGTTTCCTGCAATGCAGATTGGGGGCTGCCGGCACCGTCGTGGCCGGCCTTCACGAAGAGGACTACCACCGCAGCCAGCGGCGTCCCAGCAGCGCGCCGGCGGCGGTCACGCCGGCGATGGCGATCGTGTACCAGACGACGAGGAACAGCGGACTGTCGTCGGGGCAATGCCACGCGTAAATCGCTGCGGCGATGGCGCCTGCGGCAAGCCCGGCCGCAGCACCGGCTGCCGTCGGATCTTGCGGCGCCCCTTTTTTCAAGGCCCAGAACAGGCCAGCGAACGGTGCAAGCGACAGAACAGGCACGAAGAACAGGCAGAAGAGGGCATTGCGGCCGACGAGGCTTGCTCCCCACGCATCCGACGGCAGCACGACCAGTTCGGCGATGACGGCCATCACGACCATCAAAACCGGCACGACAAGAAGAAGGGCGGGACGACTCGTCTCGGCCCCCGGCCGGCCGACGCGCATGGCGAGTCGTGCGGCAAGAACGGCGAGCACGAGGGTGACGGCGATCTTGAACAGCACGCGTGCAGTCTCGAAGACGCTCGCCATATTGTGCCTGAGACCAACCGTACCGACGAGCAGCACGGCCGAGACGACGATGCCCACACCAAGCGCAAGCGCCAGCGCACGGCCGTAGCGCATGCCGGCGGGCGCGTCTTGCGTCATCAGCGTGATCAGGTCGTCGGTCTTCATCTCATTCGCTCCGATAGAGGGCGGCCAGCGATTTCAGCGCCCGGTGAAGGGCGACACGCACGGCGACCTCCGTCATCTTCAGCCGCACCGCCGTTTCGCGGATACCGGCCCCTTCGATGGAAATCGAGCGCACGATATCGCGCTGCGGATCCTTCAGCCGCGCCAGAACGGTTTCCGTGTCCAGCCGGTCGGCAGCCTCGTGCGTCTCGTCCCCGGCTTCCAGGAAATCCGCGACATCGTCCAGCGGCACATTACCATGCCGGCCGCGGCGACGCAGGCTGTCGACCAGCTTGTTGCGCACGATGGTCGTCAGCCAGGGACCGAGGGGGCGGGCCGGGTCCCAGGTCCCCCGCTTGAGGTGAATGGCGAGCAGCACCTCCTGCACCACGTCCTCCGCCTCGCTTGCCGGCGCGCCGTACTGATCGCAGCGCCGCCGTGCCATGCTGCGAAGATGCGGCGTCACGGCGACCAGGAAACGGTTATAGGCCTGCGCGTCGCCCTTCATGGCGAGACGCAGCCAAGCCGCCCATTCCTCTTCGCGTGCCGACTGTTTCACTGCTGCAGACCCTACGCCGGGAGACACGTTTTTGTTACCGCTGGCCCGATGGAAAATCTACAGAATATGCAAGCAATTGATATCAAAAATCTTTTTCTTGTTTCTGCAGACGCGGCGGCCGGAGGCTTCCGTCAAAACCGCATTGCGCC
The DNA here is from genome assembly GCF_050172695.1 of Shinella sp. G-2. Classification (NCBI taxonomy): domain Bacteria; kingdom Pseudomonadati; phylum Pseudomonadota; class Alphaproteobacteria; order Hyphomicrobiales; family Rhizobiaceae; genus Shinella; species Shinella sp. G-2. Next base: position 90,372 of record NZ_JBBEYH010000011.1, on the reverse strand, counting down.
CTGTAACGAAGCGTCCCTCCACTCCGTAGCCGTTCATGCACAGCCAATTGCGGCTGCTCAGAACGGAGACAGAGAATGAAGACCACGATCGCCACCCTCGCTCTTGCCGGCTCGCTCGCGTCCGCGCTCGCCGCCATCGCCACACCCGCCGCCGCCGATGACGCCAAGGAAAAGTGCTACGGCATCGCCATGAAGGGTCAGAACGACTGCGCCGCAGGTCCGGGCACGACCTGCGCCGGCACTTCGAAGATCGACTACCAGAAGAATGCCTTCAAGCTGGTTCCGACGGGCACCTGCGTGTCGATGAAGACCCCGGATGGACATGGCATGCTGGAACAGGGTCCGGCGCCGGCCTGACGCATCGCCTCTCAAACCGACGGCGCCGCTCCGGCGCCGTTGCCCTCCCCTTCGGAAAGGCCCGCCATGTTTCCCTCTACCCTTCCCCGCCGCGCCGGCGTCGGCTTCAAGCCCGAGCATTTCGTCGATATTCTTGCCGGGCCGCAGCCCGTCGGCTTCTTCGAGGTCCATGCGGAAAACTACATGGGCGCCGGCGGGCCGCCGCATGCCCAGCTCGGCAAGCTGCGGGAGGATTATGCGCTCTCCATCCATGGCGTCGGGCTGTCCATCGGTTCCATGCAGCCGCTCGACCGCGATCATCTCGCCCGGCTGAAAACGCTGTGCGACCGCTATCAGCCGGAGAGCTTCTCCGAGCATCTCGCCTGGTCGAGCCATGACAGCGTCTTCCTCAACGACCTCCTGCCATTGCCCTATACCGAGGAAACGCTCGCCCGCGTCACTGACCATATCGACAACGTGCAGACCACGCTCGGCCGCCGCATGCTGCTCGAAAATCCGGCGACCTATCTGCTCTTTGCCGAAAGCACGATCGAGGAAACGGCTTTCCTTGCCGAAATCGCCCGGCGCACCGGCTGCGGCCTGTTGCTCGACGTCAACAATGTCTTCGTCGCCGCGACCAACCACAATCTCGACCCCGACGCCTATATCGCCCGGTTTCCGCTGGAGGCCGTGTGTGAAATCCACCTCAGCGGCCATTGCGAAACCGTCGACGACGCCGGCGCTCCGCTCCTCATCGATAGCCACGATACGCCGGTGAAGGATCCGGTCTGGGCTCTCTATCAAGCCGTCCTCGCCCGCCTCGGTCCCGTCGCAAGCCTCATCGAATGGGACAACGACGTGCCCGAATGGCCGGTGCTGCGGGCGGAGGCGGCGGCCGCCCAGCGCATGCTCGATGCCGCTGCGCGGCAAAAGGCGGCCTGAGCCATGACCACCCAGGACGCATTCGCCGCAGGGCTCTTCGAGACGGCACCGCCGCCGGCCGGGTTGACATCCTGGAACGAAGCCGAGCCCCGGCGGCGCTACGACATCTACCGCAACAATGTCTCGGCAAGCCTCGCGGGCGCCCTCGCGTCACGCTTTCCGGCGGCGGAAAGGATCGTCGGGCAGGACTTCTTTCGGGCCATGGCCGATGCGTTCATTCGCCTCCACCCGCCACGTTCCCCGGTGCTTCTTGCCTATGGCGAGGATTTCCCGGACTTCGTCGCCGCCTTCGAGCCGGCGCGCGACCTGCCCTATCTTGCCGACGTGATGCGGCTAGAGGCCGCGCGCGGGCGCGCCTATCATGCGGCCGATGCCCGGCCTCTCGATCCAGCGGCTTTGGCCGCGGTCGATCCTGCTAGTCTCGGCGCGCTCGTCCTCGTGCCGCATCCCGCCCTCTCGGTGCTTTCCTCGATCCATCCCATGGTGACGATCTGGGCGATGAATGCCGGCGAGCGCAGCCTCGGCCCCATCGATCCCTGGCGGGACGAACACGCCCTCGTCACCCGTCCGCATCTGACGGTCGAGGTTACGCCCCTGCCGGCGGCCGATGCCGTCTTCTTCCGCCACCTCGCCGGCGGGGCAAGCCTTGCGGAGGCTGTCGCCGGTGCGGCGGACGATCGTTTCGACCTTTCCCGAACCCTTGCCGTTCTGCTCCGCTCCGGGGCCTTCACGGCCATCAAGGAGGAGACCCATGATGACGACCGACACGATGCCTGAACGCGCCTCCGCCCCGCGACGGAGCCTTTCCGAACAGGCGCTCGGGGCGCTCGAGCGCATACCGAATGACCTCATTGCGCTGATTGCCCGCCTTTCCATCGCCGCCGTCTTCTGGCAGTCCGGCCAGACGAAGGTGAACGGCTGGATGCTCTCCGACAACGCGCTCTATCTCTTCGAGAACGAATACAAGCTGCCGCTGGTCGATCCCTGGCTCGCCGCGCATCTCGCCGCCCTTGCCGAGCACCTCTTTCCGATCCTTCTGGTCATCGGCCTTGCGAGCCGCCTCTCCGCGCTGTCGCTCCTCGCAATGACGCTGGTCATCGAGATCTTCGTCTATCCCGACGCCTGGCCCACCCACGGCACCTGGGCTGCCTGCCTGCTGTTCATTGCGGCGCGCGGACCGGGCGTGATGTCGCTTGATGCGATGATCGCGAGACGAAGCGGCGGCTAGCCGCAAAGGGCGTGATCGCGATTGAAGGGAAGCAATGCGGATCGAACGCCGGGACAGTTGTTTCCAGGCTTCACCGGGATTGGCCAATGTCCCGCCCGATCGTCACGGGTCAGGACGGGGAATTACCGCCGGCAGGCTGACTGGCCTGCCGGCGGCTTGGAATTTGATTTGCGTGTCCTGAAAGGGATGCCCAGCAGGAGGCTATCGACCATCGCCGAAGCGATGGCCGGCCGTTTCAGAGCGCGACGGAGAAATCGGCTTCCGTCTTGGCGCGCACATCCTCGACGGTCACGCCGGGGGCAAGTTCCACGAGGGTCAGAGCCTCGTCGCCACGCTTTGCCACCGTGAAGACGGCCAGGTCGGTGATGATGAGGTCGACGACGCGGCTGCCGGTCAGCGGCAGGGTGCATTGCTTCAGCACCTTGGATTCGCCGCGCGCCTCGTGCTCCATGACGACCACGACGCGCTTGACGCCGGCGACGAGATCCATCGCGCCGCCCATGCCCTTGACCATCTTGCCGGGGATCATCCAGTTGGCAAGGTCGCCATTGCCCGCCACCTGCATGGCGCCGAGAATGGAGAGGTCGATATGCCCGCCGCGGATCATCGCGAAGCTGTCGGCGCTGGAGAAGAAGCTGCTGCCCGGCAACTGGCTGATCGTCTGCTTGCCGGCATTGATCAGATCGGCATCCTCCTCGCCCTCATAGGGGAAAGGCCCCATGCCGAGCATGCCGTTTTCACTCTGCAGCGTCACATGCACGCCGTCGGGAATGTAGTTGGCGACAAGGGTCGGGATGCCGATGCCGAGATTGACGTAAAAACCGTCCTGCAATTCCTTGGCGGCGCGCGCCGCCATTTCGTCCCGCGTCCAGGCCATCAGTTTGCTCCCACCTGTTCACGCGCCCGCACGGTGCGCTTTTCGATCCGCTTCTCGGCATTCGCCACCTCGATGAGACGCGAAACGTAGATGCCGGGCGTGTGGATGTGGTCGGGGTCGATGACGCCGGGCTCGACCAGCTTCTCGACCTGGACGACCGTCGTGTGTGCGGCGGTCGCCATGACGGGGTTAAAGTTGCGCGCCGTCTTGCGATAGACGAGGTTGCCGTCGGTATCGCCCGTATGGGCATGCACGAGGGCGAGATCGGCGAAAAGACCGGTCTCCATGATGTAGAGTTCGCCGTTGAACTCGCGCACATCCTTGCCTGCGGCGATCTCCGTGCCGACGCCGGTCTTCGTGTAGAAGCCCGGAATGCCGGCGCCGCCGGCGCGGATGCGTTCGGCGAGCGTGCCCTGCGGGTTGAATTCGATCTGAAGATCGCCGGCAAGATATTGCTGCGCGAACAGCGCATTCTCGCCGACATAGGACGAGATCATCTTGTCGATCTGGCGCGTCTCCAGGAGGCGCCCGAGGCCGATGCCGTCGATGCCGGCATTGTTGGAGATGACCGTGAGGCCGCGAACGCCGGATTCGCGCACCGCTTCGATGAGGGTTTCCGGAATGCCGCAGAGCCCGAAGCCCCCGGCCATGATGGTCATGCCATCCTTGAGCAGCCCCGCCAGGGCCGCTGTCGCATCACTATAGACTTTCCGCATGCTGCCTCCCGCAGAGCTGATTGCGAGAAGAGAGGCTACATCTTGAACCCGAGCGCGTGTTAGCAGTATTTATACTGCATGACGCAATATGCCGCTTCCGTCAAAGGCTCCACCGAAAAGACGCATCTGCGCTTCGCGCTGGAGGAGATTCCCGTGCCGATGGTCTATGCGACGCATCGCATCATCCGCGATTGCAACACCGCCTTCGCCGACCTCTTCGGCTACGACAAGGCCGACCTGATCGACCGCAGTTTCGCCATTCTCTATCCGAAGATTTCCGATTTCATCCGGACCGGCAGGATGTGGCTGGACCACCTGCCGGGCAGCCGCAGCTACTATGACGAGCGCATCATGATGTCGGTCACCGGGCAACGGTTCTGGTGCCAGGTGACGGGCAAGAGCTTCCGCCACGACGATCCGTTCGCCCATGCGCTCTATTGTTTCCAGAGGCTCAATCGCCCGACCGCCGGCGCGCGGCTTTCCCTCAGCGAACGGCAGCATCAGATCCTGACACTGGTCTCCCAGGGGAAGAAGAATGCCGACATCGCCACGGAACTGAACCTGTCGGTGCGCACCATCGAATCCCACCGCGCCCGCCTGATGAAGATCGCCGGTTGCAGCAACGCTGCCCAGCTCATCAGTTGGTTCATTCAGGGGCCGTCCAAGGAAAGCAGATGACGTTCTGTCGCCGAGCGTCGCCGGAAGACGGGCGCTGCGATCAGAAGAGCGACTTAGTCGGCACGAATGACGGGCTGCGGCGCATCGTCATCGAGCGGATCGGCAGGAGCAGCGTTTTCCAATCTGCGAACATTCAGCAAATGGTCCTTGATGGCTTGTATTGCCTCTCGTGGGTTCTTTCCCTGAACCCTTGCCAGACGAGCGACATGCATCGCCATCCGAAGCTCGGCTTCTTCCTTGGAGCGCTGAGGCATAACAATAATCCGCAGGATGAGTCCCGGTAAAGACTCGCACTCTTCGCTTAATTGTGTCAAGTCAAGCTGACTTGATCCGCCCGGCATCTGCGCGACTTTTTCATACTCGCATGATTGAGAATCGACCGCGTCCGCATGCGGGGGACAGGTGCGGGAAGCGCTCCCGCCAGCGTATGGAATACGCTAGGATGCAGGTGAGCACGAACGCCCTCAACCAGGAAGCGCAAGCGGAAGGCAATCCTGCCTGCAAAACAAAAAACATAATAAATTTAAGGGTATGCCTATCGAGAGCGTCAAGCTACCAGTGCAACGAATAGTCTTTGTATTTGAGATGGTGGAATGTCTGCGCGCGCCAACTTTGCCGACAACCTGAGACGCCTGTGTCTGACGAAAGGCAGCATCAGCGCTGCTTCGCGCGAAATGGGCGTCCACAGGGCTCAGCTGGAGAAATATCTCAGCGGCGAGCGCGAGCCGAGCGCCGCCGTCCGCAAGCACATTGCAGAGCATTTCGGCGTTGACGAGGCGACACTCTTCCTGCCGCCCGAGCAGTTTACGATCGAGCTTCCGAAGCCCAGCAAGATTCAGATCAGTGCCGAAGTGCGAAAAGCCGTGGCGCCGCTTCTGGACGAGCCTATCGCGTCGATTCCGAAGGGGATTTACCACATATACTTTACCGTCCCGGGCACCCCGGATCAGCTTTACATGTCCACCATCGTCGTCACGCGGGTGGGAAATGCCACTCTGTTCAGGCGGCTGACGGGATGGGGGATAAAGCGGGATACCTATTGGGCGCGCTTTACCGGAGACCATAAAGGGATCGTCGTCGAGCGCCTCAACGTTCTTTCCTTTGTCGCCGCCAATCAGCGCGGCCAGCATGAGCCGACATTGATGCGCTTGCATTGGCTTCCCGTCGCATCCCCGCTCCTCGGCGGCCATGCGATGGTCCTGACGCATTCCGGGGCATCGTTTTCCGCTGTCGTGATGCAACCCGTACCCTCGAACACGAAGCTTCGTGATGCGATACGGTCAGCACAACCGCGCCCCTCGAACGACCCGACCCTTCCGGTCCTCGTGCGGGAGTTCATTCCCGCGATGCGGCGCGAACTCATCGAATGGATTCGCCGCGACGTCGCGGGATAGACCTTACTGGGTGTCCGTGCGTTTGCGCCCGGCGAGAAGGTCATCGGCGGCGGCCTTCGCCATGCGCAGCATGTACTGAAGGTCCGAGGAATCCTCGTCCGCGTATTTGGGGATGGCGCCATCCAGGAAGGTCACCAGCGCCCGAAGCTCCATGTTTTGCGCGTCGTCTATACTTGGCTCACGCTCCACAGGCTTTGCATAGCGCCCGTACGTCTTCGCCCAATAATCGCCTTCCATGACTTCCCTCCATCAAGAGAATCATTTTCACTTAGCAATGATTCTAGGCGACGATACGTCGTTCGCAATTAAATATTTGATAAAGTGCGAATTAAGTCAGAAATATACATTTCTTGCGCCAAAATGGCTCAATATCTATTGGGCGACACGTAATTTTATATTTCATCAGTAACATATCATTATCGTTTGCTCGGCAGCATTTCTCTCGCGGCGATTGGTCCGCCCAAGCTTGAAAGAGGATGACGATGAGCACGAAAGTCACCAAGCCGATTCAGTCGAAGCCGAACCTCTCGGTAGCACCGGTCAAGACGAACCCGAACTTCGTCACGCCCGGCATGATGTATCGCGCCGAATAGTCTTGGGAGGCCCGTCGCCTGAAGGCGACGGGCCGCCATCATGCGCATCAGAGCATCACGAACTCTCGTTTTTCAGCCCGAAGGGGACAATCTCGTAGCCTGCAACTTTCTGACGAAGAAGGTGTTTGAATGCAGCTACGACCTTCTCGGCTTTCTCCGAAACCTCTCCGACTGGACATCGCTGAAACGGGCCCGAAAAGCTGTGCCGGGCTATTCCCTGGCCGAGCTGCGGCAAACGGTCGATGCCCTTCTTGATATGTCCGTCGTCGTCGAGGAAGGAAGCGCGCTTGCCGCGCGCGAGCAGGCATTGAACACCCATTGGAGGTGGGGCCTTCCCGCCGCATTGATGCATTTCACGGTCCAGGACCCGGAATTCCTGTCGCTCGATCAGGCCGAGGACCTGCAGCGCCGCAAGCTTGCCGCAGATGGCGCAATACGCCTCTACGACGAAAACGATCCTTGCAAGAGCATCGAACTGCCGAAGGTCGCAGGCACGAACCCGCTTCTGAGACTGATGCAGGAGCGGCGGACCAGACGCCAGGGCAGCCATCGCGCGGTGCCTCTGTCAATTCTTTCCGAGTGTCTGTTTGCGGGCATGGGCATTACGGGAGAGACCGAAAACTGCGTCGGAAAACTTCCGCTCGGCATGACGCCGTCCGGCGGTGCACGCAATCCCTACGAAGCCTATGTCCTGGTCCGCAACGTCGAAGGGCTGGCCCCCGGCATCTACCATTATTCTGCAAAGCAACATTCCCTGGAGTGCCGGATGGCCGGCCCTGTTCCGTCGTTCTGCGAGCTGGTTGGAGGACAGGAATGGGCCGACACGATGCCGTGCATGGTGCTGCTTTGCGCCAAGATGGACCGCACGATGTGGAAATATGCCGATGCCAACGCCTACCGTGTCGTCATGATCGAGGCCGGACATATCGGGCAGAATGTCATGCTGGCCGCAACGCACCATGGTCTCACGGCCTGTCCGACGGCCGCGCTCCGCCACTCCTGGATTTCGGAACTCCTCGGCTGCGAAAATCCAACCCATGCGCCGGTCTATGCATTGACGCTCGGCTACCCGACCGACGCACCGGCACCGGGCGCGATGGCTCAATCCCTGTAAAGCCTTGCAATGGCCGCATCAGCGAGGATGCGAGGTCCGGCAGGTCGAGAGCGGCTGCCGCCTGTGAGGCCGTGCAGCGACTATTCGATGCGGCCAGCTAGGAGTTCAAGGGTAAGCCGGTCAGGTTCGCCGGCAAAGAAGCGTTCGAGCGCGCGCCGGAATTGTGCCCCTCCTCCCGCCCCTGCAGCCTCATTGAACAGCGTCATCGACGAGCGAAACTTCAGATCGTCGGGCGAGCCGAAAATCGCATGGGCGGAACGGTCGGGTATATCGAGAACCACGCGGGTCGCCTGCGCCAATCTGCCTGCTAGCACGGGATGCCGGAGATAGGCTCGAGCCTCCTCGATGGAGCCGAGACCATAGAATGTCGCAATGGAGGATCGTCCAAGCGCGCGCAGCTGCGGAAAGATGAACCACATCCAGTGGGTCTGCTTGCGCCCCGCCCTCAGCTCCGCGAGAACCGCATCGAAGACGGGATCCTGCGCCGCGACGAAGCGAGAAAGCTCGAAAGGGTCGTTTTCCGCCATCATCATCGCCATCGATTTCGAAATCGGACCGGCGGCCCACCGGCGCGGGTCGCCCACAGCCAGCCTTTCACGTTACGGGCGACGTGTCATCGTGTTCGTCTGGAAGGAGGCAGCGGCGTCAAGAGAGCCTTGAGCGCGAAATGCAGGCAGGATTTCGGTCTGTGGCGGGCCTGCCGGCCGCCACCCCATCTCGGTCTCGCAGAACGCTGTCGAAACGAGATGTCATGGATAAGTTCCGATAGTTGACTAATTTCCGAAAGTAAGGGACCCTTGGTATTATTCCTCCGCCAGGACCATCCGATGATCCGTCATACGAAGCATGAAGCCGAAGTAAGACTGTCCATGGGCGTCGCACGTATCGCAATGCGTGGCGGACGGACGCCGCAGGAGGCCATGCAGTCGGTCAGGAATCATCTTGACCTGATGAAGACCCTGGATCGTCCACGAACGCATGACGATGACACCGCGGCAACGTATCGCAAGCGCAGCGCGGCCGACTGAGGAAATTACTTCCGTGCCTGAGCGCGCGCCTCTTTACGGTCGAGGTCGCTGGACACCACCGCTGCCATTTCAATGAAATATGCAAGCTCGCCATCGCGCTGCTTGGCCTGAGCGGCCAGCTGGACCAACATCTGCGTGATGTAGCTGGCGCCTGAAGGTGCGTTGGAATTGACGGGTTTAGCGTCCAAATTCAACTTGTTAAGCATTTTTGGCCCCCGGGGTTGGTTGATAAGACTTCGACAGCCTCAACGATACAACAGGCCAAAGGTTGAGCAATTCTCATTAATCAATGATGAATATTTGCACGCAGAATGCGGTGTGAAAGACACCTTGCAACCGAGTGCACGCATTGATTAGAGAATCGTTAACAATCTTTCGCCGCATGCCGGGTGAGCGCAATCCCTGCCCAACCCGCTCAATCACGGATGCCACGACACCGCCCTTGGGCGGTGTCGCATGTCTTCTACCGTGGCAGGCTGTCTTCAGGCGCTTTTGCGAAACACGCCTTTCAAGCGAGCGAACCAGCCGGGCGAACCGGATTTGACCAGAACCTCCTCGCGAACAGGAGGCACAGTCTCCGCGTCCGCCGTCTTCCTGCGCGCACCGAGGGACAAGGTTGCCGCCGTTGCGAGTGCCAGCACTTTCGTCCCTTCGCTTTCACGCACGGCGAACAGCAGCTTCGCTTCGTCCTTGTCGATCAGCGCGCCCGTCACGGGGTCGAAGACCAATCCGGCCGCTGCCGATTTGCCGGACTTTCCATTCGACTTCGCCGGTTGCTGCTCCCCATGGACCGCCTTTCCGGTTGGAACCGGTACGGGATTGGCGCTGGGCACCGTCGTGTCCACCGCAATCCTCGTCCCGCTGGTCAGTTCCGCATTCATCAAGGCGATCTCGTCATGCTCCAGTCCAAGCAGGTGGCCGATCTCATGGCGAAGAACCGTCAGCAGGTCCACACCCTTGGTCACGAGGCCCTGCGAGAACTCGGCGTCGCTCGTCGGATCGGCGTCGATATACCAGCCCGCCCCGGCCGCCGTGATGTCGATCATGATCGTGTTGTCCCCGATGGCGCGCGCCAGTGTCGAGCCTTCGAGATCCTTCATGATGAGCGTCACGCCGGAAAGCCGTTCCAGATCGTCCGCCGACACGAGACCGCTTCGGCTCCAGTCGCCGAGCGCCGTCTGATAGAGACGCTGGAGACTTTCCTCCGCGATCGGCTCCGCCTGGACGTAGCTCGTCGACGAGAGCGCATTGTAGGAACTCTCGGCCAGCTTCAGGGCGCTTGAGAACTGCTGGTCATCCGTGGCAAGCCGGAAATTGTCGAAGCTTGCCTGTCCGGATATCACCATGACGCCGAAGGCGCCGTCGACCAGGGCCGCATTGAAGCCGAAGCTTGCGACATTTGCGCCATTCACGGCGATGCCAAGCCCGGCTCCCTGCATCGTTACCTTCAGGCGATAGGTCCGGTTCGACTCGAGCGTGAAGCTGTAGGCTCCGTCCACGACCATGCCGTCTTCCGAAGACGCATGGCCGACGATCACCCGATCGCCAGCAACATCCAGCGCCACGAACTTGTAATGCAGCGCGTCATAGCGGTCGAAAATGAAGCCGGCGGTTCCCGCCGTCAGAATATCGACTTCCATTTCGAGCGTGCTGTTTGCCAGCAGCCTGACGCCCAGGTCCACCGTCTGAACCGCTGGCGCCGTACCGTTGACGGTACCGGTCAAGCGGCCGGACGCTTCAAGCCAGCCGGAGGACTGGTTGACACGCGGCAGTTCCGCAACCGGCGGCGCGAAGTCGTCGGTCTGATTGATGGTCCAGGTTGGCGGCAGGACCTGGACACGGAAATTGTCCACTGTGCCCTTCGCCCCGTTCGAACCGACACCGACCATGCCGCCGTTCAGCGGAATCGGCTGGCCGTAATCGTCCAGGCGCGGCTTAAAGTTGTAGCTGAACCAGTTCACGCCGGCGACCTGCACGGTCACATTGTTCCCGTTCACCGCAACGAGGACGTCGTAGTTGGTGTTCGGCTTGATCTGGACCGGCTTGTTCGATTGAACGACGAAGTGCCACCCACTCGCATCCACGTAGCCCATCTCGATCTTGTTGGTCGAGATGTTGATGCCGGCGAACTTGAAGTCCACGTCGCTCTGGTAGTCGAAGATGATATAGCCGTTGGCTTTCCAATTACCGACGGGTTTCTCGAGATTGAACGTCGCCGTCACTTCGTAATAGGTCGGCAGATAGTCGTCGAGCAGGAAGACGCCCGACGCCGTCGTCCAGCCGTTCGGCGCGGAGACGCTCATCACACCGCTTGCGGCGGCAAACGCCCCGACATCCGCCTGGAAGCCGTTCAGCGTGCGGTCGTTGAAGTCGGCCGTGCGCAGGATATCGCGGCGTCCGCCGGGAATGTTGCCGGCCTGCGGGTCGGTCGGCGGTCCGGCCTGGTCCTGCCAGTAGCCATGGTCGCGCTGGGTCACCAGACCGATTTCACCATAGGGATCGCCCTGCTGCTGAATCACGTTGGAATAGCGCGATTCATGGTTCGGCCCGATGTCCGCCGTCCGGGTCATGTCGACACCGTCGGAGAAGGCCTGGGCAGCGAGGAAGTCCCAAAGCTGCGGCGGCACCTGGCGGCTGACCGTCGCGATACCGAACGGGCCGAAGGGCACGATGTACGAGTTGAACTCGCCCAGATGGTCGATCAGGCGATCGCCACCGGTATTGCCGATCAGGATATCGAGCCCCGCGCCACCGAAGACCCGGTCTTCCCAGATGCGGTGGGTTTCGGGCGCATTGTTGAGCCCGCCGGTCAGATCGTAGCTTGCGGCGCCGTTACCACCGGGAACACCCATCACGTCATCGGCATTGAGAAGGTCGTTGCCGAAGCCGCCATAGAGATGATCCCGGCCGGTGCCGCCGACGATCCAGTCATTGCCCATGTCGCCGAAAATCCGGTCATTGCCGTCGCTCGGACGGTAGACATAGGAGCTTTCGATGGGTGTGCCGTTCGGCTGGAATTGCGTGTAGCCGCCGACAAGTTCGCCCTCCGTATCCGGCGCATTCAGGAAGAATTGCTTCAACCCGGCCGGAGAACCCGATTTCCAGACCTGTCCGTCGTTGCGGAACAGGATCGTGCGGCGAGGATCGTATTCGTCGTAGAGCCAGAATTCACCGGTGCGCTGGCGCACGGGGGTCGGCTCGTTCCAGTGCGGGTCGCCGTCACCGAAGATCAGGATATCCGACGGGTTCCAAGGCCGGCTGAAGTCCGTGCGCACGAGCCCTGCGACCACGCCATTGACGAAGAGCTGGACATAGCTTTCGGGCAGCGCCTCGTGGCCACCGATCGCGTCGTCGCCCGCCCCGCCATGCAGGAAGTCGTCGCCGAGGCCGCCGAAGATCACGTCGTCGGCGAAGAGCGGGTTGTGCTGGGTCGGATTGGCCGAATAGACCGGCGCGAAAATCGAATCCGCATCGCTGTCGAAGGGCGTCAGATCGACCGACTTGACGATCGCGAATTCGACATTGATCAGTTCCTCCTGAACGTGGCCGGGCGTATACAGGAACTCGTTGATGACATTGCCCTGGCTGGTGCGCGTATCTGGATCGCTGGCGAGCAGGCTGTAGATGCCGAAGAGGTTCTCGGCATATTGCGTGCCATAGGCGCCGGTGCCCGTCATGCGCGTGTTGCGGCTCGTGAAGATCCGCCCGTCGTCGCCGAGCACACCGTCAATGCCGGTGCCGCCCGAAATCCAGTCAGAACCCCAGCCGCCGATGATGTCGTCGTTCTCCGCGTCGCCGAAGGCGATGTCATTGCCGGCACCGAGATAGATGGTGTCGTCGCCGGTCTCGCCATGCACCTCGTCGGCCCCGCCGATGTCGACCTTAGACCAGAAGCCGAGGGTATTGTTCCAACCCGCCCCCTTGCTTGCGCTGAGGAGATCGAAGAGAGCAGGCCGGAAATCCGGGCCGCCCGGCGTGTAGTCCAGAAGCGAGACGCCGCGGACAACCACGCGCTCGCCTCCCTCGGGCGTGTAATCGGCCACGAGCACGCCATTGACCGTCTGGCTGCGGTCATAGGCGAAGGAGAGGAACATGCCGTTCCGCGTGTTGTACAGCGCCTGGTAGATCGGACCGAACACCGCGGGGTTGGACAGCGGGATATTGTCGTCGGCAAGCAGATCGACACCGTTGACCCCGACGAGCCGGATGATGTCGGCATTGTCGCCGGCGATCGTGTCGGCATCGCGGGTATGACGCCCGGCCGCCGTCGTGCCGTCACCGGGAAGGTCGGCGTCGTTGCGGCTGATTTCCAGCCCGCCGCCGCCGAAGATCATGTCGCAGCCGTCCGGCCGGTATTCGCCCGAAACGAGGCTGAAGAAGCTCGACGAGCCGCCGACGAGATCATCCTGGCCGAGGCCACCGAAGATCGTGTCGCAGCCGCCACCGCCCTCGGCATAGTCGCTGCCGTCAGTGTTCTTCGTCTGCGAGGCGACCACCTTGAGTGCCCCGGTAGGATCGCCGACCTCGGCCATTTCGCGGGCTGCGCCGACACGCCCGGTCAGGGGTGTGAAGCCGCTCGTCGTGCCATTGCCACGGCTGGTGACGGAGCCTGCGATGGTGCCGTCGCCCTGGATGACGTCATTGCCAAGCTGACCGAACAGATAGTCGTTGCCTGCCCCGCCGGCGATATAGTCGTTGCCGAAGGAACCGGCACCGGTCAGCCCCGCCTCGACGGCGAAGTTGTGATACTCGGCATAGTCGATCTGATATTCCGACCACCAGGACGGGCCGTTCGGATCCCGGAAGTCCCGGGCGATCGGCTTGCCCTGCGCATCGCGCGAAACGAGGAGGACCCCGCTGTTGTCGCCCGTCACGGCATTGACGTCATAGCCAATGGAAACCGGTCGGTCGCTGCGCGAATACATCAGCGTGCCGGCAAGCGTCTGGAAGCGCAGGCTCTTGATATCGTCGTAGAGGCTGCCGTCCGCCCCGCCCATGCGACGCAGCTTGACATTGTCGCCGAAGATCAGGTCGTCGCCCACCCCACCGTCGATGGCGTCGTTACCGGCGCCGCCGATGAGGATGTCGTCGATTTCCGAGCCGAAGACCACGTCGTCGCCGCCGGTCTGTGCCTCCTTCGAGTTGATCTCCAGAACCGTCGACAGGAACGTGGTCTGGATCTTCTGGTCAAGCACGAACGGCCTGTTCGGATCGATGACCAGCTGGATCACTTCGCCGTGGTCGGCGAAGATGATGTCCGGCGTGCCGTCCGCGATGCCCGAACCGTTGCCTTCCATGCGGTCGGAACCCGCACCGGGAATGTTGACCCAGCCCGTTGCGCTCACCGGACGCTTGCCGAGCGGATCGCGGACCGGGCTTGCGACCGGCGCGAAGGTGCTGTCGGCCTTGGGCGTTGCCGGATTGACGCTCGGCGCGGGGCTGGCGTCCAGCGTCGCGATGGTCAGGCCACGCGTCAGGATGTCCACGTTCACGCCGCTGTCGCCATAGATATGATCCGTGCCGCGCTGGCCGATGATCGTATCGTTGCCCGAGCCGCCGGCGAGGTGGTCGCCGGTCTGCGAGCCGATGATCAGGTCGTCGCCCATGCCGCCATAGGCGGTGATGCCGACCGAGATCGTCGTCGCCGCATTCGCGACATTCGCAAACAGCGCCGAGGCGTCGATGATGTCATTGCCATGGAAGTCGAACGGGTTGGCGAGGGCGAAGACCCACTCGTCGTCCTCGTTCTCGCCGTCCGGCAGCCGCGGGAAGGCGTCGAACGGCTTTTCGCCGAATTCGAGGCCGAGCTGGTCGTAGCTGTGGCCGGAATACCAGATGCCGTCCTGGCTGGTATCGCCATAGATGACCAGCGGGCTGTTCGGCCCGCCGCCGCCGGTGACGACGAAGTGGTCGCCACCGATGCGCTGCCCGCCCGAGCGGGCGATGTCGTAGGTGGTGATCGTGAGGGTCGCCAGGCCATCCTCGTCACAGCAGCTTCCGAGAGCCGCATTCAGCAGCACGATCTCCGCGCCGTTGATCGAGGCGATCTGGAAGGCGCCGGCAAGACCTTCGATGAAGATCGTGTCGCCGGCCTTGAAGCCGAGGCTGGCCCATTGTGCGCCGCTGGTCAGGCGAACCACCGTCTGGAGCGTGGAATCGTTGCCGGGCACCAGCGCCTTGACCTCGATCTTGACCTCCTGGGTGATGGTCGTCTGGTAGGCGTCGGCAACATGGACGAGCATGTCCCGGGTCCCCGTCGTCAGCACGGCGCCACCGGTGCGCAGCGGATCGCTGAGGACCAGCATGGAGCCCTTGCCCCAGCTCTTGAAGGCATCCGCCGGACGCAGCGCCGGATTGGCGTCGCCGATGGAGACGATCGTACGGGTAAAGGCCTCCCCTTCGAGCTGCACCACCTGTCCGACCGCGAAACCGGCTTCCGAGAAGCTGCGGCCGTCGAGGCGGACGAGCTTGCGGGTCGCGGCATCGAAATTGAAGCTGCCGTCGGTATTGACCTGCAGGTTGCCGCCGCCATGCAGCACGGTCAGCCCGCCATGCGCGCCCTGGACCCAGAACAGGCCGTTCAGCGCGGTGTTTGCCGGCAGGTTGAGACCTTCGACCTCGATGGTCTTGCCGTCGTCGGAAATGGAGACGAGCCGCAGATCGATCCGCGTTCCGTCAGGCTTGTCGACATGGAACAGGTGACCGGCGAGGAAGCCGGCCTGTTTCCAGTTGGCGGGCAGGCTGCCCGCGCCGGTAATGCCGTCCCAACGGATCGTCGCAAGGCCGGCATTGACGCCCGTTACGGTCGTCTGGAGCAGCCAGGAGACATCCCGGTCCTCGGCCACCAGCTTGACGGAGCCGGAGACATTCACGCCGGCCGGCAAGGCCGTGGTGTCGAGGACGAGCAGCGAATTGTCGTTGGGATCGCGATAGGGCTGGCCCGTCGCCGGATCGATCTGGCCCAGTCCGTAGGCGAGCGCATCCTCGATGCCGATAATCCGGCCGAGCGATGTGCGCACGCCATTGGCGCCGACCACGAAGAGTTCCTGTCCGACGAGGAAGCCCTCGCCCTTCCAGTTGAAGCCCTGGCGGGTGACGACCAGTTTGTTGGCGAATTCCGGATGCAGCGCCGTTCCCCCGGTCAGGGAGGTGTAGCTCGGATCGGACCAGTTGATGAACTGGAACTTGTTTTCGGCCGAAACGTGCGGCGCGGGATTGAGCGTGCCTTCCACCTTCAGGAAGTCGTTGCCCTCGCCGAGCATGACGTTCACCACCTCGACCGTGCTGACCGATGTGTCGTTCGTCACGCCATTGGCGCCGAAATTGACCTTTCCGAAGCTGATGCCGCCGGAGAAGATCAGCGTCTGCGCGCCCTGGCCGTCCGGGCCTTCGCCGTAGAGCGGACCGCTCACATTGGCGAAGACGAGATCCGGTCCCATGCCGAACCCGCGCAACGTCGTGTCGGTGAGAACGCCTGACGTGTCGGCCTTCGAGCCGTCATTGTAGATGTTGAGTACATCGATCTGCTGACTTTCCGGCGGCTGCGTGCCGATCGCGATCAGGAAGGCATCCTTTTCGCCCGGCAGCTTGACGCCGTTGGTCAGCGAGCGGTCGGCACCGGCCGGCCCGCCTTCCACCGCCAAGGGCCCGCGAATGTTGGACAGACGATGCGCCTGGACGGGGAAGATCTTCACGCCTTCGCGGGTCGTCGGCACCTCGTAGTAGGAATCGGCCGTCAGCTGCACGGTCTGAAGGGTGGCGTAATTGCCCGGCGTGAATGTCGCGACGACGGCGATGCGGGTCACGGTGACGTTCACATTGCCCTGAAGCCAGGATGTATCGGCACCGGCGAAGTTGACGCTCGGATCGAGCGTGAACTGCAGGGAATGATCCTGCGTGCCGTTGAAGCCGCGAATGATCGCGATCTTCGCGTCGATGAAGTTGGCCCCGTTGCTGATGCGCACACGCTGCCCTTCGACGAAGCCCTCCTTGAGCCAGCCCTTGATGCCGAAATGCGCATCCAGGGACGGGTTGAGGATATTCGTCACCTCGGCTTCGAGCCGCACGAGACGCCATGCGCCATCGACCAGATCAAGACGCACCTGGCCGGACCAGGTTTCGAGCTCGATCATCCGGGACAGAATGACATTCTGCACGGATGTACCGCTGAGGCCTGTGCTGAGATTGAGCGTCAGCGACCCTTCGCTGACGGAGACGACCTCGTAAACCGTCGGTCCTTCACCGATCCGCAGAAGATCGCCAGCCTTCCAGCCTTCGGCCAGGAAGCTGCCCAGATCGCTGCCGGCGCCGCGCGTCAGCACGGCCCCTGCAAAGTCGATCGTTCCGTTGAAGACCTGAACCGGGCGCAGCCCGCCGATCTCCTTGTAGGACGAGCCGACGATCTGTTCGCCCGCATCGTTGAAGTCGCCATCGCCATTGCGGTCGATGGCCGTCACGTCGGCAAGGCCGTCCGTCAGGATCGCGACGTCCACATTGGCCGTCGGTGCCTTCGTCAGGCGCAGGCGATACCAATCGGACACGGTTTCATTCGCCCCGGTGGAAAGATCGTCCGGGATCAGGACCGTGTCGCGGCCCACTTCCAGCACGACCGCGCCTGCCGTCTCGTTGTCGATCACCTCGACCGACAGGAGCCCGGTGCCCGAGCGCAGATTCGGGAAGGCGAAGTCGCCATTCACGTCAAGCGTCTGGAGACCGTTGGCCGTCTGCTTGGCAACCGTCGCCCCGGCAACGTTGCCAAGGGTGACGCCCGTTGCAGCAATGCTCAGCTTGGCGATGACACCGCCCGTCGCAAAGCCGGTAATGGTCGCGACGGTTCCACCTGGGATGCCGGCAATGCCGTTGAGGATGACGGTCTGGCCGATCTCGAAGCCCTTCGAGGCCCAGCTTGCCGATTGCAGCGAAATCGACACCCTGTCGACGGCGCCGTCCTTCCATGTGCCGATGGTCATGTCCTGCGTGACGCTGGCGACATTGAGGCCAAAGCCGATGGCCACGGTCTCGGGATCTTCGCGCACGTCGTCGTCACGGGCCTCAAGCGTCAGGATGACGTCGTCGTTCCAGTTCGAGGCGTCGAAACGCAGCGTCATGTTGGTGGCGTTGAAACGACCGTCGCCCGAGGTGATCTTGATCGCCTTGTCCGCAAGGTCGGCCAGCAGCGCATCGCCGGTCAGCCCGCCCAGATTGAGCTTGACGACGATGACGTCGCCGATTTCCGGCGCACGGGTGAGCTGGACCGAAATGCGATCCTTCAGGCCCGTGCCGTCGCCTTCGACCAGCAGCGTACGGCCGTCCTCGATGTCGAGGATCGGGTCGAGCTGCGTTACCAGCACGCCGGGCGTGTCGTTGTCGCGCAGCTGAACCTCGACATTGCGCACGTCGATGCCGTCATAGAGAGCCAGCGGCGAGATGACGGAATGCTGGATGACGACCACCCGGTCGCCCTCGGCGCGTTCGTCGTCCACGGCATGGACGTAGACCTTCTCGCCGGTTTTCCAGTTCGAGGCGTCGAAGCGCAGAACGATGGCGCGGTTCGGCACATAGATGGTTTGCCCGTCGATCACCACGGCATGGAGGAACTCGCCGTCCGCCGCGCTCTCCAGCGGCACGACGCCAAGCATCTGGAGCGTGTCGGTGGAGACGCCGCCGGGGGTGTAGCTCGAAGACAGCCAGAAGGTGTCCGCCTTGCCGTTCGGCAGCGGGGACGGATTGGCAAAGGTGCCATCCCGTTCCTCCTGCGGCGAACGGGCGGCCGATACCGTCACATAGACGACCTGGTTGCCCGTCAGCTCGCGAGCGAGGCGGACAACATAGCTGTCGACCGGATCGGACCCTTCGCGCACGGCCGTGAAGCCGTCGCTGCCCTCGTCGACCACGACGAGGCCCTGGCCGTTCTTCGTGACATTGTAGTCGAGACCGTCGATCACCGTGCCGTCGTAGAGAACGTCGTCCGACCGGACGAGATGGTCGACGGCGCCGGAAACGCCCTCCAGTTCGCGTGTGATGATATCGGCGGTAATGTCGCCGGCCACGTTGATCAGGTCGGAGCCGAGGCCGCCGATCACGCGATAGGCAACGCCGAAGGCGGTGGATTGAACGAAGAACTGGTCGTCGCCTTCAAGGCCGTCCACTTCGACCACCTCGATCGTGCTGTAGCGCACATTGAGGCCGGCCCCGAAGATGCCCTGCGCGGTGATGACGATATCGTCGGCGAACTCCGTGCCGAGGATGACCAGCTTGTCGAAGCCCGTGCCGCCATCGACGGAAACCGGTGCGTTGACATTGTAGCGAACCTCGTCCTGGCCCCCGCCGGCGCGGATGTCGGGCGCCTGCGCGACCGAGAATCCAAGCCCGATCTGCGGCTTGGCCACGCCATCCTTGTCGAGCACGATCACGTCGTCGGCCGTATTGTTCAGCGTCTTGTAGACGTCGAGATAGTTGATCCCGCCGTCGTTGTTGAGGTCGATGTTATGGGCCTTCTGGTAGGCAAGGCCGGCGTCGAGATCGGCCTGGTTGATCTTGCCGTCGCCGTTCCAGTCAAAGTCCGTCGTCGCCGCGATGGCGAAGGCCCGGACGATGAAGAGGTCGTTGTCGTCGTCACCCTCCAGCCGAAGCTCCGACTGGTTGGAATAGACACGGAACTGATCATTGCCAGTGCCGCCCTGGACGAGCATCGGTGCGGAGGAGCCGCGGCTCAGCCAGCCGCGGGTCGTCGGGCGAAGATCCGGGAACTGGTCCTGCGGCAGAAGGTTGCCGTCGGCCGTATTGCGGTTGGAGCCGAAAATCTGGCCGATCTGGAACGTATCGTCGCCGGCACCGCCGTCGAGCGTCGCGATAACCGTCGTATCGTCGGAGAAGAAGGCGTCGTTACCGCCCCTGCCCTCCACGGTCAGCCGGCCGTTGAGGGCCGTGTCATAGCTGATGCGCTGGACCTCCCTGGAATCCTCGTTCCCCGTCAGGACGTCCTGGTATTCGTTGAGCGTACCATGCAGCAGCGCGACATAACCGGGCCGGTCGGCCGTTTCATGCGGCAGATAGGCGGCCGCGCGCAGCAGGAAGATGTCGTTGCCGTCACGGCCGAAAATGTCGAGCGTGTCGACGCCGTCATTCTCTTCGCCCGTGTCGAGCACGTTGATGATGTAGTTGCGCGGATCCCCCTGCGAACCCAGCGTGTAGACCTGGTAGGAGTCGGTATCCGACTGGCCGTCCAGCGTCAGCGTGTGTTCGGCCAGAACGCTCATGTCATAGACGGATGTCGGGAGGGCCGCTCCCGTTGTGTAGGGCGTCACGACGAAGCCGACCGTCGTCATGGCCGGCGCGGTCTGCGCGGCCGCATCCTGCAGGTAGTAGACCTTGAAGCTGTCCTCGCCGTCATTGCGGTCGTTCGGGTTCGCATAGGCGTTGAACGTGGCGCTGGCGCTGCCATAGACCCGCGTCTTGGAGCCGATGAAGACATAGCCGGCATCGCCCCAGTTGGTGCCACCGGCCGCGCCACTCGCATCGCCGAACTGGAAGAAGTCGGTGTCGGCATTGCCGAAGATCCGCGTCAGGCGGTCGGCCGGCGTCACGCCGACCGCGCTGCCGTTCGGCCGCCAGGTCCCGATCGGGCGATCGCTCGAGGTTCCGCCGGGCACGCCCGCGGACAGGTTGCCGGCCACGACCATGATGGCGCCGGCGATGAGCTGGCCACGCAGAAGGATATGCGTGCCAAAGCCCGCATCGCTGTTGGCATAGTCGCCGTAGATGTCGATCCCCTTGCCTGCGACGATAGCCGAGTTCTGGTGCGTCTCGACATCATCGCCGACCCTGAGGGTGACGGAGCCCGTCTCGGCAAGAATGAGCCCATGCGGCAAGGGTCTGAGGGCGTCGAAATGGTTCGCAGGCCCCGTCGTGTTGTCTTCGGCAAAGCGGGCACTACCGCTCTTGACCAGTTGAAGATCTTCGGCGGTGGACGTTGCGGACGCGGACTCGCGCACGGTCAGGACGATGTTGCCGAAGTAGGTATGGGCGAGCACAAGGCGCAGTTCGCCCGCAACCTCCGTAAGCCAGATGTTCTGGGTCGCCTCGAGCGCCACGTCGTCGATATCCGCCGCCAGATCGGCCACCGCGACAAGCCCGTTGCGGCTGTCGATTTCCAGGTCGTCATTGGCTTCACCGATGCTGGCATTCGCACCATTGGCGTCCAGGTCGACGGTCAGCGCGATGATATTGGCCAGGTCGTCGTTGAGCGCGTCGATGATCGAACCCGAGACCGTGCGCAGCGAGACATCGTTGATCGAATGAACGGTGTGAAGGCGCAGGTCGCCGGCAATCTCATCCAGGAAGATACCGTCGGTGGAGGTTGCCGTCTTGTCATAGGCTCTCAGCACCCCGGTGCCGAAGTTTCTGTTGTCGACGTCGATCTCGAGGAAGTTGCCGGTCATGCCGATCCCGCCGATCTGCCCGGACGGCGCGATCGTCGGATTGACGATCTGGCCCGGCACCTGGAACGGGTTCGGGTTCACGAAGGACGAGGCGGCAATCATCGTGATGTTGCGGCCCGAGACATCCGCCGCCGCCAGGTTCGAGTCCCATTCGGCGTCGATGATCCGCTGCGGCGAATAGAGAAGCACGTCGTTCGCCGTCGAGCGGATGGTGCCGACGCGGAAGTCGCCGGAGATTTCCGTCAGCGCGATCCAGCCATTGGTCAGCACGGACGTATGGCCATCGCCCTGTGCCGGACCGGTCGTCGCGACCTCGACGAGGGCAAGCACGTTGATCCTCGTATCCGTCGGATCGTTCTCGTCGGCGACCACATTGACGTTGCCGTTGCCGGTCACCGCACCTGACCGCAGGCCGGCAATCGTACGATTGCCGAACGTGTCCAGCCCACGGAAATCGTAGGTCGTCGCAAGCTCGTCGGTGCCCTCGCCATAGGCGCCCCGGCTGACGCCGAAGGCGCTCTGGTTCGGCGCCGGATCGGCCTTCACGAAGTTGGTATAGTAGGTGTACTGCTTCTCGCCGGTCGGTCCGACGCCGCGATGCCGAACCACGACACCGCCGGAGCTGCCCTCCCCGTCTTGCAGATAGGTCGGCCGCAGGAGCACGTCCGCATCGTCGCCCGCCGCGATCCGGTCGACATTGACGACATAGAACGGATCGGCGGCAAAGTCGGAGGCCTGCCCGTCACGCATCAGGGCGCGAACGTCGAGGAAGATGTCGTTGCCGGCATCGACCGTGAAGCTTTCAGCCCCGATCAGCGTATGCGTGTTGGTGAGCGCGCCGGCAACGTCGATGTCGACCAGCTGCGTCAGCGCAGCGTCCCTGTAAAGACGGACGGCGATCATGCCGGTGTCGGGATTATAGGCGTCGGCACCGAACGACACATAGTAGTAGCGGCCGTCGACAAGGCCCGCGATCGGCGTCGAGGACGCGTCATAGCGAACCATCTGGCCGTGATAGAAGCGGTTTCCAAGGCCAAGGAAGATCGTATTGGTCAACCCGTTGACCTGGCTCGTGCGGAACTCGAACGCCTCCGGCACATCGGCCGATTCCACGATATCGACCACCACGCGGCTGCCATTGCCGGCACCGACGTTTTGCGAGGCATCGATGTTGAGCGTTTCCGTTCGGATGACCGAATCCGGCCGGGTGTCGCTGCCGAGCACCGAACCGTTCATGGCGACGATGGTCGTGACACCGATGGGGTTGTTGATCTCGCCGTTGAGCAGGATGTCGGCGTCGCCCGTATTGGCGATCTCGATATAGGTCGGAGACGCATCCTCATCGAGCTTGAAGGTGAGCGTCATCGTATCGTTCGTGCTGGTCGGCGTCAGCATCACCAGAGGCTGAC
Organism: Shinella sp. G-2; assembly: GCF_050172695.1. NCBI lineage: Bacteria > Pseudomonadati > Pseudomonadota > Alphaproteobacteria > Hyphomicrobiales > Rhizobiaceae > Shinella > Shinella sp. G-2. The sequence continues at coordinate 67,617 of NZ_JBBEYH010000011.1, read as the reverse complement.
GATCCGCCATGACATCGATGTCGTTGATCTGGATGTCGTAGTCCGAAAGGTTGAGGATCTCGACCCGCTGCAGTGTCTCACGGAAGGTCCAGGTACCGCCGGAACCGGAAATGTCCGTCGACTTGAAGGCGACGTCCCCGGGGCCGGGATTCTCGATATCGTTGACGTAGATCTTGTCGCGATCGATGTTGCCGGACTTGGCTTCTTCGCGTCCCACCCCGGCATTGACCGTGATGTTGACGGCTGTATCGATATAGGCGCCGTTAGGGCCGTTGACGATGACGAGCTTCTTCGTCACCAGCTCGGGCGAGCGACCGGACAGGATCAGCACGTCACTGGAGAAGTTGATCGTGTCCTGCTTCGAATCCCCGGAATTGCTTTCGTTGCTGCCGCCGGCGGCGAGCGCACGCCGCGAGTGGCTGGCCACGTCGTCGATGGTGTTGGAGCGGTTCTCGGCCACCACATAGAAGGCCAGGCGGCGCTCGCCTCCGTCGAGCGTCGTGTAGACGAACGTGTCGAGATGGCCGCCAGCCTCATCGCGCGGGCCTGCCGTGATCAGCGTGCCGTTCGGTCCGCTGTCTCCGAAGATGTTCGCATCGAGGTCATAGGCCGTGCGGGTATCGGAATCGATGTAACCGAACAGACCGGTCGACCGCGCGAAGGAACGGGTCGTCAGGGTGTTGTCGTGGTTTTCGGCAACGAAATCCACGCCCTCCCAGCCGGTGATCTTCGCGCCGGTATTGGCGGCATCGGCATCGAGGATCCGGATATCGGTCTCAAGCACCAGCTTGGCTTCGGCTTCAGCCTCGCCTTCGGCGTAGAAACCGCCGCCGCGGCCGTCCGCGTCGGCTTTCACATTGGTGCCCGTGCCGTCGGCATGCAGGCTGACCTCGTTGCCTTCGATGATCGCCCCGCTGGCGATTTCGATCTCGATGTCGGAATTGCCCATGATGTATTCGGCAATCGCGTCGCCGTCGCCGCCGAGACCGACGCCATTGGCGTAGGCTTTCGCGCGGCCGGTCATTCCACCGTTTGCGCGCATATCGACGAGAGCGCCCGAAAGAACCACGGCATTCGCGCCAACCTCGATCCGCGACCGCCAATCGGCATCGATCAGCGCCTTGGCATTGGCCAGGCCCACGGCACCGCCGGTCGTCGTCTGGCTATCGGCGTCGAAGTGACCGGTCCCTTCCGCATGCAGGACGAGGTTTCCGCCCGCGATGATCTGCGTGCCCGAACCGATCTTGACGTCGACGGTCATGCGGTCTGCGGACTGGTTGATCTTCGCGTCGGCGCGGCCGACGGCGATGAAGCTGCCATTGCCGTTGCGACCAAGGGCCGAACCGTTCATCTGCCCGTCGGCCTCGATGGTGACATGGCCGTTCGCCGCGACGAGTGCGGCAGAGATGTTGGCTTCGATCTTCGGCTCGATGTTCAGTTCGGCCTTGTTGACGCGGATATCCGCCAGCAGCGAGCCGCCGGAACCGCGCGCCGTTACCGAGGACAGGCCATCGCCCGATGGCGGGGCGACGGTGGCGAGCGAAACGTCGTCCGTGCCCGTCACCACCTTGTTCACGAAGTTCGACGACGTGAGGTCGATGCGCAGTTCGTAATAGGCGCTGCCGCCGGTGGCCGTGAGATCGATACCGAATTTGCCGAGATAGTGGTCCTGCCCGTTGGAAGCCGAAGGGGTGAGCGTGACGACGGACCCGTTGAGGGTTTCCGACAGGCGCACCTTGGTGCCGTCGGTTTCCACCACGTAATAGACCTGCCCGCTCTTCAGTCCTCCGATCGGGGCATTCTGGACGAGGGTGAGCTGATGGATGCTGTCGTCGGCCTTGTCGTCCACGACGTTCGGAATGCCGTCGCCATCCGGGTCGACATTGATCTCGGTGCCGTCCGTATCCTTGTCCGGCTGGAGGTCGATGACCTGGGTGTCGAAGGTATCGGTCTCCGGGTTCGCCAGCTGGACCTCGGCGCCGCTGGCCGCGCCCTGCGTGACGCCAGCCGAACCGAGCACGAGGGTTATCCGGTTGCCGCTGACGCTCAGGATTTGCTGCGAGCCGTTGATGCCCGCAAAGCCGCTCAGCGTGATGAAGGCATTGGCCGTAAAGGCCGCGCCCCACGTGCCGTTGCTCAAGGTGAGCGTGACGCGGTTGTCGACGCCCGCATTGGGATCCACGTCGATCTCGCCGACCGTCATCGACTGGTCGACCAGCGTGACATGGCTGAACGTACCGGAACTCAGGGTCAGGACACTGCCGTTCACCGAGCCGACCGTGTACGTGCCGTTGTTGCCGGCGGAGTTGGAGATAGTGAAGGTGTCGCCCGTCTGATAGCCGAGCGAAGCCCAGATGCTGCCGTCGGTAAGGACGATCTTGTAGGTGCTTGCGCCTTCGCGCTCGTAATAGACCTGCTCGCTGACCAGAGGCGCGCGCTTGAGCTGTATGGAATTGGCATCGGAGTTGAAGACGAAATAGGTGCGGCCCTGCTCCAGCCCGCCGAGCGTCTTGCCCGTGGCGGTACCGCCGGCATTGGTCGAGCTGTAGACGACCTGGTCACCATCCTGGAAATTATGCGCCTTGAACTGGCCTTCGTTCGCCCCGTCCATGTTCACGAAATAGATGCGGTTGTTGTTTGTCGAACTGGAGGACAGCGACAGATTGGGCGTGCCATTGGCAAGCGTGCTCTCGATCGTCGTCTTTGCGACGTCGACAGTGCCCACCCCGAAGGTTTGTGCCCCTCCGGGCGCCTTGTAGGTCAGGGCGTCGCCCACGTTGTAGGTGGTGCCCAGATCGATCCAGTTGCCCGAGACATCGGACGGCTTGAATGTCGATGCATGCGCCTCGAACCAGCCCGGTGCCGTTTTCGCCACGTCATCGACCAGCTTGATCGTCTGGGCATCGATCACGACCACCCAGAACGTGTTGCCGGCGGCGTTTTCGATATCTCCGGCAGGGTTCGAAAGCTTGCTGAGGATCACCTTGTCGCCGTTCTGGAAGTTGTGTTCCCGAACGAAGCGGATCTCGTCGCGGTTGGCGATGATCTCGCTTGCCGCGCCGGTAAAGGTGTTGCCGAGGGCGATCGTGTCGTTGGCCTCGCCGACGACGAGCACGTTGTAGTCGCGCTCATCGACATTGGGGTTGTTGCCGATCTCGATGACGTCACCGGTCGACAGGCCATGGCTGAGGACCGTCAGGGTATGCGCGTTGGTGTTGACGGATTCCACCTTATAGGTCGGCACGAGGCCGTTCTGCGGCAGCGCGTAGGCCTTGACCTCGACATTGCCGGTCGTCGACACGGTCGTCCCGATATCGATGCGCGCCGTGACGGTCGGTTCCATGGAAGCCTCGGCTTCCGAGATGCCGACGGAAATGCCGCCGCCGCTGACGCCCTTCGTATTGGCGTCCACTTCGGGGCGTGCCGTCGCGACGACCGAAACCGTGCCTTGCGCCAGAATGCCGAGATTGCGGCCGATTTCGGCGCGCACTTCTCCCGTCGCGGTCGCCTTGGCTTCGTTGACATCCACCGAAAGCACGCCGCCGCCGGCGGCGTTGACCTGCGCAGAGGCGGAATCCTGCCCTGTCGCGGTGATGTCGAGCGAGCCGACCGTATAATCGGCGACGGAGGACACGGCGCCCTGGTCGAGAATCTCGGCAATCGTCGTTCCGTTCGCCTGTGCATCGGCCTGGGTGGAGCCGACCGCCGCAAGGATCCCGACATTCAGGCCGTCCGTGAAGGCGCGCGCGGTGTTGACGCTGAGCGCCTCGACTTTCAGGAAGCCGGCGGTGCCGCCATTGACCGTGTCGATGTTGACGCTGCCCGCGATCTGCGCCTTGACCTGCGCATTGGCCTTGGCCTCGGTCCGGTTGACCTTCACGCCGATAGCCGAAAAGCCGGCGGCCTCGGATTTGGCATAGGCCCGCCAGACGTCCGCCTGCTTGCCGAAATTATGGGTGGCGCGCACGAGGACATTGCCGGCCGTGATGGTCCCGGCACCGATGCTGGCGGTAACAAGCGGACTGAGGGTGGCGTGCGCCAGACCGACGCCGACGGTGGCGACGCCGCCGCCGATGCTGTCCGTGACCGCCCGGGCCTGACCTTCCGAGATCCCGCGGACCTCGACATTGCCGGTCGCCGTCGTCGATCCGTTCAACTGGGCCGTAATGATCGCCGATGCGGTTGCAGTCGCGTCATGCCCGCTGCCCGAGATGAGGCCACCGCCGGAGGCTTCGGCATAGGCATCTGCGACGATGATGCCCTTGGCCTCGACCTTCACCGAGGCGCTCTCGTCGATCTCGCCATTGGAGACGGCCGTCGAACTGCCGGTGATCTCCGCCTTGGAGATGCTCACGCCGACACCGACGGCGCCGACCGTGACGGAGAAGACGTCCGCATAGGCATCGGCATCGAGCAGCGACGTGACCTCGACAGCCCCGCTGGAGGCGATGTCAGCCGAACTGCCGATTTCCGCAAGCACCTGCGGCTGGATGTAGACATAGCTGAAATTGACGCCGACCGCGCCAATGCCGGCGGCGGCCGAGAAGACGCTTGCATCGACATAGGCTGTCGAGGAAGCCGAGACGGTCACGGCTCCGACCTTCGTGACCTTGCCGATCTGCGCGTCCGTACCGATGCGGGCGACGGTTTCGTTGGTGTTGGTGTCGCCGTCATCGAGATTGATGAGGCTGAAATTGACGCCCGCGCCGACGCCGCCGGCTGCCACGCTGTAGACTTCGGATTCATAGTGCTGGTTGTTGACGGCCGATACGGAAAGCGACGTCGCCCCGTTGACGGAAGCATCGTTGCTGACCTCTGCCACCTGCTGACCATAGTCGTTGACGACGGTAACGGTTGCGCCGATGGCCACGATGCCGCCGGAGACACCGACGGAGATGATGTCGCCGGTGCGTTTGCCGTTGGCGAGCACGGAGACGCTGCCGCCGGCCGTCGTTGCCCCGCCGAGGCGTGCCCGCACGTTGCTGTTGACGGTGAGGACGGTCACGCCTGCCCCGAGCGCCCCGGCGCCCACGGCACCGGAACCCGTGATGAAATCGACGAGAATACGTTCGTCGGCGGTGACCTGCACGTCGCCGTCGGTCACGATCGTGGTCGATCCGGCGACGACGGCCGTAACCCCTTCTTCCGGGGTCGGCGTATGTGCCAGGTTGTTGTCGAGATTGTAGGTCTTGTTCAGCTTTGCTGCATTCAGAATGCTGACCGTGCGCCCGTCGGCGCTGGCCGCATTGGCGCCACTGCCCTTGTTGGCCAAGGCGCCGAGGCTCTTGTCGCTGTTGCTTGCGGACGAATCGGATTCTCCGCTGGCATAGCCGGTCAGGCTCTTGTCGCCCTGGTTCGTGCCCTTGAGGACCGATGCATCCTGCTGGTTGCCTTCGTCGTCCTCATAGGTCGCGTCGAAGTCCGCGCCGATGGCGAAGACGTTCACGGCCGCGCCGACACCGACGAAACCGCCGGTCCCCATGACGACATAGCCCTTGAGGACCTTGTCGGAGAGCGCCGCGACCTCGACATGCCCCTTGGCGCGCACATCCGCACCCGTTCCGATCAGTGCGCCGACATCGTTGCGCACGCCGCCGAAATTGATGGCCGCGCCGGCACCGACGAATCCGACGGCAACACCGCCGGCTGCCGCCACGAGCGAGAAGCGGTTGGCCGCCATGACCCAGACGCCCTGGCTGCTGCCAACGCTGTGATTGGCAAAATTACCGCTCGCCTGGTTGATCTGCGCATTGGTTCCGATCGTCGCATAGGTGTCGCTGTCGACGACCGTCACGCTGACGGAGCCGGCAACGCCCACGAGACCGCCACCGCCCGCGAAGGCAAGGTTCAGAAGATCTTCCGACGATCTCGCCTGGACGATGACCCCATGCGCCGCGCCGGTCGAGAAGCTGCTGTCCGAGGGCACGTCGCCGGTGAGGACGCCGCCGATCCCCGTGCCGAAGCCCCTGGCGTCGACATCGGCGTCGTTGCCGATCGTCGCCGTCGTATCCTTGGTGATCACGACAACACCGACGCCGGCGCCGACGCCAGCGGCCGCCACACCGACACCGCCGCCGAACGTGATCATCGTGTAGTCGGTATCGTCGAGCGCGATCACGCCGACGTCGCCGCCGGCGGCCACCGTCGCATTCAGGTCGATCAGTGCCGATGTCGTGGTCGTAACCGTCACGACGGCGATGCCGCCGCCCACGGCGACCACGCCACCCACGCCGATACCCGCGCCGACGATGAAGAAGTTTTCCTTGGCCGCGGCCGAAACGATCACGTCATTTGCCGCAGCGACATCTGCGTCACCGCCGATAGTGGCGGTCGTCGTCTGGTTGACGACGGAGACGTCCACGCCGGGAGCGACGCCGACCGTGCCACCGATCGCGCCGCCGGCGCCAACGCCGACATGCGAAAGATCGCTCGCCGCGACGACGAAGACCGACTGCTCGCCGTGACCTGTTCCGCCGGTCTTGTTGATCTCGGTGCGGTCCCCGATATCGGCGGTCGTGTGCGTCGTGATCACGCTCACCGCCGCGCCGATGCCGATGCCGAACGTGCCGCCGCCGGCAAAGCCGATGGCATAGGATTCGAGATCGTCCTTGCTGCTGGCCGAAACGACGACGCCGCGGACAGCGCCTTCCGTGAGCGTGGCCGTGCGTTCGGACGTCAGGTCGGGATCGGAAATCTCGTTTTCGGCCGCCTTGTCGTCGCCCGTCTTGGGATCGGACTCCGTGGCGAGGTCCGTCGATGTCGACGTTGCCGGGAGGCCCACCTCGAAATCGTTGGCGGTGGGGCGCCCGCCCGAGAATTTGAACGCATCGGTGTTGACGCCGCTGCCGGACGCCTGGGAGCCGATGGCGTACTGACCGGTGCGCGCCTGGGTCGTCGAAAGGCCAAGCCCTGTTACCGTGCTGTCCGCACCGATATCGGCATCGACCGTCTTGTTGATGACCGCCACGCCGGCGCTCGCGCCGACGCCGCCCGTGCCGCCCACGGCGGCGCCGACGATGATCATATCCACTTCCGTCTCGTCGACGGCCTGCACCTTGACGCTGCCGCGCGTCTTCGCATCCGCACGGTCGCCAATGCCGGCGCGCGTGACGAGCGTCATGACGATGACGTCGGCGGCGACACCGACGCCAACCGACGATCCGGCCGCAGCCGACACCGCGAAGGTCGCATAGGTTTCGGATGCGCGCGCGTCGACCTCGATATTGCCGTCGGCGATGGCGCCGACGATAACTGGGTTGCCGGCAATCGTCACATCGGTCCCGATCAGGGCCTCGGTCGTCTTCGTGAGGCTGTGGACATTGACGCCGGCGCCGATGCCGGCGCCGCCGGCCGACAGGGCGATGGCGCCCGCCGCCGACAGCATGGAGCTGTCGGAATCCGCTTCGACCGACACGCCGGGATCCTTGCCGACGGCCGTGTTCCAGGCATGAACGTTCACATGATTGCCGATCGAGGACCGTGTGGTCTCCGACATCACGGAAACGAGCACGGAACCGCCCACGCCGACGGAGCCGCCGGAAACGGCAGCGGCGACGACAAAGTCGGTGACGTTTTCATGGCTGTTGGACTTGACCCACAGGCCCTTCTGGCCACCCGTGGTGATATCGGCATAGTCGCCGACGAGCGCCTGAACCGTGTCCGTGTGGACGAGCACGTTGCTGCCGATACCGACTGCGGCCGAGCTGAAGGACGCTGCGACACCGCCCGAGATGAAGAGCATGTCGAAGATGCTGGAGGAGGAGACGACGACATCGCCGCCCGCCTCGACGCCGGTCGCATCCGCGCCGCTGCCGCTTTGGATCACGGCCTCGGTCGTTGTCGTCAGAACGGCCACGGCGACCGAGAAGGCGAGCGCCACGCTCTGCGAGGCCACGCCGAAGGTTGCAGCCACGGACGTCATGTTGTCGACGGCGACGGCCGTCACTTCGACGGTGCCGTCAGCGGAGGTCAGATCCGCGCCGGCGCCGACCTTCGCCCGGGTCGTCCGATTGACGACATCGACATTGATGGCGATGCCGACGCCGGCGCCGCCGGCCGAAAGGCCGATCGATCCGGCGCCCGTGAACAGCGTCAGCGTGTCGGCCGCGCTGACGAGAATCCCGTCCTCACCCGTGACCTCGGCGTCGTCAGCGACGGTCGCGGAGGTGTTGATGGTGATGACGTTCACTGCCGAGGAGCCGCCGATGGCGGCGCCATTGCCGGCCGCGGCCACGCCCGCGGCGAAGTTCGTCAGCGCCAGTTGCTGGTTGTCGATGGTGTTGGAGCCGGTCTTGAGACCGAGCGTTTCGGACAGCGGCGTGAAGCTGCCGGTCGCCTTGACCTTGACGCTGCCGCCATGGGCGGTGACGTCGGCGCGCGCGCCGATCTCCGCCGTCGTGTCCATCGTGTTGACGATGTTGATCGACACTGCGATGCCCGCGCCGGCGCCGTTCGAGGTGGAAAGCGCCGCGCCGCCGGAAAGGTTCTGCAATTTGACGAGGCTCGCCGCCTCGATGGTCACATCGCCATTGTCGGCGGTCACGGTCGCATCCGCGCCGATTTTCGCCTCGTTGGAGATGTCCATGTAGTTGATCGCGATCGAGCCGGCGATCGCATTCGCCCCTGCCGCTGCGCCCGAAAGCGCGCGGACCTGGAATACGTTCGTACCGCCCACGGGCTGGACCGCCCGCACGGAAACCGAGCTGCCCGAAACCGTGGCGTCACCGATCCGCGCATCGCTGTCGAATTCGACGATGTTGAGGCCGACGGCCGCCGCGACGCCCGTGCTGTTGCTGTCCTGGATATTGACGGCGGTGGCGAGTGCCAGCGCCTTGGCGGTGATCTGCGATGTCGTCTCGACCTTTACCGCACCGGAGGCATTCACATCGGCGCCGTTGGCAATCTCGGCATTCGCGCTGCCTTCGAGATAATTGACCGCGACGGTCGCGGCGATCGTCGTGCCGCCGGAAGAATTGCCGCCGCCTGCACCCTGCTTGGCGCCCGTGCCGGAATTGCTCGTCGCACTGTTGTTGCCGGTGCCGAACATGCTGTCGCCGGACTGGCTGGGCGTGTTGGTGGCATCGCCCGACTGCTGCTTGGCGGCGTTGCCGGCATCCTGGGTCTGCTGGTCGGACGTCGCCGTCTTCGTCTTGTCGGCGCCTTTGGCGCTCGCCTTGGTGGTGGCGAAGGCCTTCAGGGTGGACTCGGTCGTGACGGTGGCACTCGCGATCTCGTTTGCGCCCCGCGTCATGGCGCGGCCAACATAGGCCTCGGTGTCGTCAAGGCCGATGTTCACCGCGACCGAGGCACCGACGCCGGTATTGGCACCCGCAACCTCGGCATCCGCGTTGGAAACGATATCGGCGGTGTGGTCGGCGGTGACGGAGAGCGCGCCGCCCGTCATGGTGAAATTGCCCGCGCCCGTACCGATGCGCGCATTGGTGGTGTTTTCGACATAGGTGATGGCAATGGCGCCACCGACGGCGGTGCCGGTTCCGGCCGCCCCGCCGAGGGCTTCGCTGATCGCGCCATTCGCATCGGTGGACAGGAAGGTCGAATTTGCATGGACGGACACGCCATTTGCGGTGCCGTTCATGACGGAAAGGTCGGCGATGCCCGCATTGGTCTCATCGAAGAGGACCGCAAGCGCGATGGACGCGCCGACACCGGTGGAGCCGGAACCCTTGCTCGTTCCCTTGGACGAAGCGAGCACATTGTGGCGCGACTGGCTGGACGCGTCGATGTCGATTGCCCCGCCCGAAAGGGTGAGCACGCTGCCGCCGCCGCCGAAAATCGGCGTGGTCTTGGAATGCACGACACTCAGCGCAAAGGAACCGGCAACGCCGGTATCCCCGCCCTTGGCGGACGAGGAGGCCTTGGCGACATAATCATGCGTCACGTCGCCGCCGACGTTGCGCATGGTGGAGGACAGTTTCAGGCCCGTGGCCGTCACTTCGGCTGCAGGCTTCACGATGGCCGAATTCGTCATGTCGGCAACGTTGATGGCAACACCGACGCCGACGGCCGTATCGCCGGCATTCGCGGCGGCCTCGCCCTTGGCGATCGCCGAAGCCGTGATGTTGTTCTGCGTAACGAGCGAAACGTTGCCCGCGGTTGCGGTCACAGCAGTGCCGTTGAACTCCGCCTGCGCCTTCGAGGACGAGACGTTGACGGCAAGCGCCGCCGCAACGCTGACACTGCCGCCGTTCTGCGAGGCCGTTGTGCTCGTGCCCTTGGCGCCGGTTCCCGTGCCGGCAGCTTTGCTGTTGCCGAGACTGGTCCCGGCGCTCTTCTGCTGGTCGGCGGTGGTATTGCTCTTCTTCACGCCCATGGCGGCGGCGGTGGCTTCCGTCTTGGAGAAGCCGTCGCCGAACGCATTCAACGTAACGCTATCGGCCGACGTCGTCCGTAACAGGTCGGTGAAGGCCGCATCCTCGACGAAGGCGATCGCCAGCGACGCGCCGACCGCGGTGCCGCCGACCGCGCTTCCGGTCGCCGTCGTCGTGGTGGCGCCATGATGATCGGCCGTAAGCGACAGCGCGCCGGTTGCGCTCAGAGCATTGCCGTCGGCGATGCGGGCATGCGACCTCTGGTCGATGACCGAGACGACGATGGCCCCGCCGATGGCGGTCGAATTCTGCGTCTTGCTTTCGGTACCGCCGACGCCGGAAACGGTATTCTTGCCGCTCCCCTTGGCCATCAGCGTCACATCGTCGGCGCCCGTTACCACGGAGGCGAGGATTTCCGCCTCGACACGCATGTTGGAGACGTCAATGGCGATCGCCGCCCCGACGCCGGTCTTGCCGGTCTTCGTACCGGCCGAGGCCGACACGGTCGTCTCCTGAGTGGAGGCCGCGGACAGGAGGATATCGTCACCACCGGCGGTGACGGTGCCGCCGAGGGCGGCGCGCGTATCGGTTTCGGCAATCGACAGGGCGAAGGAGCCGGCGACATCGAGATCGCCGCCCGAGGCACCGGAAACGGCCGTCGCACCGATGACATGCTTGTCGTCACCAGCGGTCGCCATCAGCGCCCTTGCGGCAACGCCGCCGGTCACCGAACCGCCGATGATTTCGGCGCGGTTCTGCATCGTCGCGACATTGATCGCGACGGCAATGCCGACACGGTCGCTGCTCGCGGTGGAATTGTTGTTCTGGTCCTTCACCTCGGCCGTCGTGGCCGAACCGTCGGCGCTGGCCTCAGCATCCATGTCGGCACGCGAATCGAGCGTGACGTCGGCATGGACAACACGGTTTTCGAGGATGGCCGTCGCGGTGAGGGTGGAAACATTGAGCGCAACGGCGGCGCCCACCGCGACGGAACCGTTCGTGCCGCTGGCGGAGGTGTTCTTGCCGCCGGCATTCGGATCCTGCGCCTTGCCCGACTTGTTCGAGGCGGCGGTTGTGCCCTTGCCGACCTGCTGGTCAGCGGTGCTGCTGCCCTTTCCGGATTCCTGAGACTTGCTCGTCCCCTCCGCCGAGGCAATGGCTTCGGCCTTGGACGCGCCGGTGCCGGTCGCCGACATGGCGAGCGTTGCGGCCGTCAGGTTGCGGTCGAGATCGGCTTCGGCCGTATCGTCGACGAAAGCGAGCGCCAGCGAAACGCCGACCGCGGTGTTGCCCGTGGCATCGCCATTGGCCAGGGTATGGCTCGAGCCCGCATGATCGGCCGACAGGATGGCCGCACCGGTGAGGACCATCGTCGAGACACCCGTACCGATGCGGGCGCGCGTGACGCGGTCATGCACGTCGATGGCGAGCGAGCCGCCAACGGCGGTTCCCCCTTCGGATGTCGCGCCGGATTTGGCCGTGGTGGTGGCCGTGTGGCTGCCCGTCGCGGTGGCGGTGAAGTCATGGGCGCCGGTAACGACGCCTTCGGCCTCGGCCTCGGTCAGATGATCCGCCACGCTGATCGCGATGGCAGCCCCGACACCCGTCGAAGCGGCCCCGTCCTGGGCAGCCGTCGCCGAGACAGTATCGGTCGTCGAGGAGCCGGCGGACAGCACGATGTCGTCGCCGCTGGAGGCGGCAACCGTTCCGTCCAGCCCGCCGCGCGTATCCGCATCGACGATGGAAAGGGCGAAGGAGCCGGCAACGCCCGTGTCGCCGCCCGAAGCACCGGATATGGCGGAGGCCTCGAAGTCGTGGGTCTCGCCGTCGACCATCAGCGCCCTGGCGCTGAAGGCGCCATTGACGGTGCCCGAGCCGAGCTCGGCCGTGTTTTCCAGGTTCGCGACGTTGATTGCGACCGCGATGCCGACCTTCGTGCCCTCGCCCTCGGCGGCCGAGCCGTCGGCAAGCGCCGCGGCGTCCATATGCGCCCGGGTGTCGAGCGCCGTATCGGCACTCACCGTCACACCTTCGAGAACGGCGTTGACCGTCAAGCTGGAGACATTGACGGCGATTGCCGCGCCGACACCGACGCCTCCGCCATTGCCGTCATCCGCGCCGGCCTTGCCGCCCTTGGTCGCATCCTGCGACGTGTTCGACTTGCTTTCGGCGGTCGTTTCCGCCTTGCCGATCTGCTTGTCGGCGCTGGTATTGCCGTTGCCATTCTCCGCCTGCTTGTCGGTGCCTTCGGCCGAGGCCGTGGCCTCCGCCTTGGAAAGCCCGATGCCGGAGGCGGACATTGCCAAGGTGTCGGCCGTAAGGCCGCGATCGAGATCGGCTTCGGCCGTGTCGTCGACAAAGGCGAGCGCAAGCGAGACGCCAACCGCGGTGTTGCCGGTGGCGCTGCCATCGGCCAGGGCATGGCTCGACCCCGAATGCTCGGCCGAAAGCGTCGCAGCGCCGCCCAGAACCAGGGACGCCCCGGTTCCGATGCGCGCGCGGGTTACGCGGTCGTGCACGTCGAGCGCGAGGGAGCCGCCCACGGCCGTCCCGGAGGAGGAGGCGCCGGATTCGGCCGTCGTCGCGGCCGTGGTGACGCCTTCGGCGTTGACAGCAAGATCGTTCGCACCGGTCAGGGAGGCGCTGTTGGCGATGTCGGCGACGGCCAGATGGTTGGCGACGGAAATTGCGATCGAGGCGCCGACGCCGGTGGCGCTGTCGCCGGTCTGCGCAGCCGTCGCGGAAACCGTATCGTCCGACGACGTCGCAGCCTTGATCTCGACATTGCCGTCATTGACGGCGGCGCTGCCCTTGAGGCTGGCGCGCGTGTCGGTATCCACGATGGAGAGCGCGAAAGAGCCGGCAATGCCGGTATCGCCGCCCGATGCGCCCGATGTCGCCGAGGCGGCGAAATCGTTGACGGCACTGTCGTCGGGACGCAGCGCCCGAATGGTGAGCCCGCCTGCACCCGTCAGGTTGACGGCGGCGGCCGGAGCCACCGAGGCGGTGTTGGTGAGCGTCGCGACATTGATCGCAATCGCCGCGCCGATCTTGGTGCCGCCACCGCCGGAGGCCGAACCGTCAGCAATGGCGGAGGCATCCATTTCGGCGCTGCTCTCGACGGTCAGACCCGTTGCGGTCAGCGTTCCGGCCTGAACTTCGGCTTCCGCCTCGCTGCCGGAAACGTTAAGCGCGAAAGCAGCGGCAATGCCGACATTGCCGCCCGACGAGGATGCGGATTCCTGGCTGCCAAGTTTGCCGCCAAGATCCTTGGACGTCCGCCCATCGGCAAAGCCGACCTGTTTGTCGCGTTGCTGATCGGCCGTCGTGGCGCCGTCTTCCTCGCTTTCCTCCGTGCCCTGGCTCGACGCCTTCGCAGAGGCCGAAGATACCCCGGTCGCGCTGGCGGACAGGTTCACAGCGCCGCCGCTGGTGACATTGCGGCGTGATTTCGCGCTGGCATTGTTGTCGACGAAGGCCAGGGCGATCGCCGCGCCGATCGCCATGCTGGCATTGCCAAGCGTGGTGCCATCAGCGGTGATGGTGCTGGTGCCGGAATGCGTTGCGGTGGCGGAAATATCGCCATCGGTCACAAGCGAACCGGTCGAACCGAGATCGGTCCCGGTCTGATTGTCCACGACAGCGATGGCAATCGCCCCGCCGACCGTCGTGCCGCTACCGGCAGCGCCGCCTTCGGCGGTCGTCGTATCGATATGCGTGCCGGTCGCAGCCAGACTCAAGGCGCCGATCTGCGCCGCTGCGCCGTTCCCGAGCGCGTTGCCTTCCAGAGCCGCCGTCGTGGTGTTCGTGCCGATATAGAGCGCGACCGACGCACCGACGCCGAGGCTCGATGCATTGACGTCCACATCGGCCGGGGAGGCCGAGGTCGTGACTGTCGTCGTGTTCGTCGCGGTGAGGGAGAGATCGGCACCACCGAGATCGAGGGTCGATCCGTCAAGAACGAGCGCTCTGACATCCGTGTCGACCACGTGAATGGCGACGCCGCCGGCGATGCTGGTTTCGGCGCCCGTCGCGCCCGAGACCGCCGTCAGGGTATAGTCCGCGCCAAGGGAGGTATCGGCGGCGACACTGCCGGTATGATAGACGGTGCTTCCGCCCAGAAGCGTGGACACGTCGGCACTCACCACGCCGATGCCCACGGCCACGGCAACGCCGGTGGCGTTCGAAGCGGTGTTGACGCCGCTGGCGGCGGTGGTGATGGCGTCGGTCTGGTGCGCGGCGAGCGTGATCGATGCATCGTCTGCCGTCGATACATTGCCGGACGTGTCGACGAGAACATGCGTCTTGGGAAGGTAGACAGACACGGCGACGGCGCCGGCAAACGAGACGGCGCCCTTCTGGGTCGCCGCCTGGTCGGCGTTATTGCCATCCTGGTTCGGATCGGCAAGGCGGGCCTGCGAGACATTGTCGTTGCTGTTGTTTGCACTTTCTTGCGCGCCACCCTGGGTTGAGGTGGCGGACGTATTGATCGTGCTCGTCGTTGTCGCGCCCAGGGCAATTGCCGTCGGCGCCTTGGTGTTTCCGATGGAGGCCAGATCGCTGAGGGTCACGTCGGTCTCGGCATCGACGACAGTGACGGCGACCGTCGCGCCCGCACCGCCGGCGGAGCCGTCCGCGATATTCGAGATGGTCAGTTGCGTGCTCGCATCGGCGCTGACCGCCCCGTCGGCGTCGATGGTCGTGGCGCCGTAGATACCGATCAGCGATCGGGTGATGAGGGTGGTCACGGCGACGGCGGCATCGGCGTCAGCGGTGTTGTCGCTCGCGTCGGCGGCATCCTCGGCGGTGACGGTGACGGACACCGTCGTATCGAGATCGATATCGCCCGTTGCCGAGACGGCGGCGCCGGAACCGGCGTCCCCCTTGACGCCAAGCGTGATCGTCGCCTTGGGAAGACCGACGATGACGGCGCCCGCAATACTTCCGACCTGCCCCTGGGTGGGCGTCAGCGCCGAGGTGGTGGCGGCATGCATCTTCACATGGCCGGCCGTGGCGGCAACGCTGCCCTGCACGTCGATCTTCGCACGCGGAGCGGCAAGATAGACGCCCTCGGTGATTTCGTCCGGAATGAGGCCATTGCCCGTGCCCATGGCGTCGAACGCGACGGACGTGCCGGTAATGGAGCTTCCGGCCGCGATATCGATCTCCTCCGCCATGAAGTGGATGGCGCCGGCCTTCAGCGTTCCCGTGACGGCAACCTCGTCCAGCCCGCCTTGTCCATCGACGGTGAGGCTTGCGCCGCCCAAGTCGATGGGACCCTCAAAGGTGATCTTGTCCCCCTCGAGGAAGGCGATGAGACTGAGGTCGACATCCGTCTCGCCGAGATATTCGGTCAACGGTGGGAAGACGCCCTTGTCGTCGCCAAGATTGATGGTGAGCGAGGCCGTGGGCACCGCGAAGGTAATGCCCTCGAATGTCGGGACACCCTGGGCCGCGATGGTAATCGTGTTGGCGATGGAATCGTACGTTACCAGCGCGTCGTCGGACAGAGCGCTAAGGTCGATCGAAACCGTGCTCGTCGTGATCGACGACGAGACAGGCTCGAGACCCGTAAAGACCAGCATGTCGGTGTCACGGTAGACCGCGCCCGAGGTCGCATCCGTTGCGACATACTTTACCGAAGCGAAATTGCCGCCATCGAGCGCCAGCGTATCGTAGCCGGCCGCACCGCCGTCGACGCCGCCCGAAAGCGAGCCGCCGGCCTTGACGACGAATGTGTCCTGATTGTTCGCCGATCCGGCGAGATTTTCGACCGAAACGAAGCGAAGGCCTCGCACCGTGCCCTGATCGGCGCCGTCGACGGTCCAGGTCGTATCCCCGCTCGGTCCGGAGACGGTGTCCTTGCCGGCCCCACCGTCGAACAGGATCACAAGCCCATGGGGGAAGTCTCCGGCGACATCGAGTGTCAGCCGGTCGTTTCCACCCGTGCCCGTGATGTGCAGTTCCGTGATGTCGGCCGATGCCTTTTCGTCGATGAGGGTGCCCGTCTCGTCATCGATGACGCGGAAGGTGGCGGCCACATTGTCGTATTGCAGCGTCCAGGAAGCACCCTCTCCTCCCATGTCGGCCATCGGAATGATATCGGCCGAGAGGAGATAACGCGGCTCCAGTGCCTGGATCTTCAAAGCCGAAACACGCACGACTTCGCGGATGGAGTGTTTCGCTTTCCGTTTGCCCAGCAGGCGATGCGGCGGCCCGCTCAGGGACCATCGGGGGAAATTCATAATTCGGCGGACTTCGTCGAAATCGATCTTAAGGGCGTTCGAGAACGCCTTCGAGCCAAACGGAAATGCCATTTGTTCCCCCTATCCGGGAATTACCCCTGGAGCCCAGACGTGCAAGATCATGCCGCAAGCGCGTCGCGATCCTTCGATCGCTCCGGCACTTCAGCCTCTCGCTATTTCATGCATCGGTGTCGCAAAGTCGCTGCACGCTGCCGCGTTGCAGGTCCCGCGTGGGTTTCCCGCGTTCGGTACGGGCAAACGGAGCGTACGGTGTCTCCATCCTCATATTAAGGATATCTCAAGTAGCAACTCAAACTCAATACACTGCACCTGCTCCTCGCTCTTTTTTTTAACGAATCCTTAAAAGCGTGTCATTGCGCCTCGACATCGCCGCCAAGAGAGAGCTGGCAACGGTGCCCCGCAGGCAGCACGCCCTCCGGATTGGGCAGTTCGAGAACCGCGGCGAAGGTCGCCGACGCGGCATCGAAGACGTGGTTGACCGCCTTGACCTTCGCCACATACGCGCCGCTCAGCGGCGCAACCGGCCGAACGATCGCCTGGTCCCCCACCTTGATCGAGCCATAGAGCGAGACGGGAAAGAAGGCTTCTATCTTCAGGGGATCGAGGCGAACGATCTTGAGAATGTGGTCGTCATTTCCGACATACTCGCCCCCCGTCAGGATCCGTTCCTCGATGATGCCATCGACCGGACTGCGGATCGTGCGCTGATCGAGCTCCGCCTGTGACCGCTCCAGCTCCCGCGCCGCGATCTGCTGATTGAGCTCGGCCTGGAACAGGTTGCTGGCCGCGGCGATCCGCTCGACTTCGACCTGGTCGAGGGCGTCCTCCTTCGCAATGCCTCGATCCCTGAGCTGCGACAGACGCGCATAGCGCTTTTCGATCATTGCAAGCTGCTGCTTCTGGGCGTCGATCACCGTGACGGAATTGGCTCGCACCCGCAGCAGCTCGACCGTCTTCTGCTGCACTCTGGACTCCAGATGCGCCACGACATCGCCGGCGCGCACCCTGTCCCCGCGGTCGACCGTCACCTCGTCAAGCAGGCCCGTGACGGCGCTGCCGAGTTCGATCACCTCCGCCGGATCCATCAGGCAATCGAAGCTCTCGGCCTTCACGGGCAGCGCGCCGAAGACGAGCGCGGCAAAAGCCAGAAAACGGGTCTTCCCACGGGCTCTCATTCCAGGCCTCCGGTGAATGACAAAAGCTGATTGAGGCGCCGGTCCTGGCGGACGAGTTCCTTGCGCATGCGCGCATGGCTCTTTTCGGCCTGCCGCTGGGCGCGATCGAAAAGACGGAGCGCCATGGCGGGGCCGACGAACGGCAGCCACGTCAATATCCGGGTCATCGGCGCCTCGATGACCTCCAGCAATGGATCTTCGAGCGAGAGGCGTATCGAAACGGAACCCGGCTCGCCGCGGCGGCCGGCGCGGCCGGCAAGCTGGCGGTCGATGCGGCCGGCATCGTGTCGCTCGGTGCAAATGACGTGAAGGCCGCCGGCGGCGACGACCTCCGGAGCGAGCGCAATATCGACCCCGCGCCCTGCCATGTTGGTCGCCACGGTGACCTGGCCCGCCTGACCGGCCTGCGCAATGATGGCCGCGCCCTCCGCGTCCGTCTCCGCATTCAGCAAACGATGCGCAACGCCGGCCGCCGTCAGGGCGGCGGAAACGGCATAGGAGGCGGCGACCGAGCGCGTACCGACGAGAACGGCCCGGCCGCGGTTGATCTCGGCCTTCGCGTCGGCCACGACAGCCCGCCATTTCCTGTCCTGGGTCCGATAGACGCGTGGCATCGAGAAGCGCAGCCGCGACGGGCGGTTCGGGGGAATGCGTTGCGTCACCAGACCGTAGACCGAGATCAGCTCGCCCGTCACCTCGCGCGCAGTTCCCGTCATTCCGGCCAGCTTCAGGTAGCGACGGAAGAGACGTTGATAGGTCATGCGCGCGATTGAGAGATTCTGGCCTGTTACCTCGACATTTTCCTTCGTCTCGATGAGCTGATGCATGCCGTCGGACCAGGAGCGGTCGGGTTGCAGCCGTCCGGAATATTCATCGACGATCTGCACCTTTCCGTCGTTCACCAGGTAATGTTCTCCCTGCTTGAAGATCAAAAGCGCCGTCAGTGCCTGATGAATGACCTCGCCACGCCGAATGGGGCTTTCCCAAAGGCCCGCTTCGTTCGCCACCAGCCGGCCAATCGTCTCCCGCCCCGTCTCGGTCAGTTCCACCCTGCGCTCATCGCCGATGACCTTGTAGTCGGGTCCGCGTTTCAGCGCCCGCGCGATCTGGAGCGCCCTGGTCGTCCACGCGGCCTCGTCTTCGGGGTTGCTCTGGCGCGAGATAATGAGGGGGGTACGCGCTTCGTCGACGAGAACGCTGTCGGCCTCATCCACGATGGCAAAGTGCAGCCCCCGCATGACAGGCACGTTTTCTCCACCGCCAGGACCGCAGACACGGCGCAGCTTGCGTCGGATTTGCTGCGCCCCTTCCTGCCCGAAGGCGAGGCGATCGCGAAGATAGTCGAAGGCGATTTCGGTGTTCGAGCCGTAGGTGATGTCGCACCGATAGGCCGCGCGCCGTTCGTCGGGCGCCGTTTTCTCGAGGATGACGCCCGTCGACAAACCAAGCCGCGCATAGACGGGGCGCAGGGTCTGCGCATCTCGCTCGGCGAGATAGTTGTTGACCGTAATGACATGGGTGGGCAGTCCCGCCATGGCGGCGACGGCGGCGGCAAGGCCTGCCGTGATGGTCTTGCCTTCCCCCGTATCCATTTCGATGAGGCGCCCGCGCAGCATCGCCAGCGCCCCTCTGATCTGCACCTTGTGCTGGCGCAGTCCCAGCGTTCGAAAACTCGCCTCCCGCGCCAGCGCGATCCCGAGACGGATCGAGGTCCGCGTCAATCCGGCAAGACGCAACGTGACGCGGGCTTCACGGATTTTCGCATCGAATGCGGCCTCGTCGAGCATGGCGAGGCCGCGCGACAAGGACAAAATGCGCTGAAGCTCGAAAGAGTCTTCAAACGGCGAAATGAAGCGCGCGGCGAGGCGCGCCACCCGTCCGACCGCAGCTTGTCCGGCCTCATCCAGCCAGCCGGGATCCTTGTCCTTCCGTTCGGGATAGAACCTGGTCTGTGGCGGCGTGATGCCTTCAAGCTGGAGGCGGGTGGCACGCATCGGCTATGCGGACGCTTCGGCCGGCACGCGGCTGTTGCTGCCTTCGTCGGAACCGCCCGCTTCCGCCTGAGGGGCGGTGTCCGCTGCGGCCGCGGGCACGAAGTGACCCAGCATGGTCTGGAAATGCCGCATGGAGAAGAGGTGGAGGAAGGTGCACTCGAGCTCGTCCGTGTTGAACATCGCGCGCAGGTCCGCATCGCTCAGGCTCTTGAGCTTTTCGCGGTCGACCGCCTGGAACCCGGACAGGGAACGTTTCTCGCCATCGGCGAGGTTGAACTGCGCCTGCATGGGCTGAAGCAGGCCCAGATCCTTCAGCCGCTTGCAATAGGCTTCCGTACGGCGGAACTGCCCCTGATACTCCTGCAGGAAACGCAGGATGTTCTGAAGATAGACCGTCTGATTGCCGTCGCTATCGAACAGGCGCTCGCCGCGACCGTCGCGGTTTATGCCTTCATAGCTCTCGTCGATATTGAGGAGGAAGTTCTTGTTGTCGGGGTCGGTCGAGAACACGAACGGGTAGCGCCGCACGAAGGCGGGAATGTAGGCGCCGGCCTTCCATTTCCCCTCACCGTCGACGAAGTAGTTTTCGCTGGGTTTCGCCCCCAAGATCACGGCGGGCATGACCCGGTCCTCGACGCCCGCGAAGACGATCGGATAATGGGCGGCGGCGGCGGCGAACTCGATGGCGGTCAGCGGCACCGAGTTGACCTTCTGGGCAAAGCCGTAACCCGCGCCGGAGCGAACGCTGATATCGCGATGGGCTTTTGCAGTCACCAATGTCGCGCGCTCGTAGAAGAGAAGTTGCGTTGCCATTGTCGAGGTCCTCCCTGTTCATTGTTGAGGTTGATCTGCGGGCTAGGCTTCTACCGCTCCGGCGGCGAAGTACTTGAGGAACACCCGTGCCGCCGCGCGATAGAAGCGAACGGCAAGCGGTGTGTCGGCATGGGAAAAGCGGATGAAGGCGCGCTCGCCGTAGACCGCGACCGGCGTCGGCGTCTCAAGCGCAAGATCCACCTGGAGAAAGGCGTCGATCGCTTCGGGGCGATCGCGCGGACGATTGGGATCGAGGGTCACGTGGCCGCCGCCTTCGGTCGCCAGCGCCAGGGACGGAAGGCTGCGGGTAAGGCTCGGCCGCGCCCGCACGATCCGTGCCGTGTGGCCGGCGGCCAGGTCGGTCGAGAAGCGAACCTCCAGCGCCTTCGTGTCATGACGAACGAGATCGGCATCGTCCTCCGTCACGACGACGCGGATAAGCGGGTCTTCAAAGGGGGCGACGATCGCGACGAGATCGCCATGGCGGGCGAAACGTCCCATGAGGTCGGTCGAGACGGGAAGGATGACGCGGCCATCCGTTCGGGCGCGAACGGTCTGTTCGTCGATGCGCGCATCCGTCAATGCCAGATCGGCTTTGGCCGCCGCCAGTTCATCCTCGACAATGCGCAGGGCGGTTCGGTCGAAGGGTGTCGCCGCTGCACGGCGCAGTTCGATTTCGCTGATGCGGGCTTCCAGCAACTGGCGTCTCGCGGCGATCAGCGGATCCTCTATGCGCAGCAAGGGGTCTCCCTGTTTGACGGTTTGTCCGGGCGTTACGTAGATTTCCACGATGATGCCTTCGGACGTCGCATTGGCGAACGCCTCGGGTTGAGGCGCGACGACGCCCTCGGCGATGGTGTTGTAGGGAAGCGGCACCGCGACGATCGCCACCAGCACGGCGGCAATGGCCGCGCCGGTCATCGCAAGCGCCCGGCCGCGGTGGCGCCGGAGCGAGGGCGCCGTGAAGAGATACCAGCCCCCCTTCAGGATCGGCAGCACGAGCATCAGGAACAGGGCCCAGGCCGCCAGGAAGAGGCCCAGCGTGAAGAAGCGGGTGGCGACGAGGGCGATGACCGCGGTCGTGACGACGATGCGGTAGAAATAGGCCGCAATCGCATAGAAGAACAGCCAGGGCGCCTCGCCGGGAGCGTCCACGGGATTGTCCATCCAGCGCACGCCAAAGGCATATCGGTGAACGAGATAGCTGAGGTACTGGTTGGAGCGCTGCCCGAGATTGGGAATTTCCGCGAGGTCGCAGAGCACATAGTAGCCGTCGAAGCGCAACAGCGGATTGCCGTTGAACAGAAGGGTGGAAACGCCGCCGATCAACATGATGTTGAAGGCGAAGGCACGCACCAGGCCTTCATCCGCACCGACCCAGACCATCATGGCGATGGATGCGCAGAACAGTTCCACCAGAATTCCGGCCGCGCCCACGAGGGCACGCTGCCATTTGGAGGCAAAGGCGATGCTGTCGGAGGCATCGACATAGGGAACGGGGATAAAGACCAGAAACATGAAGCCGATCTCATGGACCGATCCGCCCCATCGTTTGATCGCGTAGGCATGGCCCAGTTCATGCAGGATCTTGATCGCCGGATAGGCGATGAGGATCAGGATCAGGTTGTCCCTTGCAAGGACGCGGTCCGTGATGTTCTCGGTAAGCGGTCCCCAGTTTATCGCGGCCAGTACCAGACCCGTTATCAGCACGCCGAAAAAGGCCAGCCAGCCGAGCCATGAAAAGAGCGGCCGGACGAGCGGCATGGTGGTCGTGAGGAAGTCGTCCGGATCGAAAACCGGCACGCGCAGCGCGAGCGGGTTGAGCAGGGAGCGAATGATCTTCTGCCGGGCCGTCTTGCGTCCCCGGGCCGAGACTTCGGCGATATCCGGCGGCACGTCGCCGGCCAGCACATCGGCGGAGTAGAGCTGGCCGACGAGACGCACGAGTTCATCCTGCGTCATCGCATCGATGGCGAGTTGGCCCGAAGCCAGCAGCCAGACGTCATCCAGCGTGCGCGTCCCGTCCATCATGGAGATGACGCGGTAGGCCTCCGGCGTGAAGCGGTGAAAGCGACCCGAGGCCCGATCCTGCAGGACGAACCACAATGTTCCGCGATAGACATGGCGATGAATGCTGGCATGGCTGCGCAGTCGAGGCCGGAAACCCGAGACACGGTACCATGTCGCGCTTGTCCAGCTTCTTTCGGTCATGGGCCGCAAACCTCGGTCATGGCGCCCATCTCCACACGGCGAGCCGTGCCCAATCCAGGAAGTCGTGGAATATCAGCCAGCCAAGCCGCCGCTCGTCCACGGCCGTGCGGCTCACCCCCTCCATCCCGGGGCGCAGCTTGGTGCGATCGCCACGCAGGTCCGCCTCCACCCTGAAGAAGTTGCGGCCCTGCCCCTGCTGGGCCATCGGCATGATCTCGGTGACGACATAGTCGAGCGGCATCTCCGGAAAGGCGGCGAGCCTCAATTTTCCCTGCTGCCCGACGGCGACGTCGGCGATGTCGCGTTCGTCGATTTCAAGCACGACCCGAAAACCGTTGAGGGGCGCCAGACGGAAGAGCGTCTGGCCGCGTTCGATGGACGCGCCGACCTGCTGGCTCAGATCGCCCTCGACGACGTAACCCTCGAAGGGTGCGCGAATCCGTGTCCTTGCCAGCTGTTCGTCGACAAGGGCGAGCTGGGCGTCGGCCTGGTCGAGTTGCGCGCGAATGATGTTCGCCTCCGCCATTTTCCGCTCGGCGATGGTGCGGTCGAGTTCACGCGAGCGCTGCTGCTTCGTCGTGGTGAGGCGCAGCTGCTCCAGGGCGAGATCCTTTTCGTCGAGCACGGCAAGAATCTGGTCCTTGCCGACGAGGTCGCCGGCCCGGGCGCTCTGCGAGGCGAGATAGCCGTTGAACGGCGCAACGATACTGCGCTGCACGGTTCCCTCGAGCCGCGCCGAAGCCGAGATCTGATACTCCAGGGTCACGTACCAAAGTGCGGCTGCGGTGGCCGCGACCGCCAGGGTGGCGAGCTTGGCCCCGAAATGCGACGGACCCAGCAGCCGCGAGAGTTGATGTTTCGCACTCGAGGCGATCGTCACCGGCAGCCAGCGGCTTGCACGACGTCGATCTTCGACGATCGGGCCGGCAATGGCGGCAACGGCATCGCAGACCTCCACATCCGCCGCCGTGAAGGGCCTTCCTTCCCGGCGCTCGAAAGTCAGTGCCCCGATGATCTTGTCGTTGACGTTGAGCGGGATCGTGAGCACCGCCTCGACGCCATGCGTATCGGCAAGGTCCTTGTGTGCCCTGTTGACGCGAAATTCCCATTCTTCGGGCTGCGGCCACAGGACGACCGCCTCCTGATCCACGGCCTCCTCCATGGCAAGGCCGACCTCCCGGATCAGATTGGAACGCCTGCCGAAACTGGCCGCGTTCGAGACCTTGTAGACGCGCACGTGCCGCCCCCGCGCAAAACCGAGGCTGACCGTTTCGCAGTCCAGGCGACGGGCAAGATCGGTCACCAGCGCTGCGGTGGCTTCGTCGATCCGCTGGTGTTCGAGAAGCGTCGCGAGCATGTCGAAGGTCACCGTCACGCGCTCGCGCAACTCGCTGTCCTTCGCCTCCTGTTCGCGCCGTACCAGCACTTCGATCCAGCCGGCCGCCCATTGCAGGCGCCGGAAAAGGGCGGCGGTGGGCGCCGCCTTGGCGGGGGCCGTCACCGCCACGGCACCGAACAATTGCTCCGCCAGGATCAGCGGGTGCGCGAGCACGCGGCGATCCGATCCTTCCCCGAAGACAACGCTGCGGCGTTCGGCGATTGCCTGGCCGCAGGCCTCCGCGAGATCGCCAGGCGTGTCCGTTCCGGCGGGCCAGCGCGCAACAGCCTGGAAGGCCCCGGCGTCCACATCTTCGCTCGCCATCAGGAGCGCGCTTGACAGACCATCGATTTGCCGACTGACAAGAGCGAGCCAGGCGTCGAGGAACTGCTGAACGTTCTCCGCCTGCTGAAACCGCGCCCAGAGAGATTGATCGAGAACCGCATAGGGGAACTGCGTTGCGTCAGAAGCCGGAGCGCTACCTTCAGTTGCACGACTGGCTTCGCTCATGCTCGCCCCCGTCGAGGTTCACTATCCAGGTTTCATAGGAAAGGTGCGGACGCCCTCAAAACAAAGCGCGTCTAACCTGCTCGATCATCTAAATTAAACAAAGATTATATGCGCAGATGAACGCTAGCAAGCCTTTTCTTCAATCGGATTTTTAAGAAAACTCGACTAAAGCACGAATAAACATGATAAAATTTGGAAGTTTTTGTCGCGCCGTCCTACCCACTGAATTTAGCCTGGTTTTCGGCGACGGCACACAGAAAAGTCTTCAATCGCCCTGATTCAACCGAATTCAATCGCAGCTTGAATCAATACTACCGCTCAACACAAGATAATGCCAAGAAAACTTGCCTGCCAGCGACAACTTTACTTTTCACGAAACGCCTGATCGAAGGACTGCGTAAGAGGACCCAGCAGATAATCCAGCGCGGTTCGCTGCCGTGTCGTGATCATGACGCGGGCCGGCATGCCCGGATAAAGCTTGATTTCCGGGTTGGCCTCCATGTCGCCTTTGGCCATGGCGACTGAAACGGCATAGTAGGACTGGCCGGTGCGCTCTTCGGTCAGGCGATCCGCCGAAATCTGCGTCACGCTGCCATGGATCGCGGGTGTGGTGCGCTGCTTGTAGGATGTGAAATGGACTTCCGCCGGCATGCCGGGATGCAGATCGCTGATATCCTCGACGCGAACGCGCGCTTCGACAATCAAGGCCGTCTGATCAGGCACGACGTCGAGGATTTTCTCGCCGCGACCGATGACGCCACCGATCGAAAACACGTTCAGCCCCACCACCTGTCCGGCATAGGGAGACCGGATTTCGGTTCGCCCGAGCGACACTTTCGCATTGTGCAGACGGGGCAGCACATCGAGCAGCTTCGACTGGGTCTCACTCAGCTCCTTTGCGATTTCCGCGCTGCGGTTTTTCTGGATCTGGGCGATCTGCTGGGTGTACTCGGCCACGCTTTGAAGCGCCGCTGCCTTCGCCGCCTGGCTGGCGGCAATCTGTCCCTCCAGCCCTGACACGGTGCGCTCCAGCTGGGAGATCCGCGTCCGTGTCACTGCGCCGCTTTTCACAAGGCCTGAAAGGCTTTTTGCTTCCTCGTTTACCGAGGCCAGTTGCTCGCTATAGGCTTTCGCCTGCGCCTCATTCCCGACGATCTGTTCCTTCAGCTGTGAAATCCGATAGTCCAGGATCTGCGCTTCGCCACTCAACGCGGAACGGCGGCTCTCGAATTCATGCTGCTGCGTTTCGATGGATGCCCTGGCATAGGGCTCAGTGCTTTCGGTCAGTTCCACGGGAAAGGCCACGACGTCAGCGCTGGCCGACTCGGCGGCCAGGCGCGCTTCGATCGCCCGCAGCATCGCATATTGCTGGGACAGGATGTCGACTTCCGCCAGCGACTGGGTGTCGTCGAGGACGATGAGCACATCCCCCTCCTTGACGTGATCCCCGTCCTTGACGCGCAGCTCCTTGATGACGCCACCGTCCTGATGCTGCACGCTCTTACGATTGCCTTCCACCTTGACGATCGCCTCTCCGACAACGGCGCCGTTCAGGGGCGCGGTCACGGCCCAGCCGCCAAATCCGGCGAAAAAGATCAGAACGATGAAGAAACCGGCAAATATGGTTCCTCGAGCAGAGTCCGCCACCGGAGATGGCTGCTCCACCACAGACGCGTATTCGTCGCGCAGCGCAACGGCTTGGCTCATGTCAGCCTCCCGCCACCGTTGTGTCGACCTGCGGACTGGTGGGGACCACACGCACGCGAGGCGGAAGGTTCAGCCTGGAAACGATCTCGTCTCTCGGGCCGAAAATGTCGACGGCGCCATCCCGCAGGATGAGAATCTTGTCCGCCGTTGCGATTGTCGCCGGGCGATGGGAAATCACCACGACCGTCGTGCCCAACTGTTTCAACTGGACGATACATTCGGACAAGGCCTGATCGCCTTCGCTGTCCAGGTTCGAGCTCGGCTCATCCAGGACCACGAGGGCCGGCCTGTCGAAGACAGCGCGAGCGAGCGCGATGCGTTGACGGTACCCTCCCGAAAGAGAGGCCCCGCCGTCACCCACTTGAGTCTCATAGCTGTTGGGCAGCCGCAGGATCATGTCATGAACGCCAGCCATGCGTGCCGCCCGAATGACCTCCGCATCGGCGCCGGTGCGAAAACGGCTGATATTGGCGGCGACCGTGTCGGCGAAGAGCTCTATGTCCTGCGGAAGATACCCGATATATTTGCCGGCAAGCCCCCGCGGCCATCCCCATATATCCGCGCCGTCGAGCCGCACGACACCGCTGCCCGGGCGGACAACGCCGACCATCAACCGCGCCAATGTCGACTTTCCCGCGCCGGAAGCGCCGATGACGCCGAGCGTATCGCCGGCCTCCAGCCGGAAGGATATGTTGCGCAGCAAGAGCCGCGCATTGCCGGGCGCCATGTAATGAAGGTTCTCGACGGAAACGCAGCCCTGTGGCCGCGGCAGGATCAGGCCTGGCTCGGCAGGGGAGCTTGCGACGAGAAGGTCGCGAACGCGGGAGAAGGCCGAGCGCGCCGCCACGACGGAACGCCACTGGCCAACGGTCTGCTCGACCGGCTGCAAGGCGCGTCCAAGCAACAGGCTGGACGCGAACATCGCGCCGGCCGTCACCATGCGGTTGATGACGAGATAGGCGCCAAGGCCCAGGATCAGCGATTGCATCGCCAGGCGCAGGAACTTGATGAGGCTCTGCATGACGGCGGCGCGGTCGCTGGCCGCCAGTTGATGGGCGACCATGCGAATGCGGTCTCGCCCCCAGCGCTGCAACACTCCCTCCGTCATCCCCATCGCCAGGATAACCTCGGCATTGCGCAGGCTCATGTCGGTAAAACCATAGGTCTTCGAGGCTGCAGCGGCCCCCTCGGCCAGGGGACGGCGCACCAGCAACTCGTTGACCAGCGCCATGATGGCAAGGATGACCGCCGAACCAGCGGCGAAAAAACCAAGCAGCGGGTGGAGAAGGAAAATCACCAAAATGTAGATCGGCACCCAGGGCAGATCGAAGATCGCGTTGATACCGCTGCCGGTAATGAACTGCCGGAACGTGTCGAAATCCCGCAGGAGCTGCGCGCCCGAAGCCAGCCCTCCGAACTTCTCCACCATGGCCGAGACCACCCGCCCCGCCATGAGCTTGTCGAAGCGAACGCTCGCCCGCGCAAGAAGCCGGGCACGCACGGTGTCCAAGCCGGCAAGCGCCGAAAAGGCCAGCAGAAGCGCCACGGTCAACATGACGAGCGTCGTCTCGCTGCCCGACGAGACCACCCGATCATAGACCTGCAGCATGTAGAGCGGCGCCGCGAGATACAGCAGGTTGATGGCGCAGCTGAAAATGGCGGCGATGATAAAATAACTCCGACACGCCTTCAGGACGTGCCGGAGTTCGTCAGATTTGGGCTTCTGAGCCATGATCTATTGCTTTCGCAAATGAGCTACGCGCAAAAAAGCAGATCGTTTGATCGTTGGTCATGCCTCGTGGCTGTTATCGAGCATATTGGTCAGGGTATCGATACCATACGCACCCACGGCACCCTCAAAGGCGTCGTGAACCTGCTGCTTCAAATCCAGCAGGACGCTTGCGGCGTCATAGGGATTGTCGGCCAGCGTGTTGTTGTTGTCGTTGACCGCACGCTGATAGATGTAGGCCGCGACGAAATCCGCCTGACCATCATTATCGTACCAGTTTGCCACGTCGGTGGCCGCCTGCCGGATCAGGGCATTCTCATTGCCGCTCAAGTTCGGAACCGTTGCGGGATTTCCCGTCTGATTCAGCGCCTGGACCAGCGTGATATCCTGGACGGTGTTTCCGCCAACCGTCCAGGTGCGATTGGTGACCGGCACCAAACCGTCATCAAGGTTGAAGAAGTCGTCCATCGTTATCGAACCGTCCCTCAGACCTGTCGGCAGGTTCTCGGAATCAGCAAGGCTATGCGCTGGGTTCGTCCAGCCTCCAGGAGACAGGGCATGCCCTCGTCCGGGATTGTCCAACGGCTCGAGGCACAGCGTTACCGTCGCAGTGTCGGTACCGCCCTTGCCGTCGGAGATCGTGTAGGTGAACGTCGGCTCGATATGCTCAGGGTCGTAGGGGCCGGTATATTTGAACGTGAACGTGCCGTTCCCGTGGATCACGAGAGTGCCGATGTCTTCATTGCCCGCGTCCTTCAGGACGATGCTCGCTTCTCCATTGACGAGAGCGGTCCCGTTTACATGCGTCACGACCAGCGTATCGCCATCCGGATCCGTATCGTTCGCGAGGACCGCCCCCGATACGCCCGTAATCGCACCGACCAGTTCGGACACGCAGGCGGTGCTGTCGTCGACGGCATCCGGCGGCCGGTTTACCGGCGTCACCACGTCGTTGTCGAGAATCGTCCCGGTTCCGTCGACACACTGGATCGCAACGCCAAGCACGCTGTCCGGCCCGCCGGGAAGATCCGGAATATCCGCGGTCGCCCCCGTGAGATGAAGGGTGAACGTTTCCGTGCTCTCGACAAGAGCATCGTCAACCGTACCGACATTGACGATCGCGCTTAGATCGCCGGCATGGATCGTGACGGAACCCGTCGTCGCGTTGTAGTCCGACGTTCCCGCCGTTCCGGCAACAGTCGTGTAGTTGATCGTGACGTCATACTGGTAGGCATGATCGAGATGGATCGTGAATGCGGCATTGCCGCCTTCGACCACCGGCGCAGCGTCTTCGACGCAAGCCTTCGGTGCCAGCGTGACGTCCGCATCGCCGTCGACGCCCTTGATGCTGCCACCGGCGGTGCTGGTGCTGGTCGCGCGAACGCCAAGCGTGTCGAGACTGTTCCAGTCCAACGTCGCGTTCATCACGTAGCTTTCACCGGCCTGCAGGAAGGTCGGCTTCGCATTGCCTTGCGGACCCAGCCCTGTTGACGACAGCTTAACGCCGCCATCCCAGTCCTCGCCGGAGCCGTTCATATTCAAACTATTGTCTTTTTTGTTTCCAAGATCGAAATTGTTGCCGTCAGCAACACCATCGCTCCAGTAAAGCGCATTGATATCGGCATAACCTTCAAGGCAGTTCACCTCGAAGCGGACATTGCCACCGCCCATATCAATTGCATTTATCTGAAGCTTCAGGCCGGCGTAAACAAAATCAAAAGTCTTAATATCGCCGATTGCCATCGCTTTACTCCCGCGCACATTAAAACACGCCAAGAAGAAGCTTCTTGGCACCGAGCCGCATTTGCAATGACGAGATAGCCCTCATTTCTATCTTAGAAAAATTTAATACTCCCGTGTCTCGGGAGAGTCAACGAATTGTAAATAAAGGGCAAAACCTGTATTATTCTGACTTATTTCCTCAACTATTCCGGACACACCTTAGACGCGAGTCGCCCTGCACGGCGCATAACAGCGCCCCACGGGGCCTGAAAGGTTAATATTTTATTACAATAGCAAGTAGAATAATTTTCGGTTTTTACTTTGGAATAAACTTGGCGTTCACCGCGTATTTTAGCAGGATATAGAATTCGGCCAGATATGGTTGCTCTCGACCCTGGAGAGCGGACCGATGGCAAGAAGAAGAGCACCTCAAAAGAGACAGCGCCACATCGCTATGAGCGGCATCGTGCTGGGCAGCCTCCTGGTCGGTGGCTGTACCGCGAATGGAGGAGTGGTCGCGGACACCGTGCGCCAGCAGACCTCAATGACAATCGCGGGAACGGCAGACGGTCAGGCCGGGAACACTCTCGGGCTCGACATGATGACGACCAGCACGGTCGCGACCGGCCTGTTCGGATCGGTGGCGTTCCCCTTCAAGCCGGGCGCCCTTGCGCGCTGGCGGCAGATCGAAGGCGCGGCCGCCCATCTCTCCCCCAAGGATTGCGACGAACAGGCCGCATGCCGAACGCGCTTGAACATGCTGCGTGACGCGGTCTCTGCCGGCGCCGACAAGTCCCTTCTTCAGAAGATCGAAGCGATCAACGTCGCGGTCAACCGACTGATCAAATACAGCAAGGACGTCGACGTTCACGGGAAGCTCGACTACTGGGCAACCCCGTCGGAAATTCTCGCCACCGGCAAGGGGGACTGCGAAGACTATGCGATCCTCAAGCTCGCCGCCCTGCGTCAGGCCGGCGTCAAGGAGGATCGCATGACGCTGGTCGTCCTCAGGGAATCCCGGCGAAACTTCTACCATGCCGTTTTGACAATCGCGGTGGGCGGCAAGAACTACGTGCTCGACAACATGCGCGATGCGGTTCTGACGGACCGCCAGCTGCCGGAATATCAGGCGCTCTATTCCCTTGGAAGCGAACGCGCCTGGATACACGGCTACAAGCGCGGCTCGGAATACGCCATGCAGAAACGCCCGGCCTCGCTTGAGGCGGTGCAGCCGGGCGAAGGCATTCCGGTGTCGTTCTGACGGGCAGCCGCGAGCGTCAGGGCAAAAGGTAGCACAGAACGATATTCTCGCGCGATCCCGGTGCGAGGAGGGCGTTGAGTTTCCCCCTCAGGCGCCGGCCACCGAGACCGACGACGTAGCCGACCTCCAGAGGGCGATTGCCATTTTCCTTCAGCGTGGCGGCAAGGGCGATCACCTGCACATCGAGGGCAAGGCGAAGATCGCTATTGATCAGCCCGGCTTCTCCATACGAGAACCGGGCCTGGATATAATCCAGCAGCGACTGATTGTAAGCGAGGAGACGCTTGTCCAGACCGAGCGCGAAGGCGGGGCTCGGCGATGCACGCACGAGGTTCACGACGCCGACCGGATCGGTGACTTTCCGTTCCGCGGCAAGCGCATCCAGCGCCCATCGCAGACAGTAAACGCGCAGCAGCGACGTCGTATTCGCCGGTTCCGGCGCGTCCGAAAGGACAGCCCCGACCAGAGCACCGATCCTTTTCTGCTTCAGATCGGCAATTTCCCGCAACACGCGCCAGTAGATCGCCTCGAGGCGGATACCACGTCGAACCTTGCCGCCCTCGACGGCCCGGAAGACGAGTTCCGCATCTTCCTCCAATGGATGGTCGCTCGTCGTGTTGGAGGAATGCTCCATCGGCTACCGTTCCTGCATGGCCTCGGTCCGCGCCTTGTTGATCGGCTTTAACAGATACTGCAAAATGGTTTTGCGGCCAGTCATGATGTCGACGGAAGCAACCATGCCTGGAATAATCGCGTGGGATTTGCCGTTGCGGACGATTTCGGATTTTTCCGTCTTCACCTGCGCGAGATAATAGGTCTCGTTGGATTTCTCGTCGAACAGGGAGTCGGCGGAAACGTTGGAGACTTCCCCGTGCAGACCGCCATAGATCGAGAAATCGAATGCGGTGATCTTCACCAGTGCCGGCTGCCCGACCCGAATGAAGGCAATGTCCGTCGGCGAAATGCGCGCTTCCACGAGCAGCGTGTCCGATGTCGGCACCACCTCGGCAACGACCGTACCGGGCTGCACGTAACCGCCGATCGTCGTGATCTCCAGGCGGTTGACCACACCGTCGACGGGCGAGCGCAGATCCGTGCGCTGCACACGGTCGGAAGCGCCGCGAACGGTTTCGTTGACGACCGAGAGATCGGCCAGCGCCTTGGTTTTTTCCGCGAGAGCCTCCTGCTGGAAGGAGAGCATCAGTTCATCCACCTGAAGCGACGCTTCCTTGATCGACGCACGAACGCGATCAAGCGATTCCTTCAACAATCTCAGTTGGCCGGTTGAATCGGTGAGTTCTTTCTGCACGCGAAGCAGATCGGTTTGCGGCGCCAGCTTGCGTTTGACGAGCGGCTCCAGCAAGCCGACTTCCTTCTCCGAAACGGCAATGTTCTTCTCGAGGCGATCGATATTCACCAAAGCCTCGTCAAGCTCTTTGCGTCGCTGAAGGTGACGCTCCTGCAAGACGGAGAGCTTGTTCTGGAATGCGTCGCGCCGCGCCTTGAGCAACTGGGATTCGTTCGCACAGACTTCCGGACTGGTCTTGCTGACCTCGGTCGGGCAGGTCATCGGCGACAGCAGGTCGCCGGCCTGCTCCATCTCGAGACGAGCGATCTGCACGCGCAACGCTCGGGCGCGCGCTTCCAGCTCGCCGAGGGTCGAGGTTGTCGCGGTGTCATCGAGCCTGACGATCAGATCGCCCTTCCTGACGATCTGGCCGAGTTTGACCGCGATTTCCTGGACGACGCTCGCTTCGCTGGCCTGAATGAGCTGCGTTCGGGAAATCGGCACGACCTTCCCCTGCCCGCGCGCGATTTCGTCCACTTCCGTGATCGCGGCCCAGACGACGAAGAACAGGATCAGGAGAGCAACCGAAATGAGGCTCATCCGCGCCCAGAAGGGAGGTGCATCCGTCATGAGGGGCGGCCTGCTTTCTTCTGCAGTTCCTCAATGACTGCAGCCTTTGGCCCGTCTGCGATGACGCGGCCGCCCTCCAGGACGATCAGCCTGTCGACGAGCTCCAGCATGCTGTAGCGGTGCGTCGAGATGATGATCGTCGTCTCCGGGCCGAAAGCGGTGGACAGGTTGCTGATCAGGCGGCGCTCTGAGGCAAGGTCCATCGCGCCCGACGGCTCGTCGAGGAAGATGATCTTCGGCTTGGCCAGCAGCAGCCGCGCAATCGCCACCGCCTGGCGCTGGCCCCCCGAGAGATTGCTGCCACGCTCGCCGACCGGCATATCGTAGCCGCGGGGATGACGCGAAACGAACTCGTCGACCCCGGTGCGGCGCGCCACCTCGATGATGTCGGCGTCGCTCGCCTCCGGATTGGCCATGAGGAGATTTTCCTTCACGGAGCCGGAAAACAGGTCCGCGGACTGCGAGGCAACGGCAACGGCCGTGCGCACCACCGCCGGATGGTATTGACGAATGTCGATGCCATCGATCAGCAGGCTGCCCGCGCTGGGAGGATAGAGGGCCCCGAGGAGGCGCCCGATCGTCGTTTTTCCCGATCCGATGCGGCCGATCACGCCGACGCGCTCGCCCGGCCGAACTGAAAATGTCAGCCCGTTCAGGACTTTCTGGTCGGAGCCCGGATAGACGAAGTCGGCTTGCTGGAAGGTGAAACCGCCTCTTTCGATATCGCGGTTCACGAAGCCTGTCGCGCTTGGCAGGTCTTCCGGCATCGTCATGATCGAGTTCAGAATGCGCAGCGACAGCATGGCCTGGCGCAGGCGCGCCAGCGTCATGGCGATCTGCCCCATCGGCGCGACCGCGCGCCCGGACAACATCACCGCCGCGATGATCGCACCCGAGGACATCCTGCCTTCGGAGAATTCATAGGCGCCGGCGAGAATGATGACCACCGATACGAGCTGCGAGACGAACTGCGTCCAGTTTGCCGCCGAGGCCGAGAGCTGCTTGATCTCTTCCGACGTGAGCGCCGCCTTCTTGGAAAGCTCGTGCCATTTGCGCAAAAGATTACGCTCCGCCTTCAGCGACTTGACGGTCTCTATCGTTGAGATCGTTTCGACCAGCAGCGACTGCTTCATCGAGGATTCGTTCGCCGCGGCCGCCACGCGCCGGCCGATCCTGTGCTGCGCGATAAGACCGATGACAAGCGCGAGGAGGAACGCAACGGCGGGGATGACGACGATCCATCCCGCCACGAGATAGATGACGATCAGGAACACGAAGACGAAGATCGTGTCGATGAGAACGCTGATGGTGTTGGAGGTGAAGAATTCGCGGACGAATTCATACTGCGTCACGCGGTTCGCATATTCCCCGGTCTGCATCGGACGCGCCGACATGCTGGCATTGAGGACTTTCTCGAAAAGCAGATAGGAAAGCTTGAGGTCCGCACGCCGGCCGGCATAGTCGATCAGCGCCGCCCGCGCCGTCTTGAGCACGAGATCGAAGATCACCGCACCCGAGACGCCGAGCGCCAGGACCCAGAGCGTGGCCTTCGCATTGTTCGGCAGGATCCGGTCATAAACGTTCATCGTGAAGAGCGGCGAGGTCAGCGCCAGCAGATTGATGAACAGGGCCGCAACGGCGACCTGCGCGTAGGATCGCCAGAACGGGATCAGCGCGCTGACCAGCCAGTGCTGGCGGACAATGGCGCCGTCCATGCCGTCGACGGCGGATTTCATCGTATCCGCACTGACCGCGCTAAAGGTGAGGATCGCCTTGACGTCGTCCTTCTCGGGCCGGCGTCCCTGCAACTGCGCGCGGAGCGCCTCGATATAGGACGAGCGCCCGGCGTCGTGGATCTCCAGCAGCGTTACCGCGGATCCGTCATGAAACAGAATGATGGCTGGAAGATCGAGGTTGTCCGCCGCCAGATCACGCCAGCCAGACGCGCGCACGTCGAGACCGATACGGTCACTGAGGCGCTGGATGTCCTCGAAAGAGGGATGGACGTCATCGAAGGGGACGCCGGAAAACAGAACGACATCGGAGCCGGGCCGGCCGAGAAAGACCGCAATACGCTGAAAGGCCGTTCTGAAGGTTTCCCTACCGAACGGCATCGGCTCCCGAATGTCGCGCACAGTACCGACCGCTTCCGGGGTCGGCTTCATTGCCATCGCCCACATAATGGCGATGGCGCGACACGTAGCGCCGCGACAGGCGAAACGTTCCAGTTCATACCAATCGGTCCGCGGCGAAGCATGCTTGCTGCTTTCGTACGATTATTTCATCGTCGCCAGAAGGTCCAACGGCAGGTCGTTCACTTGCCGCGAAGGCACACGTCGATAGGTCTCTGTCGGAGCGGTTTCCGGGACATGGAACTCCGTGCGCGCATAAGCTTCGGACTGCTTGGCGGGCGCAAGGTTCATGCTGCTGAGCAGCATGCCGCTGGCGGCAAGAATGCGGTACTCCGCGAAGCGTGCTGCATAGACAGCCGTACGCGAGAGGACGTTGACGGTGTAGCGCGAATTCTGTGCGCCCAGGACGTCAAGCAACGAACGGCTGCCAACAGCAAGCTGATCACGATAGGACTTTACCAGGCTGCCGTTTGCTGCGGCCTGCTGCTGCAGGGTCGCGGCAAGCTCGGTCTGGCGAATACGCCGGTCCCACGAGATGCGGACGGCTTCTTCGACCTCGCGGTAGCTTTGATGAAGCACGAGGCGCTGCTCGCTGGCGCGACGGATCTGCTCCTGCTCGTTGGCGATATCGATACCGCCACGATAGAGGTTCCACTTTGCGACAACGCGCGCCTGAAGGCTGGTGCTGCGGCCGTCGCTTCCATCGATGTCCACGCCGGTGCGGGCGCGGCCTTCAAGGGAAACGGTCGGGAACATGTCAGAACGCGCGGCCTTCACCAGCGCATCTGCCGCGTCGATATCGGAATTGGCGACCTTGATGCGCGCATTGTTCGCGCGGGCCAGGCCAATTGCCTCGTCGAGGGATTTCGGCAGGGCGGCGGCCATGGAACCGGGCATCGTCGCATTGGAGAACGGCTTGCCGACAAGACGCAGGAAGCGCGTCTTGGCAGCTTCCAGTTCTTCCTCGGCTTCCTTGATGCGCACCTTGGCAGCGAGCAAACGCTCTTCTGCCTGCTGGCGGTCGGCGTCTGTCAACGTACCGCCAGAGATCAGCGAATTGATATCGCCGAGCATCTGCTGGTGGACCGCCGCGTTGTTGCGCGATTCCTTGACGATTTCGCCCTGAAGCATGATTTCAAGATATTCACGAACGACCTGCAGGCCGATCGTTTCGGAACGCTCGAGAACGCGGAACGAGGCGCTGTCGACGCGGGCGGCCTGACGCTCCAGCTCGGCCCGGCGTGCGCCGCCGTCGAAAAGCTTCTGCGTTATGGAAAGACCGACATCCGCGGGATAAAGCGGGTCATCGTCGAGACCGCCGAGACGACGGGAGGGATTGTCGAGATCCTGAATGCCGGCGCCGGCTTCCAGATCGATGCTGGGCAAATAAAGACCGCGCGCCTGGCGAAGCTCGAATTCGATCGCTTCGCGATTTTCCATCGCCTGCCCGATTTCAGGGTTGGACTCCAGCGTTACCGCCATCGCCTCCTTCAATGTCAGAGCATGAGCGTTAAGCGGCAAAAAGGCCGCCCCTACCAACAGCGCTGCCGAAACAGCTCCGATTACAGATTTGCGCATGCCCCCAACCCTATTCAACACGCGCCGTATGCAGGCCTCATGCAGCCGGCAGCGAAGACTCACTCTTCTAGCATCCTAAGCAGGCGTCACTATAAGCTTCAATCAGCAAGAGGGCAAATATCAGTAAAATACAATATTATACACAACCCTGTGGCGATTCCGCCACATATTCCCGCGTACTAACGAACTATAACAAGACTGCCGATATCCACTTTATTGAACAAGTCGACGACGTCATCGTTTGCCATCCGGATGCACCCGGATGAAACGGCCTTGCCGAGAGTCCAAGGCTCGTTGGTGCCGTGAATTCTATAAAGCGTAGAGCCAAGATAGATCGCGCGCGCGCCAAGGGGATTGTCCGGGCCACCTTCCATGGAGGTCGGCAGCTCCCTTCCCTTCAAGGCCTCCCGGCTTACCATTTCGGCGGGAGGCGTCCAGACCGGCCATTCAGCCTTGCGGCTGACCCTTTCCTTCCCTTTCCACGCGAAACCTTCCCGGCCGACGCCGATGATGTATTCGCGCGCGGTTCCGTCGCCGTTGACATAGAGCAGACGGCGCCTTTGCGTGTCGACGATGACGGTGCCGCGCTTGAATTCCCCATCGTAGGCCACGGTCTGCGCGGCGATCGGCGCAGCGTTCAACCGCCCCGAGAGCTTGCCGTTATCGACAGATTTCACGATCCACTTTCCAGTCCTGGCATCGAACTGGCGTGCGGTCTGAGCCGACAAGGCAGGAGACGTGAAAAACAGCAGCGACAGGGCAGCGGCGAGACCAAACCGGAAAATGGGCCGAAATACCTGCATGGAAGAGCTCCCCAGTAGATATGTCTAATTTACATCGCCTATCGGTAGAATCCTACACATATCCGCAACGGCGGTTTTACGCGACTGCCTTATAACTCTCGCCATACCGGAACACGGGAGCGATGTGAACGATGGGTATGCGCGAAATGCTGGACAACTTTTCTCCTCGTGGGGCCACGGGCACCTGGCTGGCCGGAGGGGGCGCAGCCGCGCTCGTGTTCGGCCTCGGCGCCGCAGCTGTCGGAAACGCATTCGGGCCGATGACGTCGGCCGCGGGCGTCGCCGCACTTGCGGGAACGGTTGCCCTGGGCGTCGCCCTGCCGCTCCTTTACACCTGCAGCCGAATGGCGAGGCGCATCGCCTTCCTGCGCCAGGAGGTTCAACGGGCTGGCCAGCGCGACGGGCTCACCGCCTGCCTTAACGAACAGACCTTCTCCGCGCTCGTCGATACCTATGCCGACCGGCGCGCGGCCGGAAAGGACACCACGCGCGGAACCGTCGTGCTCATCCATCTGGATGAACTTCAAGCCGTCAACGATCGCTTCGGCTACAGCTGGGGCAATGACGCGCTCGTCAAGGTCGCTGCGGCCATTCGCGGAACCGTTCGCCAGGGAGACATCGTGGGCCGCGTGTCCGGAAACCAGTTCGGCGTCTTCCTGCCTGGCGCGAACGAAGCGGATGCAAAAGGCGTCGCCGAACGCATTTATAAAAGCGTGACCGCCATCGACTTCTTCCCCACGGGCGTCCGGCACCCTCTTTCGATCAGGGCCGGCGCGGTGATCGTCGCCGATCAGACGAAGTTCGACACCCTGCTCAAGGCCGCGGAAAGCACCCTGGAGTTGACCAGGGGGCAGGATCAGGACTGGATCGTGTACACGTCGATTGGCGGATGGGCCGACCGCGAGCCGGTGCGGTTGCAGTAAACGCCCCCCCCAAAGCAGGTCGCACATTTCAAGCTCTATCCATCAAGCCCGGCGGGTCTCCCGCCGGCTCTGGAAGAGCAACACCTTAAGGCGAGTAAGCGCCCCCTAAGTTAACCAATCGTAAAAAAGGCAAGAGGCCTACATACCCCGCTATATGGCACTCCGCGCCGCACTATTGAATGGTTCTAAATTCCGTGGATTCGCTAGTGTCAGTGTATAGGGAGTACGGCAATGATTACCGAAGGCTTCACCGAGAAACTGACGACTTCTGACGATTCGTACGAAGCCGGAGAGCACCTCACGCCATTCCCCAGCGAAGCGGCCTTGCTTCAGAACGGTCAGCCTCAACTGCTGGCGCAGGCTGAAACACAGCAAGGCGCGACACAGCAAGGCGCGGAAGCCGTGGCGACGACCACAGCCACCCAGCCGGGCGAACAGACCGTCGTGGCCGAGAACAATATCGTCAAGCTTCCCGCTGGCACTTCCATCGAAAACATAGAGCTCGACGGCAACAACATCGTCCTCACCCAGCCGGACGGTAGCCGCGTCGTCATCGAAAATGCAGCCCTGCATGTTCCGACCTTTGTCATCGATGACGTTGAAATTCCGCAGGAAGCCCTGGTCGCCGCGCTCGAGGCGAACAATATCAACGTCGCCGCCGGCCCGGATGGAACACTGACGGCCACGGCGGGCGGCAACACAAGCGGTGGCGGCAACTTCAGCGAAGCCATTCCCGGCATTGGCGATGCCGGCCCTGCAATCGACCTCCTGCCGCCGACCGCGCTGCAGTTTGGCACGCTCGACCAGGAACTTCTCTTCCCCGCGCTCGATAAGGAAAACGAAGCCCCGTCCATCGGTTTCCCGAACACGAATGGGGGGAGCGACATCGCCATCGGCAGTGCGCTCGTCGATGAGGCCGGTCTCGCCAACGGGACGGATCCGGATGGTGCGCAAGACCCGACGCTCAGGGCCACGACGACCGGCACGTTCCGGATCTCCGACCCCGACGGCCTGGACGACATTGCCAGCCTCACCATCAACGGCCAGACAATTTCCATCGGCGGGCTTGTCGGCAGTTCGATCGCCGGCACCCTCGGCACCCTGACGATCACCGCCTACGACACGACGACCGGCGTGGTGAGCTACGGCTACACCCTGACCTCGCCCTTCACCAGCGCCGGCCCGAACAGCCCGTCCACCGAACAGGACAAGGACATCTTTTCCCTGACCGTTACGGACCAGGATGGTCTCAATGCTTCAGCAACCTTAAATGTGGACGTTACAGACGACGGCCCGAGGATCGTATCGGTTTCGGCCAACACGGCGACGAAGGTGACGCTCGACGAAGGCGACACCAATGCCGGCGTTGCCGGCACGAGCACCCCGACAACGCTGGTTCCGAACGGCTACACGGCGGGCGACGACCTGGACGTTGCAGGCCAGGGCTATATCGCGCGGGCCACGAGCGGCGCTGCCGCGCTGATCAACGTGTCGGCGCTGACGGGCGCTGACGGCCCGAACACCGGCGACGGCATCAGCTACAAGCTGTCGGTGGTGGCCGGCGGCGCCTCGGGCGTGAAGCTGACGGACGGAACGGACGTGACGCTTGTGAAGGTGTCCGACACCCTGGTTCTGGGTGTGGTCAACGGCACGACGGCTGCGTTCGCCATCTCGATGGACGCCGACACGGGCGTGGTGACGGTCGAGCAGTACCTGTCGCTCCAGCATGGCGACATCGCCAACTATGACGAACCGACGAGCCTGACGAACGGCGCGCTGTCGGTGATTGCGACGGTGACGGACGGCGATGGCGACACGGCCATCTCCTCGGCGGTGAGCGTCGGCAGCCAGATCGTCTTCGAGGACGACGGCCCGAGGATCGTATCGGTTTCGGCCAACACGGCGACGAAGGTGACGCTCGACGAAGGCGACACCAATGCCGGCGTTGCCGGCACGAGCACCCCGACAACGCTGGTTCCGAACGGCTACACGGCGGGCGACGACCTGGACGTTGCAGGCCAGGGCTATATCGCGCGGGCCACGAGCGGCGCTGCCGCGCTGATCAACGTGTCGGCGCTGACGGGCGCTGACGGCCCGAACACCGGCGACGGCATCAGCTACAAGCTGTCGGTGGTGGCCGGCGGCGCCTCGGGCGTGAAGCTGACGGACGGAACGGACGTGACGCTTGTGAAGGTGTCCGACACCCTGGTTCTGGGTGTGGTCAACGGCACGACGGCTGCGTTCGCCATCTCGATGGACGCCGACACGGGCGTGGTGACGGTCGAGCAGTACCTGTCGCTCCAGCATGGCGACATCGCCAACTATGACGAACCGACGAGCCTGACGAACGGCGCGCTGTCGGTGATTGCGACGGTGACGGACGGCGATGGCGACACGGCCATCTCCTCGGCGGTGAGCGTCGGCAGCCAGATCGTCTTCGAGGACGACGGCCCGGCTCCAGGCCCTGTTACCGCAACGCCTCAAACATTCGTCCTCGATGAATCGCGCCCCCTGGGGACCGACACCGCTAGCGGCGCCCTTCCCGGAGGCAGGGCTTCGATAAGTGCAAGTCTCTCGGCAAGCTTTGCTGCTGCCAGTTTCGGTGCTGACGGTGCTGCAACGCTCAATTCAGTCGTATACAGCCTCATTGTTGCTGCTGGTACGCAGTCGGGGCTTTTTGCTCTTGACCCGAGCGACAAGGTGCTGGACGCCGATGGGATCGGCCAGGGGAATGCAATCCTGCTCTATGTCAGTGCCGACGGAAAGACGATCACGGGCAGCACCGCCGCTGCTGTCGGGAACATCAACGCGGGGAACACCTATTTCAGGATCACCGCAACCGACCTCGGCCTGGTGACGTTCACCCAGCTCAAGAATATCTGGCACCCGACCCCGGGTACAGCAAGCTATGACGAAGGGGCCTCGATTACCGCGTCGATCAGCCTGACACGGACCTTGACGGACGGGGATGGCGACAAGGCGTCGTCGACGCTCACGCTTGGTTCGGGCACGTTTACCATTCAGGACTCCGGGCCAAGTTACACGGGTGCGACCGATGGCATCATCGGAAACATCGCTGGACAGGTTGAGGGCACGATCACGGGCAGCTTCGGTTCCGACGGCCCAGGCAGTATCCTGCTTAGCGCCCTTAACACTCCATCAGGCGTCACCGTTTCGGGGCCTCAGGCGACTCCGGACGGAGGCATGCAAATCGTCGCCACCACGTCGGTAAACAACGTTCCGACAACGTTCTACACCATGACCTGGTATCAAGATGGACGGTATGTCTTTGACCTTGTAACACCACGCCCGACGACAACCGTGGCGAACCTGATTTCAAACTCTGCCAGTGGCAACTACGACGTCCTCAATGAAGGCAACGGAATCATCTTTGATGGTCTCCAATTCAATCCGGCTACGCACGCGATCACGAACAATAATAGCTCGGGCGAAAGTCTCAACGTAAGTACGGGTGGGTTTGGGGTTGGGGGGAATCTGATCGGCAACCCCAATGGCAATAATGACGGCGTCAGAGTAACCTTCGCAAACCCCATATCTACTCTTAACTTCGACGTGAATTTCCAGAACAATGGAAGTCCCGCGACGATCTTTTGGCAAGCCTATAGCAATGGCAACCCGGTCGGGTCGATGCAATCAACGACAGTTACCGGGGTTGGCGTCGTTCCTGTCGTGTTGAGCGCTGGAGGTACGTTTGATCGAATCGACATTGAGTTCGCAACGTCGAAACAAAATAGCCTCCGTGTCGAGAACTTCTCGCTGACGAGAACGGTGGTACCCGGTGACACGTCACTCAACTTCGGCGTCACCTACACCGACGCGGATGGGGACCAGGTCGTCGGGTCGACCACTGTAGACAGCCAGGTCATCAACATCCTGCTGGCCGGCAACACAACGACCACGTTCACCGGCGACGCCGGCAGCGACTGGTTCACCGGCACCTCGGCCGCAGAGACCTTCGTTGGCAACGGCGGCGTCGATACGGTTGATTATTCCGGCTCCAACGCCGCCGTCATCGTCAATCTTGGAGACGCACTCACCGAGACTGGCGGTCATGCCGCCGGCGACACTCTGACAAACATCTCCAACATCCTGGGCTCAAACCAGGCCGATACGATTACAGGCAGCAGCGGCAACAATCTCATCGAGGGTGGGGCTGGCGCCGACACGCTGAATGGCGGAACGGGTATCGATACCGTCAGCTATGCTCATTCATCTGTTGGCGTAACGGTCGATCTGGGAATCGTCGGCCCGACAGCCCAGTCGTCGCCGGGCGACGCCAGCGGTGACCAGCTGACAGGCTTCGAGAACATTCTCGGCTCCGCATTCAACGATACGCTGACCGGCGACATCAACGATAACCTGCTGATGGGTGGAGCCGGTGATGACCAGCTGCATGGCGGCGGAGGGAGCGACAGGCTGGTCGGAGGCGACGGCTTCGACAGGCTTTGGGGCGATGGCGGCAACGACGTCTTCGTGCTCGACGGTTCCAACCTTACTGTCGCCGACACGATTGAAGACTATGTGCTGGGCGACGAGGTCGATCTGACAGCTCTGCTGGATGGCGTCGCGGCGGCAAACATCGGCAACTACGTGAAGGTCGAAGAGGTTGGGCCTGGGGCCGCGGATGTGCTCAAAGTGAACACGGCCGGAACGGGGCTTGCGGCAGATTTCGTCACGGTGGCGCATCTCGATGCGAACGCCGGTGTCAAAATTCTCTACAACGACGAAAACCACACCAACCAACACACGACCATCTGATCGAACAATCAAATCCCGCCGTCCTTCTTTGGGACGGCGGGCATTGAAAGCGTCGGGCTGCTATTGTACGTAGAGTGCAACATTTCTAATGTTTTTGGGGGAATTCATGACTTCGATACGCGACGTACTCGCCACGGCAATTCTGCTTGTCGGTGTCGGGTCTGCGACGGCGGCCGATCTCGGCAACTATTCTCAATGCACGCTGGCGTCGGATTCGACGCTGCTCAGCCAGCAGAGCAATGCGGTCCTGAGCGATGATGTCGTCCGGCTGATGAACGAGGCCGTCGGTGTCGCCGACGATCCCAGGTGGATCAACTCCCGCCAGCCGGCCTTTACCTGGGCATCCGAGGCGAAGGTCGCCTGCGGCAAGGCCTATGGCTATCTCAAGGCGAACTATCGCGACGAGGACTGGATCAACAAGTGCGAATGCTTCCATTCGCGCATGCTGCAATACATGAATTGATATCGTCCATGCGCGCTTTTTCTCGCTGTCGAGCCATCCTCAGCGTTGGCCTGCTTTCGCTCGGGATACTGGCCGGCTGCCAATCCTCCGCACCCGACGTCCTCGACAGTGCAGCGCAGGAAAACAAAGCTGCAGCGTCCGCTTCATCGACCACGATGGGCAGCGGCAGCGCGCATATCGATCTCTTCATAGACCGCGGCATCGCGGGAAGCGCCAGTGACTATCGCGATGGCGCGATGCTGGCGGCGAAGGAACTCGGCGCCGGTGCATTGACGCTCACCGTCCATGACCTGCCGGCAGGATCGGCTGACCTTTCGGGGCAAGTCTCGAAGGCCGTGGCCGGTGGCACGAAGTTCTTCATCGGCTCGCCGTTCCTTGCCAAGGCTGTCGCGAGCGGCGCAAGCGGATCGGCTTTCGTGCTTCTTGCAAGCGAACCGGAGAGCGGTGGCGTCGCCATCGTTTCCGATGAAATCGACGCTCTTGTCGAAGTGGCGGCCTATGCGGCAGGTGCCGGTCGCACGAAGATCATGGCGGTCACCGCACGGCCCCTCAGCGACGCGGAGGCGCAACGCTTGCGGGGCGGCCTGAAAAAAGCCGGCGTGACGCTGCTGGACATCGTCATCGACCCCAGCTCGCCGGCCGGCAAGAAGAGCCTGGCGAAACTCGGCGAAGCGCAGGCGGTGCTGCTGATCGGCGCCGATGCGCCCCGCGTCATCGCCCCGATCCTGCGGCAAGGCGGCGCGCTCGCCGCGGATATTCCATTCCTCGGCACCGCGACCTGGCCGGTCAACGGGTATGCCGAACCCGCGCTCGAAGGTTCGATGCTGGCGCTTGTCGACCAATCCGCATTGCAGCGCATCTCCAAGCGCTTCCAGGCGGCCTACGGTCGCTCGCTGTCGCTTGAAGCGGCCTATGCATTCGACGCCGTGGCGGTTGCCGCCGGCATCGTCCGTGCAAAGGGGGACCAGGGCCTGAGCAAGGACGCCCTCTACGCTGCCTCGGGCTTTGCCGGGGCGACGGGCACTTTCCGCTTCGATGCGCAAGGCCGCGTTGAGCGCCGTTTTGCCATCTATGGCCTGAAGCAAGGCAAACCCGCTCTGCTCGATCCTGCACCGACGGGCTTCTAAGCGCGGACCCTTGAAGCAGCACCAGTGTTTGCGAGATCGTGGGCGCATTCGGTTGGCAAGAAGCTGCTGAA
The DNA here is from genome assembly GCF_050172695.1 of Shinella sp. G-2. Taxonomy (NCBI): domain Bacteria; kingdom Pseudomonadati; phylum Pseudomonadota; class Alphaproteobacteria; order Hyphomicrobiales; family Rhizobiaceae; genus Shinella; species Shinella sp. G-2. The sequence continues at coordinate 22,729 of NZ_JBBEYH010000011.1, read as the reverse complement.
TGGTCATCAACCTTGCGCCTCCTCGACGGTGTGTGGGGCTGCGCTCCTGATCAGGGCTTTCCGATGATCGTGCAGGACCGGGAGTGAGCGACCGGCCGCGCGACGTCCTCCCAGCTGGATCGAACAGGTGAGGTTACTCACGCGCTCATGCGCCGCCATCCGTTGAGGAGCGCTCGTAAAGCACTGCCTCGCTGGACGCATCGATGCCGGTGAGGGTCAAATCATATCCCCAGAGACGGCGGATGTGCGCGAGGGTGGCGTCCCGTTCGCTCTCGTCCAGAAGAATACCGTTCTTGACCAGATGCCGCAGCCGAAGACGACGGTCGCCGAGAAGATCGACATCGACCACCTGGATATCGGGCCGCTGCGCGCCGGGATCGTAACTGCGGGCAAGTGCCGAGCGGACAGCGGCATAGCCGCGTTCGTCGTGGATCGAAGCGACCTCGCAGAACCGGTCGGTCGCGCGGTCGGAGAGATGGAACAGGCGGAACCTGCGGATGAGCGCCGGGCTCAGATACTGCAGGATGAAGGATTCATCGCGGTGGTTTTCCCAGGCGTCGATCAGCGTTCCCATCGCGTCGCCGTTCCCGGCGATATCGGGAAACCAGTCGCGATCCTCCCCCGTCGGCCGCGTGCAGATCCGCTCGATGTCCTGCATCATCGCAAAGCCCAGCGCATAGGGATTGAGCCCGGAAAAGCGCGGATCGTTGAAACCCGGCTGGAAGACCACGTTCGCGTGGCTCGCCAGAAGCTCCAGCATGGCCCCCTCGCTCATCTGTCCCTTGTCGAACAGCCGGTTTATGATCGTATAGTGCACGAAGGTCGCGCAGCCCTCGTTCATCACCTTCGTCTGGGCCTGCGGATAGAAGTACTGCGCGATCACGCGCACGATCCGCAGGATCTCGCGCTGCCAGGGCTCCAGGATCAGGCTGTGCTTTTCGAGGAAATAGAGCAGGTTCTCCTCGGGAAGATGCAGGGCTTTCCTGCGCTCCAGCGCCTCCTGCTCCGCCTCCTCGATATCGGCGGCCCCGGCCGTCGCCGGCAGCGTGCGCCAGAGATCGCTATAGGCCTGCTCCTCATATTCCAGGCGCTCGCGTGCCCGTTCCGTTACCTTGGCCGGGGAAAGCCGCGGCGGCCGGCGGTAGTGGAAGACGCCCTGGTCCATCAGCGCATGGGCTGAATCGAGGATTTCCTCCACGGCCGCAATGCCGTGCCGCTCCTCGCATTTGGCGATGTATTTCTTGGCGAAGTCCATGTAGCCGAGGATCGCGCCCGCATCCGTCCACTGGCGGAAGAGATAGTTGTTCTTGAAGAAATGGTTGTGGCCGAAGGCGGCATGCGCCGTCACCAGCGCCTGCATCGGCATGGTGTTCTCTTCCATGAGGTAGGTGATGCAGGGGTTGGAGTTGATGACCAGCTCATAGGCCAGTCCCCGCATGCCCTTGCGGTAGAAATGGCTTTCGAAGGCGAAGCGTTTGCCGAAGGACCAATGCTGATACATCAGCGGCATGCCGATGGAGGAATAGGCATCCAGCATCTGCTCGGAGGAAATGACCTCGATCTGGTTGGGATAGACGTCCAGTCCCAGTTCGCCGACGGCGATCTCCTCGATGGCCTCGTAGGCGCGCGACAGCGTGGCGAAGTTCCATTCGGAGCCGGTAAACAGCAGGGTGGCGTCGCGTGCCATGGTCGTTCCCTTCACCGGCCGGGCCGGGCAGCCTTGTGCCGGGCAAAGAGTTTTCGGAACACCGGGTAGATATCGGCGGGCCTTGCGATGCGGGTCATCTGGAAATTGGCAATCGCGCCATCGACGGTGCGGTAGGCCCGCCAGAGCGCGGTGCCATTGTCCGTCGCGCCGAAGATCTCGCTTTCCCGCTCGTCGATGATTTCGACATAGGCGTAGTACTGGCAGAGCGTCATCAACTCACCGCGCAAGAGCTGCGCGCAACGTTCGGAATCGCCCGTCGCATTGTCGCCATCGGAGGCCTGCGCAGCGTAGATGTTCCAGAGGTTCGAGGGATAGCGATCGAGGATGATGCGCTGCATTTCCTCCAGCGCGGTGGAGACGACCGTGCCGCCGCTCTGCTTGCTGAAGAAGAAGGTCTCCTCGTCCACCTCCCGCGCCTCGTCCGTGTGACGGATGAAGACGATGTCGATGCGCTCATAGCGCCGTTTCAGGAAGAGGTGCAGCAGCACGAAGAAACGCTTGGCCAGATCCTTCTCCCGTTCGCCCATCGAGGCCGAGACATCCATCAGGCAGAACATCACCGCACTGGCATTGGGAAGCGGCTGGCGTTCGAAGCGGTTGAAGCGCACATCGACGGGGTCGACATAGGCGATGCGCTTGCGCCGCTTCTGCAGGATTTCCAGATCGGCACGCAGCGCCGCAAGCCGCCGGCGTTCCGGCGCGGAAAGCTCTGCCTCCGCCTCCAGCAAGGCGATCTCGTCGGCGAGAGCCTGGTACTCCCCTTCGCTCGGGCGGCGCAGCGCGATGCGACGCCCGAAACTGTTGCGCATCGTGCGCCCGACATTGATGTTGCTCGGCGTGCCCGACGTCGTGAAGCCGACACGATGCGCCTTGTAGGTCACGGTCTCCTTGAGATTGAGCTTGACCATGTCGGGAAGCTCGAGATCCTCGAAGAAGAGATCGAGCACTTCGTCGCGCGAAAGCACGAACAGGAAGTCATCCTCGCCTTCGCCCTGCCCCGGGCCTCGCCCCCCGCCTCTTCCGCCGCCGCTGTCAGGCTTGCCGATCCGGTCGCCGGCCGAAAAACTCTCGTTGCCCGGCAGGACATATTGCCGTTCGCCACTGGCGGAAGAATTGCGGAAGCCCGGTTCGTCCGCACCGCGCTTCGGCACCGGCACGCCGTGGGCGGCATCGACATCGGTGATCCTGTCGGATTTGACCCGGTCGTTGATCGAGCGCTTCAGCTCGTCGTGCACGCGCTTGATGAAGCGCTGCCTGTTACCGAGGCTGCGATCCTTGGGGTTCAGCCGGCGATCGATGAAGTTCGGCATGGGCCAACCTCCGCATCGGCGTTTGTCAGCCGGCCTTGTTGACGCGCATGTACCAATCGACCAGCCGCCGCACCTGCCGCACGGTATAGCCCCGCTCGGTCATGCGCGCGACGAAGTCGGCATGCTGCTTCTCCGTGGCGCTGTCCTTCTTCGAGCCGAAGCTGATGACCGGAAGGAGGTCCTCGACCTGGCCGAACATGCGTTTCTCGATGACCTCGCGCAGCTTCTCGTAGCTCGTCCAGGACGGGTTTTTCCCGCCATTCCGGGCGCGGGCCCGCAGGGTGAACTTGACCACCTCGTTGCGGAAATCCTTGGGATTGGCGATGCCCGCCGGCTTTTCGATCTGCGACAGCTCGCTGTCGAGGATATCGCGGTTGAGAATCTGGCCGGTGTCCGGATCCTTGAAATCCTGATCCTCCAGCCAGGCATCCGCATAGGCGATGTAGCGGTCGAACAGGTTCTGGCCGTATTCGCTGTAGGATTCCAGATAGGCCTTCTGGATCTCGTGGCCGATGAATTCGGCATAACGCGCGGCGATTTCCGAACGGATGAAGTCGAGATAGTTCGCCTCGACCTCCTTGGGGAACTGCTCGCGGCGGATGGCCTGTTCGAGGATATACATGAGGTGGACCGGATCGGCGGCCACTTCCTTCGTGTCGTAGTTGAACGTCTCCGACAGCACCTTGAAGGCAAAGCGCGTGCTGATGCCGTTCATGCCCTCATCGACGCCGCCCGCATCGCGGTACTCCTGCAAGGACTTCGCCTTGGGGTCGGTGTCCTTCAGGTTTTCGCCGTCATAGACGCGCATCTTGGTATAGGTCGGCGAATTCTCATGCGGCGTCAGGCGCGTGGCAACCGTGAAGCGGCTCAGGTTTTCCAGAACTTCGGGCGCGCAGGGGCTGTCGGACAGCTCGCTCTCGCGCAGCAGCTTTTCATAGATCAGCCGTTCCTCGGTGACGCGCAGGCAATAGGGCACCTTGACGACGAGGATGCGGTCCAGGAAGGCCTCGTTGTTCTTGTTGTGCTTGAACTGCAGCCATTCGGACTCGTTCGAATGGGCAAGCACGATACCCTGATAGGGGAAGGCGCCGAAATTCTCCGTTCCGTTGTAGCTGCCCTCCTGCGTGGCGGTCAGCAACGGGTGCAGAACCTTGATCGGCGCCTTGAACATCTCGACAAATTCGAGAAGGCCCTGCGTCGTGCGATTGAGACCACCGCTATAGGAATAGGCGTCGGGATCGGCCTGGCTGAAATTCTCGAGCTGGCGGATATCCACCTTGCCGACCAGCGCCGAGACGTCCTGATTGTTCTCGTCGCCGGGCTCCGTCTTGGCGATGGCGATCTGGCGCAGCCGCGAGGGCATCAGCTTGACGACGCTGAATTTCGAAATGTCGCCGCCGATCTCATCGAGCCGCTTGGTCGCCCAGGGCGATATGAGACCGGTCAGACGCCGCTTGGCGATGCCGTATTTTTCCTCCAAGAGGTCGCCCATGCGCTCGCGACCGAAGAGACCGAGGGGTGATTCGAAGACCGGGCTGATCTTGCCATCGATGGCGAGCACATAGATCGGCTGCTCCTCCATCAGCTTCTTCAGCCGTTCGGCAAGCGAGGACTTGCCGCCGCCGACCGGCCCGAGGAGATAGAGGATCTGCTTGCGCTCTTCGAGGCCCTGCGCGGCGTAGCGGAAATAACCGACGATCCGTTCGATCGTATCCTCCATGCCGAAGAAATCGGCGAAGGACGGATAGAGCTTGATCGTACGGTTGGCGAAGACACGCCCGAGGCGTTCGTCCGTGCTGGTATCGAGCAGCTTGGCCTCGCCGATCGCCGCGATCATGCGCTCGGGCGCCGTCGCATACATGCCCGCATTGTCGCGGCACCCGAGGAGATACTCCTGCAGGCTCAGCGTCTCGCGCGCTTCACTAGCGTAGGCCTTTGAAAACAGGTCGAAAACGTCACTGCCGTCGGTTCGCATGGAACCCTCCCACAGTCACTGGACCGAGCCGCTTCGGATGATTGCGGCACCTGCATATTATACGAGAGAAACACGACTTTTGTTCCCCTCAAGATGGAAAAAGAAATCAAATTCGCGTGCACGTGCCATGGCGACAGGCTTGGGCGCCTGCAGGAAGGCGCAGGACCGCCAGGATTGCCCCTATTCCTGGTCGACCGGCTCGCCACTCTTCGGATTGATATTGATCTCGACCTTCGCCTTGTCGCGCGTGCGATACTCGATCTCGTAGTAGCCACGCTCATTCCACGACATCTCGACAAGCCGCAGGAAGTCGGGGCGCCCCTCTACAGCCGCCAATATCTCGGATGGCTTCTTGCCATCCTCGGCGCGCGGTTTTGCGTCCTCAGCCATTGCAGGCGTCAGCGAGAGGGCGAGAACGCCAGCGACAATTGCGGTCCGCATTTTCATATCGGCCTCCATCACATCGATCGGGATACCAAACGGCGCATCCGGCGGCAGGTTCCAAACAGAACCTATTGCCCGTTCCGGGACAGACGTTTGTTATCGGCACCGCTGATCATGTTGAACTGGAGCACGTTACTGGCTTCGAGCTGGGTCGCCGGCACCGGCATTCCCACATAATATCCCTGGAGCTGGTTGATGCCATATTGCTGCATCAGCCGCTGATGTTCAATCGTTTCAACGCCTTCGACGAGAATCTTCACGCCGCGATTGCGCAGCAGGCCGATGATGTCGAGCAACATCCTCTTGCCTCTCTCCGTGCCGCAGTCATGGAGAAAGGATCGATCGATCTTGACGGTGTCGAACTCGATCAGGCGAAGCCACGAGAGCCCTGCGAACCCGGTTCCAAAATCGTCGAGCCAGACCTGAACGCCCAGGCTTCGCAGGTCGCTGATGCAACGAACGACATCCTGATCGATTTCCATCTCGGCGCCCTCGGTGATTTCGAGAGCAAGCCGCCCGCCGGTCAGGGAGAATTCTTCCAATGTGGCTTCGACATAGTGGGCGAAACCCGACTTCTTGAGTTCGATCGGGGAAACGTTGACGCTGGCAACCGGCACCAGATCGGTTGCCAGCAGGTTCTGGCACACCGTGCGAATGGCCCACCGGCCGAGTTCGATGATCGAACCTGTCCTCTCCGCAACCGGAATAAACTTCGCTGGCGATACGGGCGTTCCGTCCAGCATCCTCAAACGCATCAAGGCTTCGACCGCGTCCATCTTGCCGGTCTGGACGTTCCGGATCGGCTGATAGACGAGGGAGACAAGGTCCTGTTGAAGCGCGATCTTCAAAGTCGCGGCTATGTCCTCGCTATCATCGGCAAATTGGGCGCTTTCAGGATCGAAGACCAGGAGGGTGTTGCGGCCTGCGGCCTTCGCGGCGTAAAGCGCGCGGTCGGCTTCATAGATGACCTTTTCGACCTGCTTGGTTGCATCCCTCGTATAGGACACGCCCACACTGACCGTGATGACGGTGGTGCCATCCCGCCTGTGCTCGTGGGGCCAGGCCAACGCCCGGACGGCAGCACACATGGTATTTGCCACCTCGGTGGCCCGTTCCAAAGTCTGCAAGGGCGTGATGACGATGAACTCCTCGCCCCCGTATCGGCCAATGATCGAGCCGGAGGCAGAGGCGACGCGGCGCAGAAGGTGGGATACCGCGATCAGACACCGGTCCCCTTCCAGATGGCCATAGCCGTCGTTGTAGTGCTTGAAATAGTCGACATCGATGAGCAGGACGGCAAAGGGTATCTTGTGGTCGTGCCAGCGCTGCCAGTGATCCTGCAGAAGTTCATCGATTGCCCGTCTGTTCTTGAGGCCGGTCAACGGGTCGGTATTCGAAAGGTGCAGAAGGGCCTTGCCCCTCTCTTCCGCCGCAGCCTGCTGCAGGCTGGCTTCGAATGCGTTGAGGAAGACCTTGTAGCGCTCCCTGTTAAGCTGCAGATTCACGTAGGACGTAAAGACAAAACACGAAATGCAGAATGCGCCGAGGATCAATTTGTGCAGAAGCAGCATCGGCGCGAACAAAAAGAGAGCGCCGATGAAGATGAGCATGTTCGTTGCAGAAGCCGCAAGAGCGACCGGAAAGCGAAAGCTGAAGAACAGATTGACGCTCATCATGAAGATCGCGCCAAAAACCATATAGTAGGAAAATGCCTCCTTGATCGAGGTCATCTGGGCGGTGAGCAGCCACACGAGATAGGCTGCGAGAACGGACACCGCCGCCGCAATATCGACCGTATCGGCCTTTGCCTTGCGGTAGAGCAGGAGCTCCAGCATGCACAGTGCGCTCACGCCCACGGCGCCCCGGCCGGTCATCGTGTACTGGACCACATCGCCGATAAACAGGTAGTCCGTGAACGAGTAGGCAAGGTAGGCGGCGACTGCGATCCAGAGGCCGCTGCGCGTGGCGCTCTTTCGGCTGTCCTCGCTGTTCTGCTTGTACAGATGACGCAACTGTTCCTGCGAAAGCGGGGGCCGCGTTGTGGCGGCTGCGGTTTCGGCTAACACGTGCATCATGCCCCTGCCACCCACCATTTTTCAGCAGTTGCCCAACGCAAGCCGCTCGCTGCTGGATAGCTGCACACGGGCACCACATCAACCGAGAGCGCCCGAGCAACTCCAAAAGCGGGTAGAGTATCGCTCGGCTTCACTAACAGTTTCTAAAATTGGGATCACAAGGCGACCCTGGCGCCAGCCTTGGCGCTTGACCTCGACGAAAATGCTTAAGATTTTACCTAATCTTTTGAGTCTTTTTTCACGAGTGAGATTTCCATGGCTGAACCCCTCTTTTCCCTCGATGGCCAAAGCCTGATCACACCCCACGCCGTCAACAACACGCTGCGCCCCTCCCCGAGCCCGGGCAACGAGAGTGACCGTCTTCGAACGGCCGAGGCCGAATTTGCGATCGTCATCAACATTGCAATGCAGCGCTTCGATGCGGGGAACAACCGGCCGCAAACGGTGAGGTGGTTGATCGACCAGCTCCATGACATAAGGACGAAATTCGGCGATGCCGTATGGCAGCAGCTCATCCCGCTCATTCAGGCCCATTCCTCGGCGACGATCCTGCAGCAATGCCCGTTCACGCGCTGGTCCTATGAAAAACCGCGGGGGTATTCCGGCGATGCAACGCTCATAGACTTTATCTATGGGCATCCGGCTGTGGCAGACGACGTGGCCCGCTCCACCCGCCTCGGCCTGGAGATCTTCGAATGCACGATCAACGCGCCCGGCCCGGTCGCCGTAAGAGAACGTCGCGACATCCTGACCCGCCACGTCGATGAGACGGCCATTCGTGCCGGGTCGGACGCCGAGATATTGGCCATCGCCGCCGGCCATCTTCGCGAGGCGGAAACATCGGTCGCTCTGGCCGAAGGACGCCTCAAGCGCTGGGTTGCCCTTGACCAGGACCCCCAAAGTATCGCCTCGATCCTCAGGCAATTCGAGGGAACCGCTGTCGAGCCGATCGATGGCTCCGTCCGCGGCTTGCTTATGCGCAAGCATCGGCTCGGCACGTTCGATCTCATCTATGCGGCGGGCCTGTACGACTACCTGACGGACCGGGTGGCGATCCAGCTCACGCGGATCTGCCTGGAAATGCTGAAACCAGGTGGCGTCTTCCTCTTTGCGAACTTTTCCAACGAGATGGCCGACGACGGCTATATGGAATCCTATATGAACTGGGAGCTTATCCAGCGGTCCGAGGCAGACATGTGGCGGATTGCCAATGAAAGCGCGGCGGAAAATGCCTTCACGAAGACGGTCTGGTTCGGTGCCAACCGCAACATCCTGTACAGCACCATAACGAAGCTGGCGTAGCCTCGCCGGGCCGGGTTGGCCGTTTGCGTGTCGGCCCGTACCACCCGGCGGAGCGATACCGTCTTTCCGCGCCGTCGGGCATTTAGGAAATCGAAGCAGTTTTGCGGCAGATTGGTTGGGCAATTGATGCGCCGGCGGCAGGCCGGCGTATTGACGATCGGGGAGGCTCCGCACGCGCGTTGGTCCCTTCGGAAAGGCGGGAAGGTTATCCGTGTTCACGCAGCAGCAACTCACGTCGATCCTGTCTTCGCTTCCCGATCCCGCATTCATCCTCACCCGTAGCGGCCGCTATGCCGCCGTTTTCGGAGGAAAGGACCTCAGGCACTATCACGATGGCAGCCACCTTGTGGGGCGCAGCATGTTCGACGTGCTGAAGGAGGAAAAAGCCCGGTGGTTCGCCGCGCAGATCGAAAAGGCGCTGGAAAGCGGCGCGCTCCATATCGTCGAATACGAACTCGGTGGTCGTGACGTGAAGGGGGCCGGCGACGGGCCCGATCATTCCATCTGGTTCGAAGGCCGCGTTCAGGCGCTGGATTTTCCCGTGGAGGGCGAGGCAGCCGTCGTCTGGGTGGCCAGCAACATCACCGACAAGAACGCAACCCAGCAGACGCTGCGGCAACTGAGCGAGACCGACGCTCTGACCGGGCTCTACAACCGCCGAAAGCTGATCGCGACCCTGGACGACCGTATGGTCGCCTTCGAGCGCGAAAAGGTTCCGACCTCGGTGCTGGTGTTCGACCTCGACAACTTCAAGCGCCTCAACGATGAAATGGGACATCACGCCGGCGATGCTGCGCTTGTCGAGATTGCAAGGCTCTGCCGCCAGCATCTGCGTGAAAATGACGTCGTCGCGCGATTTGGCGGAGACGAATTCGTGGTCGTCATGCCCGGCACGCATTGTCGCGATGCCCTGGAAATCGCCGAGCGGCTTCGCAAGTCCGTTCCGGTGAGCCTGCGGGAAGCCGTGCGCTACGAGTCGACGATCAGCGGCGGCGTCAGTGAAATCTGTCCACCGGACCGCACGTCCGGCGACATATTGAAGCGCGCCGATGAGGGGCTGTATCTGTCGAAGCGATCCGGCCGCAATCGGGTATCGTCCCTCTGACTGCCTGACCCATCAGCTTCTGGCGACCGGAGCGATCCGGAGACAGACGAGGCGGCTCATCGAGGGATGAGCCGCAAGCGGACGCAAGGTCATCCGCGATGCAGGACCGCCAGCACCGCGCGATGCATTGCCTCGTTGGCCGCCATCAGCACCGTGTCGTATCGCGACGCGTCCGCCAGCGGCCGTCCCTCCCAGTCCGTCACGATGCCGCCGGCCGCCTCGATGATCGGCATTTGCGGCAGGATGTCGTAGTCGAAGACATTGCTTTCGACGAGAATGTCGATGCCGCCGAGCGCAAGCAGACCGGCGGCATAGCAGTCATGCGAGAAGCGGCTGAAGCGGACCTTCGCGGCGAGCGCCGCGAAATGGTCGTGGCGCGCGCGGTCGAACTGTTCCAGGGCGGACGTGTAGAGAATGGCCTCGTCAAGCCGGGTTTTGTCGCTGGTCCGGATCGGTTCGCCGTTGAGCGTTGCAGAAGCACCGGTGCCGAGCCAGCGTTCGCCGGTGATCGGCTGGTTGATCAGGCCGAGAACGGGTCTGCCCCGGTACAGCAGCGCGATCTGGGTGCCGAAGGCGAGCGAGCCGGAGAGGAAGGATTTCGTGCCGTCGATCGGGTCGAGCACCCAGACCCAATCCGCATCGGCCCGGCAGACGCCAAACTCCTCGCCCCTGATGCCGTGCTCCGGGAACGCATCCTCGATCATGCGGCGCATGATCGTTTCCGCATCGCGGTCGGCGATGGTGACGGGACTGGCATCGGCCTTGGCATCGACCTCCATCCGCTTGCGGAACCAGGGACGGATCGTCTCGGCGGCGGCATCCGCCATGGCATGGGCGAGCGCCAGAAAGGCTGGCGGGCAGGTGGTTTGCGCGTTCATCCGTCGTTCCTTTCGGCTTCCTGGGCGATGTCGTCGAGCATGGTGCGGACCGTCTCCACCTGCCGGTGGGCGGCCGCGGCCTCGCGGCTCAGGCGCGGCGCAAGGTCCCCCGGTCCGAGATCGGTGAAGCTTGCGGTGCGGGCGGGAATGAAAGGATCCGGCGCATCCGACGGGCGGCGCAGGGCCGGGGCAAAATAGCCCTCCTCCTCCTCCAGACCGAAGGCGAGGACCTGCGGGCGATCTTCGCCGAGCAGAAGCAGGTCCACGAACATCGCCTGCATGGGCAGGTGGCCCTCGCCCGATACGCTGGCCAGATGCGCCCAGCCGCCGCGATCCGGCTTGACGAGGCAATCCTTGACATGAACCTCTGTGATATAGGAATTCTGGATCGCCAGCGCCGACATGGGCAGCTCGTAGGCGTTGATCATGTTGCCGAAATCGAAGAGCAGGCTGAGACGCGGATTGGCGACCGCCTTGACGATGTGCACCAGCTCTTCCGATTTCAGATCCTCGTGCTGCTCCAGCGTATAGCGCAGCCGGCCCTCCGGATCGAAATCGGCAAGGCGGCGAAGATCGGCGATCGTCCAGGCGATGATCTGCGACACCCGCCCCTCGTAACGGGGATAGCAGCGTAGCGAGGTCGCATCCGTGGCAAGCGCGATGCGCACGGCGTCGGAAAGACCGGACGCCTCGGTGGTGCTGGTCTCGACATGGAGTTCCAGCCCGCGCGCCTTGAGCTGTGCGGCGAAAGCCGCCAGCGCGTCGCCGTCCATGCGGCTGAGGCTGGCATGCTCTCCGTCGTCGACATGCAGCTTGAGACCGCAAAGGCGCTGATCGGCAGCAAAATCCGCAAGCTGCAACGGCGTCATGCCCCCGAAGCGCATGTTGAGATGAAAGGCATAGGCATGGGCAAAGAGCGGTGCGCTCCGCGCGCGCGCCGCAAGCCGGGTGCGGCTTGCCGGGTCAAGCGCGGCGATCGACTTGCGCCAGTCCGGCGGGTCAAGGCTCCATGGCATTTCCGTCACGGTATCGGCTCCTCCGTCGTTCACGTTGCGCATCCTTCAGGCGGCGAGGACCAGCAGGTCGCGATCGCAGATGCTGACCTCGACGGCCGCGCCGACGGCCGGCGGCGGCCGGTCGGGCTGGTTGAACGTGTCGAGGGAAAGGCTCTGGTCGCCGACCATGACGCGAATGCGGATCACCGAACCCAGGAAATGCACCTCGGCGATGCGGCCGGCAAGCACCACGTCGTGCCCCTCGGCCCGTCCGAGCGCCACCGTTTCCGGCCGAAGCGCCAGGCTGATACGCTCGCCGGCGCGCGCCGACAGCGGCCGGTTCAGCGCGACGGGCACCTCGCCGAGGCGAACGCGGCCATTGGCCGCCTCCATCACATCGGCATCGACGAGATTGAGCGTGCCGACGAACTCCGCCACGAACCGCGTTGCCGGACGATTGTAGATCTCGAAGGGCGTGCCGACCTGGTCGGCGATGCCCTGGTGCATGACGACGATGCGATCCGAGATGGAGAGCGCCTCCTCCTGGTCGTGCGTCACGAAGATCGTGGTGATGCCGAGTTCCTGCTGGATGCGGCGGATCTCCTCGCGCAGGCTGATCCGGATCTTGGCATCGAGCGCGGAGAGGGGTTCGTCGAGCAGCAGCACCTGCGGGCGGGGCGCCAGCGCGCGGGCCAGCGCCACGCGCTGCTGCTGGCCGCCGGAGAGCTGGAAGGGATAACGATCGCCGAGCTGCGGCAGGCCGATCAGCGTCAGCATTTCCGCTACGCGCCTGGAGATCGACGCCTTGTCCTCGCCCGCCACCTTCAGGCCGAAGCCGATATTGTCGGCCACGGTCAGGTTGGGAAAGAGCGCATAGGCCTGGAAGACCATGCCGATCTTGCGCCGGTTGGCGGGAAGGGTCGTAACATCGCGCCCGTCGATGCGGATCGCGCCCGATGTCGGCGTCTCGAAGCCGGCGACCATGCGCAGCACCGTGGTCTTGCCGCAGCCGGACGGACCGAGAAAGGAGACGAACTCGCCCTTTTCGATGCCGAGGGAGAAGTCTTTCACGACGCGCAGCGCGCCGAAGGATTTTTGCAGGTGATGGATATCGAGAAAGGCCATGGTCAACGCCTCACGGTGGAGAATTTGGAAAAGCGGGTGACGAGCTGGATCAGCCCCATGCAGGCCCAGGTGATGGCAAAGGCGAGGACGGCGAGCGCCGAGGGCTCATAGGCGCGATTGCCGCCCATCCAGACCATGTAGGGGCCGAAGGAATTGACGTTGAGCAGGGCGGCGAAGACATATTCGCCGATGACGATGGCGAAGGTCAGGAAGGCGCCCGACAGGACCGAGACGAAGACGTTCGGCAGGATGACGACGGCGAGGATGCGCGCCCAGCCCGTCCCGAGCGACTGCGCCGCCTCGGTGAGGCTGGCGATGTCGATGGTGCGCAGGCCCGTGTCGACCGAACGGTACATGTAGGGTAGCGCCAGCGTCGCGTAGCCGAAAAGCAGCAGCAGGTTGGTGCCCCACCAGGTTCCCGTCAGCGGCAGGATCGAGGACGTGTTGTAGATGCGGATATAGCCGAAGACGATGACGATGGGCGGAATGACCAGCGGCAGGAGCGTGATGAACTCGATGACGGGCCTGAGGCCGGGAAGCCGGAGCCGCACGAAATAAGCCGTCGGCACGACCAGCAGGATGCCGAGCACGATCGTCAGCAGCGCAAGCCCCACCGAATAGAGGAAGGTCTGCTGGAACTGCGGATCGGCGAGCACGATGCGATAGGCTTCGAAACTGTATTCGCCGCGCTTCATGCGCATCGAGAAATCGACCATGCCGGCAAGCGGCAGCAGGAAATAGAGGCCGCCGAGCGCGACGGCGAAGAGGGACCAGAAGCGTTTTCCCATCACTTCACCCACCGTTCGGCGCGCATGCGCAGCAGGATATAGATGCCGTTGGCGACGGCGGTGAGCGCGATCATGCCGAAGGCAATGGCATAGCCGAGATGCGGATCGTTCAGCACGTCGCCGCGGATCTGCGCGAAGAGCACGATGGGCGCGATGGAGAGCGAGGAACCGGTGAGCGCGATGGCCGTGGCGACGGCGCCGAAGGCATTGGCGAACAGCAGCGCCAGCGTGCCGAGCAGCGAGGGCCAGAGCACCGGCAGCGCCACCATCCGCCAGTATTGCGCGCCGGACGCGCCGAGGCTTTCGGCCGCCTCGCGCCATTCGCGGCGCAGGCCTTCCAGCGCGGGCGTGATGATCAGCACCATCAGCGGGATCTGGAAGTAGAGATAGGTGAGCGCCAGCCCCAGGAACGAGACGATATTGAAGCCGGAACCGTAGAGATTGATGCCGAACCAGTTGCGCAGCAGCATGGTCACGAAACCGAGACGGCCGAGCGTGGCGATGAAGGCGAAGGCGAGCGGCACGCCGGCGAAGTTCGAGGCGACGCCCGAGAAGGTGATGATGCCGTTGCGAAGCCAGCGCGGCAGGTCGCCGAGCGTGATGGCGGCGGCGATGAGGAAACCGAAGAAGCAGCCGAGCGCGGCCGTCAGCAGGCTGAGTTCGATGGAAATCCAGAAGGCCGAGCGGATGGAAGGCGAGAGCAGCTTGCCGAGATTTTCCAGCGTCACCTGCCCTTGCGGATTGCGGAAGGCGCCGATGACGATGTTGAGCGTCGGCAGGATCAGGAACAGCGTGGCGAAGAGGAAGAACGGGGCAACCCCGATCCAGTTGATGAGTTGCCGCGGCCGCAAGGCCGCCGGCAGAAAAGCGGCGCTTGTCGTCATCGGATGTTTCCCGGAGAGGTTTGGCCGGAGGCGCACGGCAAGCGGCGCCTCCGGCTCTGAAGGTTACTTCACGTTGGCGCCGACGACCTTGTCCCAGCCTTCGACGATGGCGCTCTTGTTGGCGTCGAGCGCCTCGACGGACGGGAAGATCGCCTTTTCATAGGCTTCGGCCGGCGGCAGCTTGTCGAGCAGGTCCTGCGGGAACTTCCCGGCCTTCAGCATGGCGTTGAAGCGGGCGGGATGACAGTAACCCTTCAGCCAGCCGGTCTGGCCCTCGTCGGAATAGAGATATTCCATCCAGAGCTTTGCGGCGTTCGGGTGCGGCGCATAGGCCGAGATCGCCTGCACATAGACGCCGGCGACCACGCCCGTCGTCGGCACGATGACGTCCATCGGCGGGTTGCCGTTCAGCGCATCGCGCCAGGAGAGCAGGTTGTAGTCCCAGGCGGCGATGATCGGGGTCTGGCCCTGCGCGATGGTGCCGGCCTTGCCGAGGACGGGCACGAAATTGCCGGCCTTGTTCAGCTCGGCGAAGAGTTCCAGGCCCTTCTTGCCGGAATCCGCGCCCGGCTCTGCGCCGCGCGAAATACCGGCCGACATCAGCGCGAGGATCGCCTGCGCCGAGGACCGCGGATCGCCGGTCAGCGCGACGGAACCGGAATATTCCGGCTTGGTGAGGTCGGCCCAGTCGGCCGGCGGGGTCTGGATCAGGTCCTTGTTGATGCCGAAGGCCATGACGCCGTAATAGTCGCCGTACCAGTAGCCGTCCGCGTCCTTGATGTTGTCGGGGATCTCGTCCCAGGTCGCGACCTTGTAGGGCTGCAGCAGGCCTTCCTTCGTGGCCGCCGGTGCAAAGGCGAGGCCGAGATCGACGACGTCGGGTGCCTGGGAGCCAGTATTGCCCTTGTTGGAACGGATGGCTTCCAGTTCGTCGGCCGTGCCGGCGTCCGGGTTCAGCTCGTTGACGGTGATGCCGGGATACTTCGCCTTGAAGCCTTCGATGACCGCACCGTAATTGCACCAGTCGTGCGGCAGGGCGATGACCGTCAGCATGCCCTCCTTCGTGGCGGCATCGACAAGATCCTGCGGGGCCTCGGCGCGGGCAAGGCCCGGCAGCGCGGCGGCGATGGCAAGTGTGGAAACGAAAGCCGAGCGGGCGGCATGGGATAGGCGCGTCATGAAGTCCTCCTGTTTACCGTCTGTGACGGATGGTGAGCATTGGCTGTCAGTCGGTCTGTGCTTCCGGTCGCAATCGCGATCCGGTGCATTCCGGTTCCCCCGCACTCTGTCTGCGTCCTGAGGGGCTGCATCGGTGCGTTTCGTGTAGGTGCAGCATGTAACAATTGGACAACAATAAAACGTCCATTATTATGCATTTGACTGTACCAATTTTGGAGCCTCCCTTGGCCAAGCAGCTTGAAGGCCCGATCCTGCCGTTTCTCCGCCTGGACGCGGGCACGGCGCTGCCGAAATTCCGCCAGGTGCAGGACCAGTTGCGCACCGCGATCCTGCAGGGGCATCTGCGGGCCGGCACGCGCCTGCCGGCAAGCCGCATCCTTTGCGAGGAGCTGGGCCTGTCGCGCCAGACGCTGGTGCGGGTGCTGGAGAACCTGAAGGCGGAGGGATATCTGGAGGCGCGTCAAGGCGCGGGCACCTATGTTTCGGCGGCCCTGCCGCGTCGGCCGGCAAAAGCGCGTGTTGCGCCGACCGAAGACGATGCCCCGCCGAGACTGTCGCGGATCGGTGCCGCGTCGCGCGGGGTTTCGGCGGCGATCGGCCGCGTGGAGCCGAGGCCTTTCCTGCCCAACCAGCCGGCGCTCGACCGGTTTCCCTTCGCCGTCTGGCGCAAATGCTGGAATGCCGGCGCACGCAGCGGTAGCGCGGGCATGGGCTATGGCGATGTCGCGGGAGAATTCGTGCTGCGCCAGCGGATCGCCGAATATCTCGCCCTGCACCGGCGCGATCCCTGTGATCCGGAACAGATCGTCATCACTCCCGGCGGCCATGCCGCCTTCACGCTCGCCGCACTGGCTCTCGCCGATGCGGGCGACGGCGTCTGGTTCGAAGACCCCGGTCCCGTCACCACGTCCAACCTGTTCCGCACGCTCGGTCTCGATCTCTGCCTTGCCGATGTCGACGCCGACGGCATGGACGTCGCGGGCGCAATGGCGCGTCATCCCGATGCACGGCTCGCCTTCGTCATGCCCTCGCGCCATCATCCGCTCGGCGTGACGCTTTCCCTGCCACGCCGGCTCGCGCTTCTCGAATGGGCGCGGGCAAACGACGCCTGGATCATCGAGGACGACTACGACAGCGAGTTTCGCTACGACGGCGCGCCCCTGCCCTCGATACGCTCCATCGACAGCCATGGACGGGTGATCTATGCGGGCAGCTTCAGCAAGGCGCTCTATCCCGGCATCCGCATCGGCTTTCTGGTGCCGCCGCCGCAACTCGTCGGCACCTTCCGCAATCTTTCCGGCCTGATCCATCGCAGCGTGCCGGTCGAAACGCAGCTCGCGCTGGCGGAATTCATCGGCGGCGGCCATTTCGCCAGCCACCTGCGCCGCATGCGCGGCCTCTATGCCGAACGCCGCAGCGCCTTCATCGATGCGGGGCAAGCCGCCCTCGCCGGGCTCGCCGAGATCGAATGCTCCGAAAGCGGGCTCAACGCGCTGGTCTGGCTCCGGAACGGGCGAAAAGACCGGACGGTGCAACAGGATGTGCTGGACGCCGGCCTGCAATGTTATCCGCTGTCCGACTACACGATAGCGACCGCGAGACCGGACGCCCTCATCCTCGGTTATGCCGGCGTGCCGGCAGAGCGTATGCGCCCCTATCTCGACCGCCTTGCCGAGACGCTTTCCACGTCCTGAGGCGGCCCTCGCCGGTCCTGACGGGCGCGCCGGCGAAACGGGCCATGAGCCCGCGAAAGAGCGCTTCGATGAAAAGCGCCCAGTCGCGCGGCTCCTCGGGCCCCTCGGGATCCCGCCGGACAATCCCATGGCCGATCCCGCGTGGCATCGTCGCTGCCTACAGGCTGCGCATCGGCGTGCCGCTGCGCTGGGTGACGCCGACGCCGGGCGCAACGCCGACCTCCGCGTTCGAGGCGGCGAGAAGCGGCTTGCCGCGCACGATGTCGGAGGCGCGTTCGGCAAGCATGATGGTCGGCGCGTTGAGGTTGGCGTTGGGCTCGGCAGGGAAGACGGAGCTGTCGATCACCCGGAGACCTTCGAGACCACGCACCTTGAGGTCGCTGTTGACGACCGCCATGCCATCCTCGCCCATGCGGCACGAACCGCAGGGATGATAGGTGCTTTCCATCGTCTCGCGCACCCAGGCGTCGATCTCGTCATTGCTGCGCACGTCCTTGCCTGGCGCGATCTCCTCGCCGCGGAAGCGGTCGAAGGCCGGCTGGGCGACGATCTCGCGGGTGAGCCGTAGACACCGGCGGAAGCCCTCGCGATCCTCCTCGCGATCGAGATAGTTGAAGAGGATGTCGGGCTGCTCATGGGCTTCCGGCGACCGCAGGCGCACATAACCGCGGCTCTTCGGCTTGTTCGGACCGGTCAGCACCATGAAACCGTGGCCGTCGAGCGGCTTCTTGCCATCATAGCGCATGGCGGCGGGCAGGAAGTGGAACTGGATATCCGGCCATTGCAGCGCGGCGTCGGAACGGATGAAGCCACCGCTCTCGAAATGATTGGAGACCGAAAGCCCCTTCTTGAACAGCAGCCATTCCGCACCGATCAGGGCGCGGCTCAGAAGTCCCATCTTGCCGTTGAGCGTGATCGGCTCCTTGCAGGCATACTGGATGTAGACTTCCGAATGGTCCTGCAGGTTCTCGCCGACGCCCGGCAGGTCGTGCAGAACCTCGACGCCCGCCTTTTGCAGCACGGCGGCCGGACCGATGCCGGAGCGCTGCAGGAGATGCGGCGAGCCGATCGGGCCGGAGGAAATAAGCACCTCTCGGCTCGCCTTGGCCACGACGCGCTGGCCACCGCCCAGTTCGTATTCCACGCCGACGGCGCGCTTGCCTTCCAGCAGCACGCGGCGCGTCATGGCATGGGTGACGACGGTGAGGTTGGGCCGGCTCATCGCGGGCTTGAGATAGGCATTGGCCGTCGACCAGCGCACGCCGTCCTTGACGGTCATGTGCATGGGGCCGAAGCCTTCCTGCATGTGGCCGTTCGGATCCTCGGTGGTGATGTAGCCGGCCTCATGGCCGGCATCGACGAAGGCCTTGTAGAGCGGGTTCTTCATCCTGTTGCCGGCATTGGTGGAAAGCGGCCCGGTGGCGCCGCGATAGGCGTCGCCCCCGTCCTGCCAGCTTTCCGCCCGCTGGAAATAGGGCAGGCAATTGGCATAGCGCCAGCCGCGTGCCCCCAGCTCCTCCCATTCGTCGAAGTCGCGGGCGTGGCCGCGCATGTAGACAAGCCCGTTGATGGAGGAGGAACCGCCGATGACCTTGCCGCGCGGGCAATGAACCCGCCGACCGTCGAGGCCGGGCTCCGGCAAGGTCATGTATTTCCAGTTGTACTTCGTGCCGTTCATCGGAATGGACAGCGCCGTCGGCATCTGGATGAAGATCGACTTGTCGCTGCCGCCATATTCGAGAACCAGGACCTTCGTGGCCGGATCTTCCGAAAGACGGTTGGCAAGCACGCAGCCGGCCGATCCGGCGCCGATGATGATGTAGTCGTAGGTCTCGGTCATGGCTGTCATCCAGAGGTTACGGGTAGAGGCCCCAGCCGCGCCCGCGGGCGAACAGTCGGGTCAGGACATAGTGGACCGCACCGGCCGCAAGGCAGGAAGGCACGGAGGCGGTGAGGTACTTGAAGGCCGGCAGGCTCGCGAGCGTCTGCGGATTGAAGACGAGCACATAGACCCCGAAGCCAACGGCAAGAGCGAAGAGGCCGATCGGATTGAAGCCGCCCCAGAAACGGTAGGGACCGTTTTCCTGCGGGCCGTGCAGGCTGCGCATGTCGAGCTTCTGGCGACGCAGGAAGAAGTAGTCGGCGATGCCGATGCCGGCGAGCGCGGAATTGAGCGCCGAGGTCCAGACGAGGAAGATGAAGAAGCCGTCATACATCTGCGGATAGAAGACGACGAGGCCCAATGGGATGACGCAGAACAGGAAGAGGATCGTGCCCCAGGAGATGGCGCGGATCGACGCCGTGCCCACCTGCCGAAGACCGACGATGGAGGTATAGAGGATGTTGGCCATCGAGGTCATGTTGGCGAAGGCGACGAAGAGCAGCGCGATGACGCCGATGACCGGGCCGGCAATCTTGGTCATCCAGATCGTCGGATCGCTGTCGCCGAGAGCGACGGCTGCGAGCAGGCCGACGATTTCCCCCAACGCGGCGGCGCCGAAGATACCGACGACGTTCGGCCAGAAGGCGGTGCGCTCGTTCTTCGTCAGGCGGGCAAGGTTGCCGATATAGGGCCACCAGGAGAAGCCCGCGGCAAGGTTCACTTCGATCGCGATGATGAAGTTGAGGGTGTTGTCCTCGAAGGGCGGCGCGAGCGCCGGCATCGCCAGCAGCTCGGAGAACGAGCGCTGCTGCAGGATGAGGTAGAGCATCACGCCCATCAGGATGACGAGCGCGGGCGACACGACCATGTTGAAGAACTTGATCGAGGTCGGCCCCTTGGCGACGATGAACCAGGTGACGAGGATCGCGCCCACGGCGGCGATGATCATCTTGATGCCGGTGGGATTGGCCGCCTCGCCGGCGCTCAGCGCCGCAAGGCCGTCGATCGAACGGCCGAACATCATGGCCAGCACGGCAAGCCAGCCCATGGTGAGGATGACCACGGCCAGCACATAGACGACGCGGCTGCCGTTGTAGCCGAACTGGCTGCGCAACGCGACGAACTGCTCGATCCCGTAGCGGCCCGAAAGCGGCGTGGTCGCAAGCGCCGTCAGCATGACGCCGACGATATTGCCGATGATGATGGCGGCGATGCCTTCCTTCGGCCCGACGAACAGGCCGACCGAGCCGCCGATGAGGAAGGCCCAGGTGGCAATGGCCAGCGCGGAATTGGCGTAGGTGAATTCCCAGAAACCCCAGAGTCGCTCGGAGGGCAGCAGCGGCGCGTCGCCGCGCTCGGCGGCGGCGCGGTTGCGCTCGGCTTCCGCCCGGTCGGTTTCGGCGGCGGCAAAGCCGCCATGGCTGACGTGATCGGTCATATCAGGCTCCCCAGATCCAGAAACCCAACACCAGCACGAGCGTCAGCGCCGTCATGCAGGCGTAGTCGATGACAGTCATCGTGCCTTCGAAGCGGTGCCCCGCCTCGATGTCCTCGTAGATGCGCGCGCGACGCGCGAGCTCGTTCTGCCAGGCGATATCGTTTTCCATTGTCGTTCCCCTTTCGCGCCGCGCCTTGAAGCGTCTATCCGCGATGAAGGCGGCTCCATCAGCCGCCGATGGTGCGAAGCGGCCGCCCATGGGCGGCGGCCGGCAGGCTTACGGCAGCGTGATCCACACCGCCTTGGTCTCCATGAGATAGTCGAGCTGTTCCGGCCCCAGATCCTTGCCGAAGCCGGAATCCTTGAAGCCGCCGAACGGCATGGATGGGTCGATGGTGCTGTGCGCGTTGACGTAGACGGAGCCCGCATGCAGTTGCGGGATCAGCGTATGCACGCGGGAGAGATCGTTGGAATAGATCGCGGCGGCGAGGCCGAAGGGCGTATCGTTGGCCAGTGAGATCGCCTCCTCCAGCGTGTCGAAGGGGCTCGTCACCAGCACCGGCCCGAAGATTTCCTCGCGCACGATGCGCATGTCGGGTGTGCAATGGGCGAAGATGGCCGGCTCGATGAAATGGCCCGGGCCATCGGGATTTGCGCCGCCATGGACGAGTTTCGCGCCCTCGCTGAGGCCCGCCTCGATATAGCCGGCGACGACCTTCTTCTGCTGGGCCGAGACCATCGGGCCGATATAACAATCGCGGTCGAGGCCCGGCGCCATCTTCAGCGTTTTGGTGACCGCGACAAGTTCCTCGAGGAAGGCGTCATGCACCGAGCGCTGGATATAGACGCGCGTGCCGGCATCGCAGACCTGACCGGAATTGAAGAACACGCCGTTTGCCACCGCCCGCGCGGCGCTCGCAAGGTCCGCGTCGTCGAGCACCAGCACCGGCGACTTGCCGCCGAGCTCCAGCGTCACGTGCTTGAGATTGCCGACAGCCGTACGGCCGACGTCCTGCCCGACCGGCGTCGAACCCGTGAAGGTGACCTTGTTGATGCCCGGATGGGTCGACATGGCCGCGCCGATCACGCTGCCCTTGCCGGTGACGATATTGACCACGCCGGCGGGAATGCCGGCTTCCTCGACCAGTTCGGCAAAGCGCAGCGTGGACAGCGATGTCAGCTCCGCCGGCTTGACGACGACGGTGCAGCCGGCCGCGAGCGCCGCGGCAAGTTTCCAGGCCATGGTCTGCAGCGGGAAATTCCAGGGCACGATGGCGGCGACGACGCCGAGCGGTTCCTTGCGGGTATAGGCGAGATAGTTGCCGGGAATGGACGGCTCGACGGTGCGCCCATGCAGCTTGGTCGGCCAGCCTGCGAAATAGCGGAAGGTGTCGATGGTGCCCTGGATGTCGATCTCGCGGGCGAAACTCACCGACTTGCCCATGTCGATGGCTTCGATCTCCGCCAATTCGTCGGCATGGGTTTCGATGAGATCGGCAAGCCGGTGCAGCAGGCGCTCGCGCTCCAGCGGCTTCAGGCGGTGCCATTCGCCGCCGTCGAACTGGGCACGGGCGGCCGCGACGGCACGGTCGAGATCGTCCGTCGTGCCGGAAGGGCCACGGGTGACCAGACCGCCGGTGGAGGGCTCGAAAATGTCGAAGGTCGCCCCGTTGCTGCTATCGACCCAGGCGCCGCCGATGAACATCTTTTGCGGCTTTTCCAGAAACCGCCGTGTCGCATCGCTGACGCCGTATTGATCCAGATAGGTGCGGACGGATGCGTCCATGATGGTTCCTCCCGTTTCGGCCGCCGAAGCGCGCCGGTCTCCTGCGATGCGGACCTGCCGCATTGCGCTCCGTTGTTGTTGGATCAGCGCTGCTGCGCCTTCGCATGCATGATGCGGCCGATGAGGTTCATGAGAACCTGGGCGGCCAGGATGGCGGTTCC
>NZ_JBBEYH010000010.1:0-166856 GCF_050172695.1 Shinella sp. G-2 | reverse complement strand
GACATCGACGACAATGCCCGCGCCCTCATGGCCGAGGATGGCCGGGAAGAGGCCTTCCGGGTCTGCGCCCGACAGCGTGAAGTCGTCCGTGTGGCAGATGCCGGTCGCCTTGACTTCGACCAGCACCTCTCCGGCGCGCGGGCCTTCCAGCTGCACGGTCATGATTTCAAGCGGCTTTCCAGCCTGAACGGCAACGGCGGCGCGTACGTCCATGGTCTTTTCCTTCCAGTGTGTCGGTCGTTTCAGAGATTTGGCTATCGCGGCAAGTAGCGCGTCAGGCGGGCTTCAAGCAGCCGGACGAGGGTGATCAGCACCAGATTGATGAGAAGGTAGAGCATGCCGGCGATGGCGAAGACCTCGAGGATCGCGTAAGTCTGGCTCATCAGGCGTTTCGCATGGCCGGTGATTTCGAGGACCGTGATGGTCGAGGCAAGGCTCGTTCCCTTGACGACGAGCACGAGCTCGTTGCCATAGGCCGGCAGGGCCTGCCTTATGGCCAGCGGGAACGTGATCCGGCGAAAGCACAGGAGCCGTGACATGCCGCAGGCCTGTGCTGCCTCGACGAGGCCGCCCGGGATCGACAGGAGGCCGCCGCGCAGGATTTCCGACGTGTAGGCGGCGGTATTGAGCGCCAGCGCCATCACGGCGCAATGAACGCCATCGCCGATGATCCACCAGAGGACGGGATTGTCCCGTACGACGGCAATCTGGCCGAGGCCGTAGTAGAAGAGGAAGAGCTGGACGAGCAGCGGCGTTCCCCGGAAGACGGTGCTGTAGCCCTTGGCGAAGCCGCTGACGAACCGGTTTTTCGAAAGCCGCATGACGGCGAGCGCAAGGCCGAGATTGAAGCCGACGGCGACGGCGGCCAGCGTCAGGATGGCGGTCAGCCACAATCCCTTGGCAAGGGTTGGAACTGCTAGCTGGATGAGATCGAGATCCATGGCCTATGTCCTCGTGCGGGGGCGCAGAAGGCGCTCGATCCGGTCGAAACCACCCTGGCTGACCAGCGTGATGACGAGATAGACGACAGCCGCGATGAAATAGAAAATGAAGGGATGGCGGGTGGAGCCGGCGCCGACGAAGGCGGCGCGCATCAATTCCTGCAGGCCGACGACGGAGACGAGGGCGGTGTCTTTGATGGTGGTCTGCCAGACATTGTTCATGCCGGGCACGGCAATCCGCAGCATCTGCGGTGCGATGATCCGGCGGAAGATGCGTCTGCCGGGAATGCCGAGCGCGCGGGCGGCCTCGATATGGCCTCCGGGAATGGCGGCAAGCGCGCCGCGCACGACCTCGGTGGAATAGGCGCCCGATATGGCCGCAATCGCGATGACGGCGATGACGAAGGCATAGCCGTTGCCGGCCAGTCCCTCATAGCCGAAGGCGGCGGCGACCTGCCCCACGAATTCGACGGAGGAGAAGAAGAGAAGATAGATGATCAGGAGTTCGGGCACGCCGCGCACGATCGACGTGTAGAAATCCACCGCCAGCGTCAACGGGAAGAGCCGCGCCCATTTGATCAGGCCGCAGGCAATGCCGATGACAATGCCGAAGGCCATGCTCGCGACGCCGACGGCAATGGTGATCGCCGCGCCGCGCAGGATCGCGGCGATCCAGCCGCCCTCCCATACCTGCCATAATCCAAATTCCATCGGATCCGCCCAAACCTGTCTATTGTCCTGTCGGAGGCGGTGTCTCCCGGAAGCTGTCCGGGAGACGCCATGTCGGCGTTACTTGCAGGGACGGGAAATATCCGTCTTGAACCAGGTCTGGCTCGCCTTGCCGATCGAACCGTCGGCGACCAGTTCGCAGAGCGCCTTGTCGATGCGGGCCTTCAGCTCGGTGTTTTCCTGGGTGATGCCGACACCGATGCCTTCGCCGAGCGTCGCATCGGAAGAGCTTGCGATCTTGACGTCGACCAGCTGAAAATCCTTGCCTTCCGGCTTGGCGAGGAAGTCATCCAGCGCGGACTTGTCGGAGAAGGCCGCATCGATGCGGCCGCTGGCGAGGTCGATCTGCATCTGGTCGAGCGTGTCATAGGTCTTCAGATCGGCGTTCGGCGCGTTCTTCTCGAGATAATGCGCATGGGTCGTTCCTGCCTGTACGCCGACCTTCCTGCCGTCGAGCGCCTTGATCAGGCTGTCGAAATCCTTGATGCCGGCAAGGTCCGACGTCTTCGGCGCGACGAACATGTTGGCGAGTTCGGCATAGCCGATGGAGAAGTTGATCTCCTTCTTGCGGTCTTCGGTGATCGACATGCCCGAGATGATGATGTCGAAGCGCTTTGCCTTCAGCGCCGGGATCAGGCCGTCGAAGGCCTGCACGACGAACTGGCACTTCATCTCCAGCTTGGCGCAGAGCAGGTTGCCGACATCGGCATCGAAGCCGGTGACGTTGCCGACGGCATCGGCCATGCTCCATGGCGGATAGGCGCCTTCCGTTCCGATCGACAATTCGCCTTCCGCGGCCTGTGCCGTGGTGAGGCCGGCGGCAAAGAGCGTGGCGAGCAGCAGACTTTTCAGCTTCATGTTCTGGTTCCCCATGTTGAGCTTCGTTGTTGGTTGGGTGAGGCCGGCGGCTGTCAGAACGTTCGGGCCAGGAACTGGCGCATGCGTTCGGAGCGCGGATTGGTGAAAACCTCCGCCGGGGCACCCTCTTCCTCCACCTTTCCCTGATGGAGGAAGAGGATCTTGTGCGAGACCTCGCGCGCGAACTGCATTTCGTGCGTCACGAGGATCATCGTGTTTCCTTCTTCGGCCAGCTGCCGGATCACCCGCAGCACCTCGCCGACCAGCTCGGGATCGAGCGCGGAGGTCGGTTCGTCGAGCAGGATGAGTTTCGGGCGCATGGCAAGCGTGCGGGCGATGGCGGCGCGCTGCTGCTGGCCGCCCGAGAGCTGGCCGAGATATTGGGCGTGCTTGTCGGAGAGGCCGACCTTCTTCAGCAAAGCGTGGGCGTGATCGACAGCCGCCTGCCGCTCTTCCTTCAGCACATGCAGCGGCGCCTCGACGATGTTTTCGAGTACGGTCATGTGCGGCCAGAGATTGAAGTTCTGGAACACCATGCCGACCCGCGAACGGATGCGCTCGACCTGCCGCATGTCGGCCGGAACGGCATTGCCGTCCGCCGTCTTCTTCATGCGGATTTCCTCGCCGTCGATGACGATGCGTCCGTCGTTCGGCTGTTCGAGCAGGTTGATGCACCTGAGGAAGGTGCTTTTCCCCGAGCCGGAGGAGCCGATCATCGACACGACCTCGCCCGGCTGCGCGGAGACGCTGACGCCGTTCAGCACGGGCAGGATGCCGAAGCGCTTGTGGATGCCGTGCACCTCGATCGCCGGCCGTTCGGTTAGCCTCGGGCCGTTGACGTCCGGATGGGCAACAACGGCCACAGCCGCTGCTGCCGGAACGGTCTTTTCCGGGCCGGCACCGCCGACCGCCTTGAGGTCGGCGAAGGCGCGGTCGAAATGGCGCAGCGATGCGGCAAGGCATGTGCGCTGCCAGTCTGCGTCTTCGGGAATGAAGGCGGTGCGCAGGGTTTCCTTGATCCTGCCGCCGAGGGGCGTGTCGACCTTGCCGAACAGGTGAAGCCAGTTGTCGGCCTGCACAGCGTCCGAAACGGTGGCGCCATCAAGCGTGCCGCATTCGACCACAAGCGGCAGGACACGGGCCTTCGGCAGCGCGGTTCGCACGGCCGCTGAAACATAGCCGTTCGCGGTCGCGGCAATGCCGGTATCCGTGGTCGCGTTTGCGCCGGTGACGACGATGGAAAGGGCGGGGCCGAAGATGCCGCGTCCCCAATCCAGGCCGGCATGCTCGCTTTCGGCGACGGACAGCAGCGCCGGGTAACCGTAGGGACCGGCACCCGTGTGCAGGTCGAAAACGACCACCTCGGCTGCCTGCTGTGCAAAGGTCGTGAGAATGTCGATCAGGGTGCGGTTGGACCAGACGGGGCCGTCGCCGCCATAGAACAATCCATCCGGAAAGTCGTACTGGCCGGCTTCGATGATCGGAGCAAGGCCGGCATAGCCGCCGGAACGCCGCTTGGCCTCCTCATAGGCCTCCATGGCCGCGTCATGCGCCGGCCCTTCCAGCGCGGGACAGACGAGCGCGCCGTGCAGCCCGCCATAGCGCTCGTTTTTGGGCGGCGCCTGCTGCCAGTCGATGAAGTTGCGGTTGAGATCGACATTGTCTTCATTCACCCGGCGCGACCATGCGGTGCCCCAAGGGTTGATGAGGTGGATTGCGAGGACGGCGGTATCGTCGGGAAGCTGCCAGGGTGTGTTCTGGGAGAGCCAGGCGGTCTGGCAGGCCGAGCCGAACGGACCTTCGACCCCATGGGTGCCAGAAATGAGCACCATGAGCTTGCTGGCATCGTTGCGTCCGAGATAGGCGACATCGGTCGCAAGCCGCTCGCCATCGGGACCGTGCAGCGGGTGCAGATATTCGACGAGGCTCGCCCCGGCGGTGCGCGCGGCGGCGAGGAACCGGGTGCGAAGAGCGGAATAGCCGCCCGAAAACAGGCCGGATGGCGTCAATGAGGACATGCGATGTGGCTCCCGGTTCGCTTTGGGCAGACTT
The DNA here is from genome assembly GCF_050172695.1 of Shinella sp. G-2. NCBI lineage: Bacteria > Pseudomonadati > Pseudomonadota > Alphaproteobacteria > Hyphomicrobiales > Rhizobiaceae > Shinella > Shinella sp. G-2. The sequence goes on along the minus strand of NZ_JBBEYH010000010.1, from coordinate 162,276 downwards.
GCGTTTGCGCTCATGGTTCGTTCCCTGGACCGTGGATCGGCCCCTGTTCTGTCTTGTCAGATTGGAGCAGCGCTTCGGCGTGTCACTCCTTGGCGAGAGCGCTCAGCGCCTCGATGAAACGGTCGTTTTCGGAGCGGCTGCCGATCGTCATGCGGATGAAGGTTTCGTAGCCGGCTTCCTTCCACGGCTTGATGATGATCCCCTTCGACAGGAAGTGATCCAGTGCCGCCCGGCTGTCCCAACCGACATCGATGAAGAGGAAGTTCGTCTGCGATCCGGCGACGCGAAAGCCGAGGGCTGCGACGCGCTGGGAGACCCGTCGCCGTTCCTGCTTCAGTGCGGCGACCGATGCACGCATCCACGCTTCGTCCTCCAGCGCAGCAAGAGCGGCGGTCTGTGCGGCTGCATTGACGTTGAACGGTGTCTTGGCGGCGGTCATGGTGCGCGCCAGACGCAGGTCCGACGTCACGGCATAACCGACGCGCAGGCCGGCAAGCCCGTAGGCCTTGGAGAAGGTCCGCAGCACCACCCAGGAGAGATCGGTCTTTGCGAGGGCGGCAAGTCCGTCGGGCATGCCGTCGTCGGTGAACTCGAAATAGGCCTCGTCCAGCACGAGCAACGTTTGTGGCGGAACCGCCGAGAGAATGCGCGTGAGGCCGTCACGGTCGAGCGCCGGCCCGACGGGATTGGACGGCGACGAGAGAAAGAAGATCGCCGGTTTTTGCGCAAGCATGGCCACGATCGCGGGGATGTCGAAATCGAGGTCCGCCCGCATGGCAACCTTCTCGACCCGCGCGCCGTTGGCAAGCGCCTCGATCTCGTGCAGGCCGAAGCCGGGACAGAGCGTCGCGACGAAGGCGTCGGGACGAAGAATGGCGCGGCATACCGCAGCGATCATCTCCTCCGAGCCGTTGCCGACGACGATGCGGTCCGCGGGTACATCGAGCTTGTGGCTGAGGGCCGTGCGCAGCGCCGTGCAGGCCGGATCGCAGTACCGCGCCGGATTGAGGCCGGCGAGAGCGGCGGCGACCTTCGGCGAGCAGCCGTCCGGGTTCTCATTGCTGGCAAGAGCGGCGATGTCCTGCCGGCCGCTGTGCTTCTGCGCGGCGGCGATATTCATGCCGGCATTATAGGGCGGCAGCCCGGCGACATGCGGATTGAGCGGAATTTCGTCTCGGAGCATTTTCGTCACGGGTTCTCCTTGGGGTGCGAGGCACCCCGGGTTCAGGCCGCAGCCTCTTGTTCACAGTCGCTACAGATCGAGCACGAGCGAGGATTTCGGTCGGGTACAGCACAGCAGCACCCGATCTTTTGGGATCACGTCGAGCGGCTCCTCGAAATAGTCGACCTCTCCGGAGACGAGGCCCTGTTCGCAAGTTCCGCAGACCCCCGCCCGGCAGGAGAATTCCGGCTCGATGCCCTGTGCCTCCAGGAAGGCGAGGATGGATTCACTCGTGCCGTCCCAGGCGAGCCTGCGCCCGGATTTCTGAAGAACGATATGAGGTCCGTCGCCTGCGGGGGATTGGTCGGCCGCCGGCGGTTTCACGGGTTGCGGTGTTGTCTGCGCGGCTTCCGTGAGAAGGCTTGCCGGGCCGAAAAATTCATAGGCGATACGTTCCTTGCGGACGCCGAGGCCGGTGAGGATGCCATAAAGCGCCTGCATGAAAGGGGGCGGGCCGCACATGTAGATGTCGTAATCGTCGAGCGGCAGAAGCTCTTGGAGCGTGGCGCGCGTCAGGAAGCCTTCGGAATGGCATCTCATCGTGTCGAGGTCGGCGCTGTCCGCGAAGCGGTAGCAGAAATGCACGGTGATGCCGGACCTGAGGGCGGCAAGCTGTTCGACCTCGCCGCGCAGGGCATGGACGGCTCCGCTGTCGCAGGCGTGGATGAACCAGACGGGCCGGTTGCTTTCCCGTGCCAGCACATCGAGCATCGAGACCGTGGGCGTCAGCCCGACGCCGCCGGAAAGCAGCACGACGGGCCGACGGCTCGCGGTGTCCAGCTTGAAGGCGCCGCGCGGCAGGTCGATTTCGACGACGGCGCCGGGCTCTATCTCGTCATGCAGCCAGCACGAGCTCACACCCGCCGGCACGTCCTGCGACGGTGCGGCCTCACGCTTCACGGTGATCCGGTACGTGCCTTCCTCGCGCGGGGACGAGGAGACCGTATAGTTGCGCAGGACATGGCCACCCTTCCTATCGGGAACCCGTATCGTGAGGAACTGTCCGGCCTCGAACGGCCGCCATTGCTGCCGGTCGAGAGGGGCAAGTCGGAAAGATGTGATGGTGGCGCTTTCGCGCACCTTCGAGATCACTTCGAAGGGGCGGAAGCGCGAGGCCGCGGCGTCCAGCATTCGGGCGATCCTTACTCAGCCGCTGCGGTGGCAGGCCCGGCTTGCGCTTCGGCGGCGATCATCTGGGCGAGCTTGCGGCGGAAGCGCATCGGGCCGACGTCGATCTTCAGGTCGAGGTTCGGCGTCTGTTTATTCGCCATCCCGTGATGGACCGCCTCCAGCACGACGCGGTCCTCCTCGAAGGCGCCGCGCACCGACTTGGCGAAGCTCTCGGAAACCTTGGCATCGTCGGGCGCGAAATTGCGCATCTGGAACCAGTAGTATTTGGTACGGTTCTCATCGACCGGCGTCATGAAGTTGTAGCTGTCCATGAGGAAGGTGTTTTCCGGTAGCGCGCGGCCTTCACCGCCCGTGTGGGCCGGGGCGAAGATCGCCTTGATGATGGCGTTGCTCGGATAGCGGACCTCATAGTGCTGCTTGCGGTCCGTATTGCCTTCGAACTGCAGGAAGGGGGCATAAAAGGGCGCCGGTTCGGAGTCGATCATCCAGCGCCAAACGGTCACTCCATCGTCCTTCACGGTCGTCTCCAGCGGCGTTTCCTCGCAGGCCGAGCTTGCGAAGGACGACTGATGGACCCAGGCGACGTGGGACGGATCGAGCAGGTTGTCGGTCATGTAGAGGTAGTTGCAGTTGAGCGTCATCGACTCGCCGCGATTGATGCCCCAGGCCGGATCGTCGAAATACTCCACCTCGAAAATGTCCTTCGGGTCGGCTTTCTCCGCCTCGCCCATCCATATCCAGAGCAGGCCGTAGCGCTCGTGGACGGGGTAGGAACGCACCTTGGCGACATGGGGAATACGCTCTGCACCCGGAACGCGCGTGCAGGTGCCCGAACAGTCGAAGGTCAGGCCGTGATAGCCGCATTCCACGTCGTCGCCCTTGATACGGCCCATGGAGAGCGGCAGTTTGCGATGGGGACAGGCATCCTCCAGCGCGGCGGCCTGACCATTCTGCAGGCGGTAAAGAACGATCTTTTCGCCGAGGATGGTGACGGGCTTCAGCTCGCGGCTTACCTCGTGATCCCAGGCCGCGACGTACCAGGCATTCTTGAGAAACATCTCGCTCTCCTTGCGTTTTGATAAGCGAATGTTCGTTGTTTTCCCGGCGCCAACAAGTTGCCAGCTACTGCGTTCTATTTTAGAAAATCTAAATTGGGATGCGTCGGTGGAGGAATGTGCAACGATGTCGAACCCGTCCTTGCGCGGCTTGCAGGCCTTTGAAGCTATTGGACGATGCGGCTCGGTGAGTGCTGCCGCGGAAGACCTGGGCGTGTCGCCGGGAGCCGTCAGCCAGCTGGTGCGCAATCTGGAGCAGTGTCTTGGATTGACGCTTCTGGAGCGGCGCGGCCGGCGGGTGGAATTATCGTCCTGGGGACGGCTCTATTATCGTGAGGTTGCGAAGGGTTTTCAGCAGCTTTCCCATGCCGCCAACGTCCTGACGCGTGCGCGGAACGAAAGCGGCATCGTGCTCAGCGCCCTGTCCTCGGTCGCCAGCCGTTGGGTCAGCCGCAAGATCTTCGATTGGCAATCACTCTGTCCGGGCTCGAATGTGCGCATTCTCGGCCAGGAGCAGGAGCCTCGCCTCGGCGCCGAGGAGGTGGATTTCCGCATCACCTACGGCCGGCGCTCCTATGCCCACGAACACGTGGCGGCCTTGTTCACCGACTGGGTCGTGCCCGTCTGTTCGCCTGCGCTCATTGCAAACGGCGCTCCGCGCTGTCCGCAGGACATCCTCACATTTCCCCTGCTCAATGTGGAATGGGAGGCAGACTACAAGGCATCGCCGCAATGGAAGGACTGGGCAAACCTCATCGACGCCGATGGCCGGCAGACCTTTTCCGGCCTTTCTTTTACCTTGTCGAGCAGCGCCATCGACGCGGCCGCCAATGGGCGCGGATTTGTACTTGCACAGGTTTCCATGGTGCAGGACGAGATTGCCTCGGGCAGTTTGATCGTTCCCTTCGACATTCGCATGAAGCTTTCCGAAAGCTACTATCTCGCCTGGGACAGGACCGCTCTTGAAAAGCCGTTCGGCCAAAGGTTCCACAAATGGCTCCTCGGAATTGCCAGGCAACAGGATCAGTATTCGGCGCCAGCGGTCGCGTCATTGCCTTGAAGGTTGATTTGGAGGTGGCAATCTCTACTCAGTCCGAGTGCGACGTTGGTTGGAATCCCAATCAAGAGCTTAGAAACCAAATTAAAACCTGTTTCATTACCGATGAAGGCCGCGTTCTGCATCAAGGCGGTATTGGATTCGGTTTATACGACGTCGAACGGCTCGGCAGGTTCGTTCTCGTGTGTCGATCGGGGCAGGGATACTCAAGAGGCTACACCGAGTAGAATGCTTAGAAAATCTAACAAATGTGTTCGACTTTCTAAATTGAGCTAAGTTCTCATTGAGCTTACCTTCTTCTCCAAGCTGCTCGGGAGGCGGCTGGGAGTGGCGGCGGGTTCGCCTTCCCCGGAGGAGACAAGGCTCATTCTGATGACTGCGACCGGTGGAGCGCTTGGCGCTGCCGCGTGCTCGTCGATGCGTCCACTTCAGCGGGACACTCCTCACAATCATCCCCTAGCTGAGGACGTGTCGATGAACCTTTATTCTCTTCTTTCCCTGCGCGCGGCCAATGGCCGTCCCGTTCGTGTGGCGCTGATCGGCGCCGGCAAGTTCGGTTCGATGGTCCTAGCTCAGGTCCAGCGCATCTCCGGCCTTCATATGGTGGCCGTGGCCGATCTCAATGTCGCCAAGGCACGCGAATCCATGGAGCGCGTCGGCTGGGCCAAGGAGCGCTATCAGGCGCAGAGTTGCGGCGACGCGCTGAAGACCGGCCAGACCTTCGTAACCGACGACGTCAATGCGATCTTCGGCTGCGACGAGATCGAATGCGTCATCGAGGCGACCGGCCACCCGATCGCCGGCACGCGTCACGCGCTCGGCGCCATCGAGAGCCGCAAGCATGTCGTGATGGTCAATGTCGAGGCCGATGTGATGGTCGGCCCGATCCTCGCGGAAAAGGCCCGCGCCGCCGGGGTCATCTATTCCATGGCCTATGGCGACCAGCCGGCGCTGATCTGCGAACTCGTCGACTGGGCGCGCGCCACCGGTTTCGAGATTACCGCGGCCGGCAAGGGCATGAATTTCGAGCCGCGCTACCGCTATTCCACGCCGGATACGGTGTGGGGCCTGTTTGGCTGGACTGAGGAACAGGTCGCCGCGGACAACCTCAACCCGAAGCTCTACAACTCCTTTACCGATGGCACCAAGGCGGCGATCGAGATGGCGGCCGTCGCCAACGGCACAGGCCTCGATTGCCCCGATGATGGCCTTGCCTTCCCGCCGGCCGGCCTGCATGACCTCGCCCGCGTCTTCCGCCCCGCAAGCGACGGCGGCCGCATGGCCCGGTCCGGTCTCGTCGATATCGCGGCGAGCCAGGAGCCGGATGGCCGCGAGGTGTTCAACAACATCCGCTATGGCGTCTTCGTCACCTTCAAGGCGCACAACGAATATGCCCGCGCCTGCTTCAAGCAATACGGCCTCCTGACCGATCCGTCGGGTTGGTACGCCTCCATGTGGCGCCCGTTCCACATCATCGGCCTGGAGACCTCGGTCAGCGTCCTCTCCACGGTGCTGCGCAACGAGCCGACCGGCTGCTCCAAGGAGTTCCGCGGCGATGCCGTGGCGACCGCCAAGAAGGACATGCAGCCCGGCGAGATGCTGGACGGCGAAGGCGGTTACGCCGTATGGGCGAACGCCATTCCGGCAACGCGCAGCCTTGATCTCAAGGCGCTGCCGATCGGCCTTGCCCACAACGTCAAGCTCAAGCGGCCGATCAAGAAGGACCAGATCGTCAGCTTCGACGATGTGGAGATCGTCAACGATCTCGATGTTGTGACGCTGCGCCAGGAGATGGAAGAGCGCTTCCGCCCCGGCCAGGACGCAGCGGCCTGATGGCGCAGGGAGGGACGGGAAGATGAACGCTTTCGTCGTCATTGCCGAGTTCCGCGTGCGGCCGGAAAGGCTTGCGGAGTTTCTGGAGGCCGCGCGCGACGATGCGGCGCATTCGGTGGCGGACGAGCCGGGGTGCCGGCAGTTCGATGTCGTTCAGCCTGAAGGAGAGGGCGGCATCGTCGTCTTCTACGAGGTCTATGACAGCCGCGAGGCCTTCGACGCCCATTTGCAGACGCCGCATCTCGACCGGTTCCGCAGGGCGTTCCCGCCCCTCATCCTGGAGGAGCGGCCCGTCCGTTTCCTCCAGCGTCGCTATCCGTAAAGGGAGGACACCATGGCCGACGTCGTGAAACGGATTGCCGTTATCGGAACCGGTATCATGGGAGGCCCGATGGCCGGGCGGCTGGCCGATGCGGGTTTTCAGGTGATCGCCTGGAACCGGACGCGGGACAAGGCGGATGCGCTGTCGTCCCGCGGCATCGCGATTGCAGGCTCGGCCGCGGAAGCTGCCGCCGGGGCCGACGTGGTGATCTGCATGCTCAGCGCAGGCCCGGTCTGCGAGGACGTGCTTCTCGGTAGTGATGGTGTGGTGACCGCGATGAAACCCGCAGCCGCGCTTGTCGTCATGAGTTCTATTCCGGTGGAAACGGCAGTGCTGATCGGCGAGCGGTCCGTCGAACGGGGGCTGGCCTATAGCGACGCCCCGGTTTCCGGCGGCGAGAAGGGAGCACGGGAGGGCACGCTCGCCATCATGGCGGGCGGTGCCGAGGCAGATGTTGCCGCCCTTTCCGCTGTGTTCGCCTGTCTCGGCCGGGTGACGCGTGTCGGCCCGGCCGGCAGCGGCGCGCTGACGAAGCTCGCCAACCAGCTCATCGTCGCCTCGACGATCTGCGCGGTTGCCGAGGCCCTGACGCTTGCCGAACGGGGCGGCGCGAACCCGGCCCGCGTCCGTGAGGCGCTGCTTGGCGGTTTTGCCGACTCCACCATCTTCCGCCAGCACGGGCTGAGAATGGTGACGGGCGATTTCCGGCCCGGCGGGCCTGCGAAATATCAGGTGAAGGATACGTCCACGGCTCTGGCCTTTGCCCATAGCCGTGGATTGCGACTACCGGTCGGCGAGGAGGTCGACCGGCTCTACCAGACCATGGTCGACAACGGCGATGGTGATCTGGATCATAGCGGAATCATTCTTGAACTTCGGCGCATGAACGAGACCGCGAAACCGACGGCTTGTGCCTGACATCAACTTTTTTGGGAGGATTTGACATGAAACGCATGACCATTCGCGGCCTCGTCGCAGCGGCGACCCTTTTCTCGGCGTCGCTTGCTGTGGCTGAAACCCTGACGCTTTCGACGCCGGATGCCGATACATCCGAGATCACCCTTGCCGCCAACAAGTTCGCCGAATTGGTCTCGGCCAAGACGAACGGCGAACTCACCATCAAGGTGTTCCCAAACGGCACGCTCTATGGCGGCGATCCGTCGGCCGGCGTTAAGCAGCTTGCCGGTGGCTCGCTGGATATGCTGCTGAACTCGACCTCGCTGTACGCCACCTTCAATCCAAAGTTCACGGCCATCGCCATCCCCTACCAGTTCCGCGACATCGAGCAACTGCGCGCCTATCTCGACAGCGATCTGGGCAAGGAGTTGGAGGGCGATCTCAGCAATATCGGCATTCTCGGCCTTGATCTCTGGTCCCGTCCGCTGCGCCAGATCACCAATTCCAAGCTGCCGATCACCGCGCCGGCCGATCTCAAGGGCATGAAGCTGCGCGTTCCGAACAACCCGCTCTGGGTGGAATTCTTCGGCGCGATGGGTGCTGCGCCCACGCCGATGGCCTTTGCAGAAGTCTACAATGCCTTGCAGCTGAAGGTGGTCGACGGACAGGAAAACCCGCTCAACGTTCCGGTCAGCGCCCGCCTGTTCGAAGTGCAGAAGTACGCGACGATCAGCAACCACATCGCCGATGCCTGGGTGCTCGGCATGAACCCGGCGCGCTATGAAGGTCTCAGCGACGCCTTCAAGACCGCCTTGCAGGACGCTGCTAAGGAAGCCGAGGTTTGGAAGGCAGAAAACGACGCCGCGGATATCGCAAAGTCGCTCGAAACGCTCAAGACGAATGGCATGGAGGTCAACGAGCTGACCGATGAGCAGCGCGAGGCCTTCGTACAGGTCGCGGCCGGGCTGTCGGAGAAATTCGCGGCTCTCGTGAAGGACCAGTCCTTCTTCGATCGCACCCAGTCCTTCGCCAAGACGAACTGAGGCCCCGACCGGCACCTTGCTTTCGGGCAAGGTGCCGTCTTATCCGGCTTCGGTCTCATTCCTGCGGAAAGGCATTTCCATGCGTGCTCCCCTGCGTTCCCCGCTCGGTACTTTCGTGAAGATCATTGCCGATGTCGCGGCAGGCGCCGCTTGTTTCGGCATCCTGGTCGTCGTGCTGATCCAGGTCGTCGGCCGCCTTGCTGGGCATCCGTTTCCCTGGACCGAGGAAGCGACACGCTTTCTCTTCATCTGGATGGTGTTCCTCGGACTTGCTGCCGGGTTCCGGACCGTCGAAAGCGCGCGCGTCGTCGTCTTCCTCGTCATGGCACGCCGGCTCTTCCAGCATCTCGCCGTGCCGATCTATGTCCTGTCCTCGGTCTTCTTCTTCGGGATGATGGGCTGGACCGGGCTGACGCTGGTGCGCCAGCAGATCATGATGAGCGAGATCGCTGCGACGCTGCCCATTCCCATGTGGGTCATCGGCATGGTGATGCCGGTTTCCGCTGTCATCGCGATCCTGGCGATCTTCGATTCCCTGCGCAGCCGCCGCGACCTTATCGCGCTTCCTGAACTCGGCCTGCCGGTGGGCGAAAGCGCCCATGCCGACATCTCCATCTCATCGGGACATTGATCCATGTCGCTCTTTCTCCTCATCTCCTTCTTCGGTTTGAGCATGCTCGGCATACCGCTCGCCGTTGCGCTGGCGCTCGCTGGTGTCGCGACGCTCTGGCTCTATACGTCCATGCCGATGGACCTGCTCTCGCAGACGATGTTCTCCTCGATGAACTCGTTCCTGCTCGTGGCGGTGCCACTCTTTATCCTCGTCGGGACTGTGATGGAGCGCGGCCGGGTCGCCGAGCGCATCTTCGACTTCGCCGAGGCGATCGTCGGCTGGCTTCCAGGAGGTCTCGGCCATGTCAACGTGATCTCGTCGGTGATCTTCTCCGGTGTGTCCGGCTCCTCGGTCGCCGATATCGCCTCCGTCGGCGCCATCGAGATCAAGGCGATGGAACGGCACGGCTTTCCGAAGGGCTATGCGGTCGGCATGACGCTCTGCACGGCGACGCTCTCCTCAATCATTCCGCCGTCCATCCTCGTCGTCATCGCCGGCTCGATCGCCAACGTCTCCATCGGCACGCTGCTGGTCGCCGGCCTGGTGCCGGGCCTGTTCATCGCCTTCGCGTTCCTGGTCTTCAACCATTTCTACTCGGTCCATTACGGCTACAATCCGCCGACGCCGTTCAACTTCCGCCTCGTTGTGGTGACCGGCCTGCGCGCCATCCTGCCCATGCTCACCCCGCTGATCCTCATCATCGGCATCGCCAGCGGCCTGTTCACGCCCACTGAGGCGGCAGCGATCGCGGTCGTCTATGTCGCCGTGCTCGGGCTTCTGGTCTACCGCACGCTTCCGATCCGAGAGATTCCGGAAATCCTCATCTCGACGGCGCGGATTTCCGGCACGATCCTCTTCATTGCCGCGACCTCCCAGCTTGCCGCCTGGATCTTCACCTATGACGGCCTGCCGGAGAAAGTGGCTGAACTGATGCAGGTCATGAGCCTCGGCCCGGTGACCGGTATGCTGGTTATCTTCGTCTTCCTTCTGATCATCGGCATATTCATGGAGGCGATCCCGGCCATGTTCATCCTCATTCCCGTGCTGATGCCACCGGTGCAGGCGCTCGGCATCGATCCCATTCACTTCCTGATCGTCACGGTCATGACGCTGACGCTCGGGCTGGTCACCCCACCTGTCGGCGTCTGCCTGTTCGCCGCGGCGCAGGTCGCGAACATGAAGGTGGAGGATGTCATTCGTGGTTCGCTGGCGCCGATGGCGGTGCTGACGCTTGCCATCTTTGCCCTGGTGCTCTTCCCGTTCCTTACGCTCGGGCCGATCCGGCTTCTGGGAATGTACTGACCATGACCAATGCCGCTCAAAGCCTGCGTTCAGAAGGGGCGCAGGCGGCTTGCATCCTCGTCATGGGCATTGCCGGCACGGGAAAGAGCGCGATCGCCAGCCGGCTTGCCGCGGCGCGCGGCGGCGTCTTCATCGAGGCGGACTCCTATCACAGTCATGAGAATGTCGAGCGCATGCGCCAGGGCATCGGACTGACGGATGTAGACCGTTGGCCCTGGCTGGCAGCCGTTGCGCAGGCGGCGCTCGGCGCGGAAGGCCGGCCTGTGATCGTCGCTTGCTCGGCCCTCAAACGCAGCTACCGCGATTTCCTGCGCGAGAGGATCGGGGCGTTTCCGATCCTCTATCTTACCGGTTCCCCGGAGCTGATTTGTGAACGTCTCGCCCGCCGCCGGAACCACTTTGCCGGCGGATCGCTGTTGGAGAGCCAGTTGCAGACCTTGGAACCGCCGACAGAAGACGAGGACGTTGTCCACCTCGATATCCGCTTGTCGCCGGACGAGATCGTCGTACAGGTTCTTGCCCGTCTTGACCGCCGAGGCGTAGCGGTCGGCTGATCCCTATCCCTTCGCGGCCCAGGCGTCACGCTCTTCGCGCAGCCAGTCGAGAAAAATGCGTACCTTCTTTCGCCGCAGATGATCGAACGGGCAGACAACCCATTGGGTCACCAACCGGAGTGGCGGATAGGACGCAAGGGGGCAGACGAGGCGGCCTGAAGCGAGTTCCTCCTCCATCATCAAGGTGCTTTCGAGGGCGATCCCCATTCCGCGCGCCGCGGCTTCGATCGCCATGTGGCTGCGGTCGAACAGAACGCGCTGCCAGCGATCGACGGGCGTGACGCCCGCCAGCGGAAACCAGGTGGTCCACTGCGCCTGGGACTTGGCGGAATGGATGAGGCGGAGTTTCGGGAGGTCTTCTGCGGAGAGACTGCCGGCCGCCGCGTAATGCGGCGCGCAGACGGGTATGAATTCTTCCTCCGCGACGCCTTCGACGAACAGCCCTGGCCAGCGGCCGTCGCCATGCCGCAACTCGATGTCGACGATTTCTTGGTTGAAGTCCGTCGGCTCGTTCGTACCGTCCAACCGGAGCTCCAGGTCGGGTTGCCGGTCGAGGAACGCCCCCAGTCTTGGAAGGAGCCATTTGTTTGACAGGGTTGGCGTGGCCCGGACGATGAGGCTTGTAACCGATCGAAAGCCTTTGATCGTAGCCGTCGCCTCGGCGATGTGCTCGACTTGATCGGCGATCATCGAGAAATAGCGCTCGCCGGCTTCCGTCAGCACGATTCCGCGGCCTGCTTTGGCGAGAAGCGAGACGCCGAGTTGCATCTCAAGAGCCTGAATCTGCTGGCTGACCGCCGAAGGCGTGACCGAAAGTTCCTTGGCTGCACGCGAGATGCTGCCGGCGCGAGCGGCGGTGTGGAAGACGAAGATCGGCTTGATGGGGATGTGCATCGGGGATCGTCCGCAGAAGGTTCGCATTGTTAAACCACCTGTCGTCCGTCCCGCCAAGCGCCGAGCGGGCGGCAATACAGCAATGCGCAATCTGCACAGCATCGCTGGCAGGTCAGGCTGTAATATCGCGTCAGCGAAACGAGGACATGACGATGCGTTCGACCGACAGCCGCAAACCGCAGAACACCTCCCGCCGTCTCTGGGAATTGTTCGTGGCGGCCCGCACCTATCAGGCGCGGCAGCTTCTCAAGACTCGCGACAGATAGTTTTCTGACTTCCTTGCGCTGTGTCGCAAAGAGCGTGCGCTTTCCGTGTCGTTAAGCCATAGATGGCTGACAGAGCGCGATCTGTTCTGCCTCTAGTCCCGAATACCATCTCGGTGAAAACCCACGAAATGTACCCCTGAAAATTATGTGTATTTACCCCTTATTAAGGTAGTCCTAACATAGTGAATCCTCCTTTGGGGGGATCGCGCGATGGCATCAATTCAACACAAGATCACTGCTGCGAGCATGGCCATCTTCTTTATCGCGGGAGGTTCGGCCGGCGTTGGAATCTGGTCGGCATCGGCGATGAATACGAATGCGGTCGACATCGCCCGATCCGGGCAGATTCTTCGCAATCACATGCAGGCCGACATGATGCACGATGCCCTTCGCGCTGATGTTCTTGCCGCGCTGCATGCCTCCAATCCTGCCGCCGGCATAAGCTTCGACCAGGTGAAGGCGGACCTCGCGGAACACGTCGCCTCCTTCCGCGGCATGATCGACGAGAACAAGTCGCTGGCGAAAGACCCCATCACGCAGAAGGCGCTTGCAGACGTCGAGCCGCCACTCCTGACCTATATCGACAGCGCCACTAACATGGTGGCGGCAGCGGAGAAAACTCCGGCCGACGCGATGAATGGGCTGCCGGATTTCATGGCTCAGTTCTCGACGCTGGAAGGCGCAATGGAGCAAGCCGGCGATCAGATCGAGACCGTCACTGCATCGATCTCTGACCGAAGCACCCAGACCGCAAATACCATCGCGTACACGTTGAAAGCCATTCTCGGACTGACGCTGATCCTGTCCATCGCACTCTTCGCCTTCTTCCGTCGATCTGTGACGGCGCCCATTCTTCAGCTCTCGTCAGGCATGGTGAAAATCGCCGATGGCGATACGGATGTGAATTGCGTCGGTCTCGGTCGCAAGGACGAGATAGGGACGATGGCCGCCGCCGTGGAGGTGCTCCGCAAGGCGGCCATTGCCAAGCGCGAACTCGAAATGGATGCTGCGCGTGCGCGCCAGCAGGCAGAGAGCGATCGCCTGGCTACGCAGCAGAAGGCGGAAGCCGACGCGGCCGAGCGCCTGCGGGTTGCAACGTCCGGCCTCGCCACTGGACTGAAGCGCCTTGCCTCGGGTGATCTTGCTTTCCAGCTTGACGAGCCGTTTTCGCCGGATTTCGAGAGCCTTCGCCATGACTTCAACGCGTCGCTGAGCCAGTTGGGCGGAACGTTGATGGCGATGTCCGAGGCCATTGCTGCCATTGACAGCGGCACGCAGGAAATTTCGTCCGGCGCCAACGATCTCGCCCACCGCACGGAACGTCAGGCGGCCTCGCTCGAAGAGACCGCCGCGGCGCTCGATGAAATCACGGCGAACGTGACCAATTCCAGCAAACGCACCGAAGAGGCCCGTGCCGTTGCGACCGAGGCTGACCATGGAGCCGTCCGCTCGGTCGACGTGGTAAGCCAGGCCGAGGCAGCGATGCAGCGGATCGAGAATTCCTCGCAGCAGATTTCAAATATCATCGGCGTCATCGATGAGATCGCGTTCCAGACCAACCTGCTCGCGCTTAATGCCGGCGTTGAAGCCGCGCGCGCTGGCGAGGCCGGCAGGGGTTTCGCCGTCGTCGCTCAGGAAGTTCGTGAACTCGCGCAGCGCTCGGCGACGGCCGCCAAGGAGATCAAGGCGCTGATCAACACATCGTCTGCGGAAGTTGTCAGTGGTGTGCGGCTCGTGCGTGAAACAGGCGTTGCGCTCAACGAGATCGGGCAGCGCATTTCCGGTATCAACCAGCACATGACAGCCATTGCGACGGCGGCCAAGGAGCAGTCGGTTGGCCTGGTCGAGGTCAACAAAGCCATCAACACCATGGACCAGACGACCCAGCAGAATGCAGCCATGGTGGAGCAGTCCACCGCTGCTTCCATGACCCTGGCGACCGAAGCCCGGAGACTCCGGGACCTGGTCGGACAATTTCGTCTCGATGGCGCAGCCACCGCAGGCGCTTCGAGATTTCAAATGGCTTCGTGAAGACGGAGCCGATATAGGCTCCTTCTCGAAGTTGTTGGCCACGCGTGTGCGGTCGCGTTTGGTGGGTGGCAAGCGCAGATGCGTCGAAACCAGAATCCCGCCATGGGCACCTTGCGCCAGGGCGGTGTAGTGGCGTCAGGCGTGGATCGGGTGGCTCCTGATACCCATGGCGGCTTCCTTGATCGCTTCGCTGTGTGTGGGATGCGCGTGGCACGTATAGGCGACGTCCTCCGCCGTCGCGCCGAATTCCATGGCCTGGGCGATCTGGGCAATCATCGTCCCCGCGTGGGAGGCGACGATATGGGCTCCGAGGATCACGTCCGTCTTCTCGTCGGCGATGATCTTCACGAAGCCGTCGGTCTCGCGGTTTGCCCTGGCCCGGCCATTTGCGGCCATCGGGAATGTTGAAACACGAAACGGGTTCGCGGCAGCCTTCGCCGTCTCTTCCGTCAGTCCGACGCCGGCGGCCTCTGGATCGGTATAGACGACCGCCGGCACGATGCCGGGGTGAACGTCGCGCGGGATGCCTGCGAGGCGTTCGGCCAGGGCGATACCTTCGTCCTCGGCGCGGTGGGCCAGCATCGGACCCTGTGTGGCGTCTCCGATCGCGTAGATGCCGTGTGCCGCGGTCTTCGCCGCACGATCGACGGGTATGAAGCCGCGTTCGTTGGTCTTGAGACCGACGGCATCCAGGCGGAGCCGGGACGTATTCGGCCGACGCCCGGTCGCGATCAGGGCGGTGTCCACCACGATCGTCTCCAGGGCGTCTCCGGTTTCCAGCGTGATCGCGGCCGACGCACCATCCCGCTCCACCCTTTGTACCTGAACGGACGTCCTGACATCGAGGCCTTGCCTGCGAAGGAGTTGCCGCATGTGCGTGCGGATGTCCCGATCCATGCCGGGAAGGATGTCGTCGAGATATTCGAGGACGACAACCTGCGAACCCAGCCGGTTCCAGACCGAGCCCAGTTCCAGGCCGATGACGCCGCCGCCGATCACGGCCATTCTCCCCGGTACGGCTTTCAGCGCCAGGGCGCCGGTGGAATCGACGATGACACCGTCTTCGTTGTTCACGTCGACGGACGGAAAGGGCGACGGGTCGGACCCTGTCGCGATCACGATGGACTTCGCCGTGACCGCCTTGCCCGAGATCGACACGCGGTTCGGTCCTGAAAACTCCGCCCATCCGTGCAGCCGCTCGATCCCGTGCTTCCTGAAAAGGAAATCGATACCCTGGGTCAGGCCGCGCACCGTTTCATCCTTCGCGGCCATCATCCTTGCGAAATCGAGCGACACGTTTTCAGCGTCGATGCCGTAGCTCGACCAGGCGCCGTGGGCGATGGCGCGATAATGGTGCGACGCCGTCAGAAGCGCCTTCGAAGGAATGCACCCGACGTTCAGGCAGGTGCCGCCGAGCGTATCGCGCGCATCGACGCATGCGGTCGCAAGGCCAAGCTGGGCGGCGCGGATCGCGCAGGCATATCCGCCGGGGCCAGCGCCGATGACAAGCACGTCGAAATCGAACGTCGTCGTCATCGGGGCCAGGACTCCAGCGTTCGCACGAATTCGCCCAGCCAGGCGTTGGTCTGATGGCCGTCGAGCGCGCGGTGGTCGATCGTCAGGGATATGTAGGCCATCGGCCGGATCTGGATCGTGTCGACCCCGTCCACGTTGCGGACGACGACCCGCTTTTCGAGCTTGCCCACGCCGAGAATGGCCGATTGCGGCTGGTTGATGATGATCGGCGCAGCGAGAAGGGATCCGGAAACGCCGTGGTTGGAAATCGTGAAGGTGCCGCCCCTCAGGTCCTCGGCCTTCAGCCTGTTGCTGCGGGCGCGTTCGGTCACGTCCTGCAGACGCGCCGCAATGCCCTGGAGCGAAAGGTTCTGTGCCTGCCGGAGAACCGGCACCACCAGGCCCATGTCGCCCAGCGCAGTGCCGATCCCGATATTGACGTCGCCGAAGATCTCCAGGCTGTCCGCATGCCATTGGCTGTTGACCTCGGGGACGACCCGCATGGCTGCGACGCAGGCCGCCACGATGTAGGCCGTGTATGAGAGGTTCACGCCTTCTGCCTTCATGGCGGCCTTATGGGCATCCCGGTGACGTATGATCGCCGTGAAATCCGCTTCAACGACGGCAGTCACCTGAGGGGCGGTTGCAAGCGAGCGATGCATATGGTCCGCGATGGCAAGGCGCATCGCCGTATGCGGGACCTTTCGCGATGCATTGCCGTCCAGCGAGGGGGCGGACACCGGAGCGGCTGTATCGGCACGCGCAGCGATCCTGGCTTCTGGAGGCGGGGGGACCTCGGTGGCAGTCGAATCGGAACGAGGCGGGCGGGCTCCGTGTTCATGGGCGAGGTCCATATCCGCCCGCGTAACACGCCCGTCCTTTCCGGTACCGCTGACCGTGGAAGGGTCGATGCCGTATTCGGCGGCTGCGCGGCGCACCGCTGGCGAATAATGCATGCCGGTCCGAGCGGAGAGGGGCTGCTGCCCGGCGGACATGGCGCGAGAAGGAAGGGACTGCACGTGAGGCGCCATGCGACCCAGGATCGAGCCCGGCTGCGCGTCGTCTCCACTGCGCATGCCGATTTCGGTCAGGATCCCGTCGCACGGCGCGGGAACCTCCTGGGTGACCTTGTCCGTTTCCAGTTCGACAAGCGCGTCGCCCTCGGCGACTTTGTCGCCCACCTGCTTCAGCCAGTTGCGAACGACGGCTTTCGTGCCTTCCTGCTCGACCGGCGCCAGGATATCGATCGTCGTGCTCATGCTCAAAACTCCACAAGCGCGGCAATCCGCGCGGCGATGCGTTCGACGGACGGAACCGCCCAATCCAGCAGGACCGGGTTATGCGGGCTTGGAATATCGGGCATGGTCAGGCGAGAGACAGGTGCGTCGAGGTCCATGAACGCCTGGTCGGCGACGACGGCCGCGATTTCAGCGCCGAAGCCGGCAGAGCCGAGGTCTTCGTGCACGATGAGGCATCGGCGGGTCTTCTTCACCGAGGACAGGACGGCATCCCGATCCCAGGGCATGAGTGTCCTCAGGTCGATCACGTCGGCCGAAATGCCTTCGGCCGCGTCTTCGCATCGCTGGACCATGGCGCCCCAGGTCACGACGGTGATATCCTCGCCGGTGCGCGTGAACTTCGCCTTCCCGAAGGGAAGCGTGAAGTCGTCGCCCGGATAGGGCCGACGTGCCCAGGCGTGGTCGAGCATCGCGCGATGCTCGAAGAAGATCACGGGATCGTTGCCGCGCAGCGATGTCCGCAGCAGGCCGACGGCGTCTTCGGCATTGGAGGGAACCGCAACCTGCCAGCCGGGCTGGTGGACGAAGGCGACCTCGTTCGTCTGGCTGTGCCAGGGATCGCCGCATTTGAAGAAGCCGCCCGGCATGCGCACCACAATCGGAGCCGCGAAGCGGTTGTTCGTACGCCAGCGGATCGTGCCGCAATCGTTGATCTGCTCCGTCGCGGGCTCGGCATATTTGCGGAACTGGATTTCGGGCACCGGTACCAAGCCTGCCAGCGCCATGCCGACGGCGCGGCCGATGATGCCTTCTTCCGACAGGGAGGTGTCGAAAACCCGGCCGCCGCCGAACTTTTCCTGAAGGCCGAGCGTCACGGCGTGGACGCCGCCTTTGGGGCCGATGTCCTCCCCGAAGACGACAACGCGTTCGTTGATCGACATTTCATGCTCAAGGGTCTTGCGGATCGCCGTGACCATGTTCATCCGTGCGCCCGAAGGCTGTGGAACTTCCGTGCCGGCGGGGGCGACATACCCTTCGCCGTGCTGTCCGCCCATGGTCTGCATCGCGCCGCTATAGAAGACGTTGTCGGTCACGGTGGTGGGATCGGCCGCCGGGCGGGCCTCGGCTGCCTGGCGGGCAAGCTCCGTATCGTTTTCCGCCTGCTGCCGCGCATCGTCCCATGCCTCGGCGGTCATGACGGCGGGAACGAGAAATTCGTGAAGGCGCGGCAGGGGGTCGCGATCCCATTCTTCCCGCACGAGGTCCTGGCTCTTGTAGGTCTGCGTGTCCTGGAAGCTGTGGCCCTGAAGACGCGGAACGGTCAGGCGCAGCAGGGCGGGCTGGCGCTTTTCGCGGACGAATTCCACGGCCTCCCGGGTGAGGCGCGCGGCGGCGGCGGGGTCGCAACCGTCACCATCGAAAATCTGGAGGTCCTGCCAGCTCGCCAGGTTGGCGGCGATATTTCCCCCGGGCGTCTGTATCGTCGACGGTACCGAAATCCCGAAACCGTTGTCCTCGATATAGAACAGCATGGGAAGGGCCTGGGTCGTGGCCGCGGTAAGGGCCGCCCAGAACCCGTTCGACGCGACCGATCCGTCGCCGCCGAGCACGACACCGATATCCCGGGCATATTCCACGCGCCCCAGCGTTTCGGCGTAATACTTCATGGCCTGCGCCCAGCCGGCGGTCGGCGTGTACTGCGCGCCGACGCCGCCGCACATCGGCAGGGCCGACGGGCCCGAACGGTTGGGATAATTGAAGACCACGCCGATGTCGCGTCCGTCCGAGTAGCCGCCGACTCGCCCCATCGCGGAACCCAGCGCATCAGCCGGATCGACGCCGAGCGAAAGGAGAAGTGGCCGCGATCGGTAGTAGCCGCACGTCGCATCGTGGACGCCGGTCAATTGCATCCCCAGGAGGATTTGCGCCATATCGTGTCCGCGAGCGGAAAACTGATAGAGCACCTTCTT
This sequence comes from Shinella sp. G-2, assembly GCF_050172695.1. Lineage (NCBI taxonomy): Bacteria > Pseudomonadati > Pseudomonadota > Alphaproteobacteria > Hyphomicrobiales > Rhizobiaceae > Shinella > Shinella sp. G-2. Next base: position 143,333 of record NZ_JBBEYH010000010.1, on the reverse strand, counting down.
TTCCGGTACGAGACGCGTTTCCTCCATTTCGTCGAGTGCGCGCGACAGGTGCAGGATATAGGCAACCCGGTGCCAGTCGATCCCGTCATCGGGTGCGTTCCGCCTGCGGCCCTTCACGACAACCTGGTCCATGAGATCCTCCCGTAATCACATCGGGATCAGTGTAGTCGCTTGCCGCGCTATTTTCCTTTCAATATCTGCGCCTTCGGCCTAAGATATGAATTAGTAACTTCATAATTTTTGGAAAATTGAATGGAAACAATCACGCTTGACGGTGTCGACAAGGCCATCCTGCGCGCGTTGCAGGAGGAAGGCGATATCAGCCAGACCCGGCTGGCGGAGAGGGTCGGGGCATCGGCGGCGTCCTGCTGGCGACGGATCGCCAAGCTCGAACAGGCCGGCGTTCTGGGGAAGACCGTTCGGCTCGTGGATCCGGATGCGGTCGGGAAGGGCCTGAACGTCTTCTGCCAGGTCAGGATGAAATCGCATGATCCCGCCGCGCGGCGCGATTTCGAACTCTTCATCAACAGCCATCGGGAAGTGCTCGAGTGTTATTCGATGTCCGGTGACTGGGATTACCTGATCCGGGCGGTGGTGGGGGACGTACGCGAATATGAAGCTCTCCTCATGAGAGGAATTCTCACGCATGACGCCGTCCTGACATCGTCATCCCATTTCGCATTGAAGGCGGTGAAATACACGACTGCGCTTCCCACTTGAGTGGAAAGGACCGAGCTTCGAAAGCTTGACGTCCCCCGTTGGAAACTTCGCGTGGGCTCAAACACCGGGTGATTAATCCCCCCATGTGATGGCGTTTTATGCAGGTTCATGCTTTGCGCAATGAACCCTACTTGAGATACCCGGCCGTGCCTGTTGTTCATCGGGGCTTTTCGACAGGCCCCGTTCTGCGTTAGTCCTCGGCACCATCGAAATGAACTTGGGGGCAGGGGAGCGACTTGCCGGCTGAAGACGACAGACCACGGCCCACCTTTGACGCCCTGCTGAGGGCGATCATCGAGGGCAGCCCGTTGAAGGCGGCCGGTTTCATCGTCACCATTTATGGTGACGTGGTGGAACCGCGCGGCGGCGTGGTCTGGACCGGCAACCTCATCGAGACCTGTGCGGCCGTCGGCATCAGCGAGACCCTGGTGCGCACTGCCGTTTCGCGGCTCGTTGCCGCCGGCCAGCTTTCGGGCGAACGGGAGGGCCGGCGCAGTTTCTACCGTCTCGCGGCTCCCGCTCGTGCAGAGTTTGCCGCTGCCGCCCGCCTGCTGTTCGGCCCGTCGGAGACGGCGGACTGGCACTTCGTGCAGTTGACCGGCGACGCGCCTGACGAGGCCATGCAGCAGCTGGAGCGGGCGGGGCATGCCCGGCTTGGCCCCCGCCTCGCCGTTGGCGCCCGCGCCATGCCGGTGCTGAAACAGCCCGCCGTTGTCTTCCGCGCAGATGTGGTGAGCGGCGCGGGCGATCTCGGCGCGTTTGCCGCCGATCACTGGAACCTCGCGCAGCATGCGGAGGCCTATCGCGGTTTCATCGACCGCTTCAGGCGCCTTGCCGAACTTCTGGCAGGCGGCGCGCGTCTCGGCGCCGCCGAAAGCCTCGTGGCGCGGCTTGTGCTGGTGCACCAGTTTCGTCTCGTCGTGCTGCGCGACCCGCGCCTGCCGCAGGCGGCGCTGCCTGCGGACTGGCCGGGCGAGGCGGCGCGCAGCCTGTTCACCGATCTCTATCTTCGCCTTTCGCCGGAAGCGGACCAGCATGTCGCCCGCCATTTCGTGACCGTGGACGGCGGTTTGCCGGAGATGAGCGAGGCGACAGCGCGTCGTCTTTCGCTGTTGCGCGGCGCAAACTAGCGCACAATTTGCGCGGAAAACTCGGTCTCTGTGCTAGGATACAGGCCGTCGCGATAAAGCGTCACAGAAAATCGCAAAAGTGCCATTGATTTGTGATATGTCTGCTGGTAAATATATAACCGATCGGTCGGTCAATCTTTCGAGGAGAAGGAGGCCGGCCTGGATGCCAGGGAGGAAGCCGCGTGTCCGAAGCCTTTATCTGCGATGCCGTCCGCACACCCATCGGCCGCTATGGCGGACTGTTGTCGTCGGTGCGTGCCGATGATCTTGCCGCCCTGCCGCTTGCCGGTCTGATGGCGCGCAACCCCGGCGTCGACTGGTCGAAGGTGGACGATCTGATTTACGGTTGCGCCAACCAGGCCGGCGAGGACAACCGCAATGTCGGCCGCATGGCCGTTCTGCTCTCCGGCCTTCCTGTTTCCATTCCCGCAACGACGGTCAATCGCCTCTGTGGCTCCGGCATGGATGCCGTCGGCATGGCGGCGCGCGCTATCCGTGCCGGCGATTGTGATTTCGTCATTGCCGGCGGCGTTGAGAGCATGAGCCGCGCTCCCTTCGTCATGCCGAAGGCCGAAAGCGCCTTCTCTCGCGCCAATGCCGTCTACGACACGACGATCGGCTGGCGCTTCGTCAATCCAAAGATGAAGAAGGCGTTCGGCGTCGATTCCATGCCGGAGACGGCCGACAATGTCGCCGCCGATTTCTCCATCAGCCGGGAAGACCAGGACGCCTTTGCCGCACGCAGCCAGGCCCGCTGGGCCGCCGCGCATGCGGCCGGCGTCTTCGCCGACGAGATCGTCCCGGTCTCCCTGCCGCAGAAGAAGGGCGATCCGCTCGTCATCGACACCGACGAACATCCCCGTCCCGGCACGACGGCCGAGCAGCTTGCGAGGCTGAAGGGCGTCAACGGCCCGGATCTCACCGTCACGGCCGGCAATGCGTCCGGCGTCAACGATGGCGCTGCCGCGCTCATCATCGCCAGCGAAGCGATCGCAAAGGCGCAGGGCCTCACCCCGAAGGCGCGCGTCGTCGCCATGGCTGCGGCGGGCCTCGAGCCGCGCATCATGGGCTTCGGCCCCGCGCCGGCCGTGCGCCGGGTGCTGGACCGCGCCGGCCTTTCGCTGGGTCAAATGGACGTCATCGAACTCAACGAGGCCTTTGCCTCGCAGGCACTCGCCGTTCTGCGTGATCTCGGCCTGCCTGACGATGCCGCGCATGTGAACCCGAACGGCGGGGCGATTGCCATCGGCCATCCGCTCGGCATGAGCGGCGCGCGTCTCGTGACGACCGCTGCCTACCAGCTCCACCGCCAGGGCGGACGTTATGCGCTGTGCACCATGTGCATCGGCGTCGGCCAGGGCATCGCCATCATTCTCGAACGCGTCTGACGCGCAAACCGGAGGAAAGACCATGTATGCCCAGATGGTGAAGACCGATGCCGCCCGCGTCCGGTCCCTCGACGAGATGGAGCCGCAGGAGCGCGCCTTTCAGGAGCGCATCGATGCCGGCCAGAAGATCGAGCCGAAGGAATGGATGCCGGAAGGTTACCGTAAGACGCTGATGCGCCAGATCAGCCAGCATGCCCATTCCGAAATCGTCGGCCAGCTGCCCGAGGGCAACTGGATCACCCGCGCGCCGACGCTGGAGCGCAAGGCGATCCTGCTTGCCAAGGTGCAGGACGAGGCGGGCCACGGCCTCTATCTCTACTGCGCCGCCGAAACGCTCGGCATCAGCCGCGACCAGATGTACGAGCAGCTGCATTCCGGCAAGGCGAAATATTCCTCGATCTTCAACTATCCGACGCTGACCTGGGCCGATATCGGCGCGATCGGCTGGCTGGTCGATGGCGCGGCCATCATGAACCAGGTGCCGCTGCAGCGCTGTTCCTACGGCCCCTACGCGCGGGCCATGGTGCGCATCTGCAAGGAAGAGAGTTTCCACCAGCGCCAGGGCTATGATGCCCTGATGCGCATGGTGAAGGGCACGCCTGCGCAGAAGGCCATGGTGCAGGATGCGCTGAACCGCTGGTGGTGGCCCTCGTTGATGATGTTTGGCCCTTCGGACGACGCCTCCGTGCATTCGGCCCAGTCCATGGCCTGGAAGATCAAGCAGAACTCCAACGACGAGCTGCGCCAGAAATTCGTCGACCAGACCGTGCCGCAGGCGAAATATCTTGGCCTCACCATTCCCGATCCCGATCTCAAGTGGAACGAGGAGAAGGGTGGCCACGATTTCGGCGAGCCGGACTGGGAAGAGTTCTTCAACGTGATCGCCGGCAACGGCCCGTGCAATGCGGAGCGCCTTGATGCCCGCAAGAAGGCCTGGAGCGACGGCGCCTGGTTCCGTGACGGCCTGACGGCGCATGCCGAAAAGGCCGCCGATCGCCGCGCCGCTGCAAAAATCGCCGCCGAATAAGGGAGAGAGCACGATGTCCAGCGAATGGCCGCTTTGGGAAGTTTTCATCCGGGGCCAGCATGGCCTCAACCATCGCCACGTCGGCAGCCTGCATGCGCCCGACGCCGAGATGGCGATCAACAATGCCCGCGACGTCTATACGCGCCGTAACGAGGGCGTCAGCATCTGGGTGGTGAAATCCTCCGAGATCACCGCGAGCGCGCCCTCGGAGAAGGGCCCGCTGTTCGATCCGTCGAATTCCAAGGTCTACCGTCACCCGACCTTCTTCGACATTCCGGATGAAGTGGGGCACATGTGATGACGACCCCGGCGCTCGTGGAATTCCTGCTGCGCATCGGCGACAACACGCTGATCCTCGGCCATCGCGTTTCCGAATGGTGCGGTCACTCGCCCGCGCTGGAGGAAGACATCGCGCTCTCCAACACCGCGCTCGACCTGATCGGCCAGACGCAGCTCTGGCTCGGCCTCGCCGGCGAGGTGGAAGGCAAGGGCCGCTCGGCGGACGATCTCGCCTATTTGCGGGACGGTTACGACTTCCGCAATATCCTCCTCGTCGAGCGCCCGAACGGCGATTTCGGCAAGACGCTGATGCGCCAGTTCCTGTTCGATGCCTGGCACTACCTGCTCCTCAAGGCGTTGAAGGGATCGTCCGACACGCGCATCGCCGAGATCGCGGAAAAGGCCTTCAAGGAGGTCTCCTACCATCTCGACCGCAGCCGCGATCTGATCATCCGCCTCGGCGACGGCACGGCCGAAAGCCACCGTCGCATGCAGGACGCGCTCGATGAACTCTGGCCCTTCTCCGGCGAGATGTTCCAGAGCGATGCGCTCGACGCCGAACTGGTCGCGGCCGGCATCATTCCCGCGCCGGAAAGCCTCAAGGCCGGTTGGGACGAGATCGTTGCCGAGGCACTGACCGAAGGCACACTGAAGAAGCCCGCCGATGGCTATATGCACAAGGGCGGCCGGCGCGGCGTGCACACGGAACATCTCGGCTTCATCCTGACCGAGATGCAGTTCCTCCAGCGCGCCTATCCGGGCGCCACCTGGTAGGAGAAGGGTCATGGAACCGGCGCTCCGTCCTTCGCTCGATGAGGTGTGGCACTGGCTATCCAAAGTGCCGGACCCGGAAATCCCGGTCATCTCGCTGACCGATCTTGGGATCATCCGGGACGTCGAATGGCGGGACGACACGCTCGTGGTGACGGTGACGCCGACCTATTCGGGCTGTCCTGCCACCACGATCATCAATCTCGACATCGAGACGGCGCTCACCGGGAAAGGCCTTTCGAAGGTCCGGCTGGAGCGCCAGCTCTCGCCCGCCTGGACGACGGATTGGATCAGCGCCGAAGGCCGGGAAAAGCTGAAGGCCTACGGCATCGCCCCGCCGATCGACGGCACGGCCGCCGATGGCATCCTGATGAAACGCATCGATCGGCTTTCCGGCCGTTCGAACCTGACGATCGCCTGTCCGCGCTGCGGATCCGTGAATACCGAGAAGATCAGCCAGTTCGGCTCGACGCCCTGCAAGGCGAGCTATCGCTGCACCGACTGTCTGGAACCGTTCGACTACTTCAAGTGCATCTGACCCTGGAGCGTGCCCGGCAAACCCGGTTCGCCCGACACGCTCCGGTTTCTTGTTTTACCGCATTGTCCGACGCCGAAGCGATGCTGCTCCGGCTGGAAATGCTCTAGGGAGAGGGCCCGCGCATGGCACGTTTTCATCCCCTGACCGTGACCGACGTTCGCCGCGAGACGCGCGATGCAGTCGTCGTCACGCTCCGGCCGTCCGAGGAGGACCGCGCCGTCTTCGACTTCACGCAAGGACAGTATCTTACTTTCCGCCGCAAGTTCGAGGACGAGGAACTGCGCCGCTCCTATTCGATCTGCGCCGGCAAGGATGAGGGCGTGTTGAAGGTCGGCATCAAGCGCGTCGACGGCGGCTGTTTCTCCACCTGGGTGAACGAGAACCTGAAGGCTGGCGACACGCTGGAAGCCATGCCGCCGATGGGCGCCTTCTTCACCGCGCTGGAGCCGGAGGTGTCCAAACACTATCTCGGCTTTGCCGGTGGCAGCGGCATCACGCCCGTGCTTTCGATCATCAAGACCGTGCTGTCGCGCGAGCCGCGCGCGCGTTTCACGCTCGTCTACGCCAACCGGCAGATCAGTTCGATCATGTTCCGCGAGGAGCTGGAGGACCTGAAGAACCTCTATCTCGGCCGGTTCTCCGTGCTGCATGTGCTGGAAAGTGAAGCGCAGGAGATCGACCTCTTCACCGGCCGCATCGACGGCGAGAAATGCGCGGCTCTCTTCAAGAGCTGGATCGATATCACGTCGATCGCCACTGCCTTCATCTGCGGCCCCGAGCCGATGATGCTGGCCATCGCCGCGGCCCTTCGCGCGCATGGGCTTCGCGACGACCAGATCAAGTTCGAACTCTTCGCCTCCTCGCAGCCCGGCCGGGCGCAGCGCAAGGTGGAGGCCATCGCCGGCGCGGACCAGGGGGCGATGTGCGAGGCGACCGTTACGCTCGACGGCGCGACACGCGTCTTCAAGTTCCCGAAACAGGGCCAGAGCCTGCTCGACGCGGCGCTCGAAAACGCCATGGACGCGCCCTATGCCTGCAAAGCCGGTGTCTGTTCCACCTGCCGCGCCAAGATCATCGAGGGCGAGGCCGAGATGGAGGTCAATCATGCGCTCGAAGATTACGAGGTGCGGCAGGGCTATGTCCTGACCTGCCAGTGCTATCCGCTCACCGACCGCATCGTCGTCAGCTACGACCAGTAGGGGGAATACGCCATGTCCGATACGATGCCGATCGAGGATTACCTGGCAAAGGGCGGGGTTCTCTCGTCTCCCGCCAATGTGCCGCCGCGCTATCGCGGTGAGTTGCTGCGGCTGATGGCGAGCTTCGTCGACAGCGAGCTGGCCGGCTCGGCGGGGTTTGCTGATACGATCAACGATGCGCCGGGTATTCAGGAACGCATTTCCGCTGCCCGCATCGTGCTGGAAAAGGCCGACCATGCGGGCAAGGTCCTGCGGATCATGGAGACCTTTGGCGCGGATGGCGGACGCTATGCCGTACATCATCCCTGGGCCGAGCGGCGCGCCCGCGAGGCCGATATCGGTGCGGCGCGACAAGGCGGCGACATGCGCCTTTCCGTCTTCCACTATCCGCTGCAAGGCTGGGTCGACGCCGTCGTCATGAACGTGCTGATGGGCCGCGCGAGCGTCGTGCAGCTCAAGGAGCTGTCGCGCGTCTCCTATCAGCCGCTCGCCGAAGTCTTTCGTGCCATCCTGCCGCGCGAGACACGCCATGCCGAACTCGGGCTTGCCGGCCTCTTGCAGATCATCGATGGCGCGGTGGGCCGTGACGGTGCAAAGGCCTCGGTCGCCTATTGGTATCCCCGCGTTGCCGCGAGTTTCGGCCATTCCGGCTCGGCCCGCTTCGAGACGCTGTCCCGGTTTGGGCTGCGGCATACGCCAAACGAGACCCTGCTTGCGGAATGGCAGGCCGAAGTCGATGCGCAGCTTTCTGCGCTCGGACTGAAATGAGAGGATAATGACATGAACGTCATGGCAAACCGGCCGCGCCGGCTTGAAAGCTATGTCGGCGGCCAGTGGGTCGCCGGCGCGAAGGACGGCGTGCCGCTGCTCGACGCCTCGACGGGCGCGCCCGTCGCCTTCATCGATTCCACAGGCATCGACTTCAAGGCGATCCTCGCCTACGGCCGCGACAAGGGTGGCCCGGCGCTGCGCCGTCTGTCCTTCCACGAGCGCGCCGCCATGCTGAAGGCGCTCGGCCAGGCGCTGATGGAGCGCAAGGAAGAGTTTTACGCCCTGTCGACCGCCACCGGCGCCACCCGTGCCGACAGCTGGGTCGATATCGAGGGCGGCATCGGTACGCTGCTTTCCTATGCCTCCAAGGGTCGGCGCGAGCTGCCCAACACCCGCGTGCTGCTGGATGGCGACGTGGAGCTGCTGTCGAAGGACGGCACTTTTTCCGCGCAGCATATTCTGAGCCCGCTTCAGGGCGTGGCGGTTCACATCAACGCCTTCAACTTCCCCTGCTGGGGCATGCTGGAAAAGCTGGCGCCGACGCTGCTGGCCGGCGTTCCCGCCATCGTCAAGCCGGCAAGCCAGACGGCCTATCTCACCGAATTGATGGTCCGCCGCATCGTCGAGACCGGTATTCTGCCCGAAGGCACCTTGCAGCTCGTCTGCGGCTCGGTCGGCGATCTGCTCGATCATGTCGAGGGACAGGATGCCGTGACCTTCACCGGCTCCGCCTCCACCGGTCAGCGCCTCAAGACGCACAAGGCCATCGTGGAGAATTCCGTGCGCTTCACCATGGAGGCCGACAGTCTCAACGCCGCCGTGCTCGGTCTCGATGCCGTGCCCGGCACGGAGGAGTTCGACCTTTTCGTCAAGGAAGTCGCGCGCGAGATGACGGTGAAGGCCGGCCAGAAATGCACGGCGATCCGCCGCGTCATCGCGCCCCGCTCCTACAGCGAAGCCCTCATCGAAAGCCTGCGCGCGCGCCTCGGCAAGACCGTCATCGGCAACCCCGCCGATGAAGCCGTCCGCATGGGCCCCCTCGCCAGCCTCGACCAGCGCGAAGAGGTTCGCGCCCGCATCCGCGATCTCTCAGCCGATGCCGAGATCGTCGCCGGCAACCCTGATCAGGCTGACATCCAGTCCGGCGATGCCGCGGCCGGCGCCTTCCTCAATCCGGTTCTGCTCTATTGCGCCAAGCCGGGGTCGGCCCGTGCGATCCACGATGTCGAGGCCTTCGGCCCCGTCAGCACCGTCATGCCCTATGACACGGCGGAAGAAGCGGTCGATCTCGCCCGGCGCGGCAAGGGCAGCCTCGTTGCCTCCGTCTTCACCAACGATCCCGGTTTTGCCGAAGAGGTGGTGCTCGGGCTTGCACCGTTCCACGGCCGCGTGATGATCGGCAACCGCATCAGCGCCGAGTCCTCCACCGGTCACGGTTCCCCCCTGCCGGGCCTCGTGCATGGCGGCCCCGGCCGTGCCGGCGGCGGTGAGGAGCTGGGCGGCATGCGCGGCGTCAAGCATTATATGCAGCGTACCGCCATCCAGGGCGCCCCGACGATGCTGTCGGCCGTTACCGGCCGCTGGATGCAAGGGGCTGCAGCGCAGGGCGGCGGCGAACATCCCTTCCGCAAGTCGCTGGCGGAACTGAAGATCGGCGACCAGCTGATCACCGCATCGCGCACGGTGAGCCTCGAGGATATCGAGCATTTCGCCAACTTCACCGGTGACACCTTCTACGCCCATATGGACGAGGAGGCCGCCAAGGCGAACCCGTTCTTCGACGGGCGAGTGGCGCATGGCTATCTCATCGTCTCCTTCGCAGCCGGTCTCTTCGTCGATCCGGCGCCCGGCCCGGTGCTCGCCAATTACGGCGTCGATAACCTGCGCTTCCTGACACCGGTCAATCCCGGTGATACGCTCCAGGTGCAGTTGACCTGCAAGGAGATCAATCCGCGCGCCAATGCCGAGCACGGCGAGGTGCGCTGGGATTGCAATGTGACGAACCAGCTGGGCGCCACCGTCGCGCAATACGACGTTCTGACGATGGTGGCCAAAACGAGAGAGTGATTGATGACGCCGATCGAGCAGGATCCCCGCCGCCTGGACATGACCGTGCTGATGACGCCCGACATGGCGAACTTTTCGGGAAAGGTCCATGGCGGGGCGCTGCTCAACCTGCTCGATCGCGTCGCCTTCTCCTGCGCGTCCCGCTATTCGCAGCAATATGCGGTGACGCTGTCGGTCGACCAGGTGATGTTCAAGGAGCCGATCCATGTCGGCGAGCTCGTCACCTTCCGCGCCTCGGTCAACCATACCGGTCGCACCTCCATGGAGATCGGCATTCGTGTGGAGGCGGAAAACATCCGCTCAGGCAAACGCCGGCACACCAATTCCTGCTATTTTACCATGGTTGCCGTGGACGATACGGGAAAGCCGGTGCGTGTGCCGGAACTGCAGCCGAAGGACGCCGTGGACGTCAGACGCTACAAGGCCGCTGAATTGCGCCGCACGTTGCGGCGCGAGTTTGCCGAACGGCTGGAATCGGTGGCGGCGACGGGCAAGGATGTGGAGAAGGACGGAGAGTAAGCCGGCGCGCGCCGGCCTCAGGTTACGGCTTTGACGCCTTCCAGGATCAACGTCGTCGCGATGTCCGCATATTCGTCCCGCGTCACCGGCCCATTGGGGCGGAACCACATATAGACCCAGTTCATCATGCCGAAGAGCGACATGGTGACGGGCATCAGGAGCGGGCGGTCCTTGTTGAGGTCCGGGTTGATGTCGCGGATCACGCCGGAGAAGCGTTTGACGATCTGCCGTTCGATGGCCTGCAATTCGGCAAGCTGGTCCGGGGAGAGTGCGCTGGTGCCATTGAGCTGCACCTTGTGCTCGTTGTCGCGACCTTCGTAATTCGCCAGAACCGCCTTGACCAGCAGTCGCAGGCGCGCCTGCGGATCCAGCTGCGGCCGGTCCGCGGCCTCGATGGCATTGGCAAGTTCCGTCAGATGCGTGCGCACGATATCGAAGATCAGCGCGTCCTTGCTCGGATAGTAGTGGTAGAGCAGGGCCTTGGACACGTTGCTGTGCGAGGCGATCTGGGACATGGACGCCTTTTCCATGCCCATCTCGGCGAAGACCGCTGCGGCACTCAACAAAATGCCACGCTGTTTTTCCTCGAAATCGACTGCGCGCGTGCGTGCCATGGTTCCTGCTCTGCTTGTTCCTGCTATCCGGGAAGGGCGGCTGACCTCCCTATACACAGTCAAGCCGGTGCCGGGCTATCCCTACATTCATTCCTTCGGCCGGTTATCGACCACGCGCTTCGCCTTGCCTTCCGAGCGGGCGACGCCGCCCGGCTCGTGCACGGTGATCCTGGTGGAGACGCCGACGATGCTCTTGATGTGGTGGGCGAGTTCCTTGGCCGACCCGGCGCGGGCGCTCTCGTCCGCCATCTCGACGGTGCATTCGACATGAACCGTCATGTTGTCCATTCGGCCCGACCGGCTCAACTCGATCTGGAAATGCGGAGCAAGGCCACGGCATTTCAGGATCTGCTCTTCGATCTGCGTCGGGAAGACGTTGACGCCGCGCAGGATCATCATGTCGTCGGAGCGGCCGGTGACCTTTTCCATGCGGCGCATGGAGCGGGCGGTGCCGGGCAGGAGCCTTGTCAGGTCGCGCGTGCGGTAGCGGATGATCGGCAGGCCTTCCTTGGTGAGCGTCGTGAAGACCAGCTCGCCGATCTCGCCGTCCGGCAGCACTTCGCCGGTCTCGGGATGGATGATCTCGGGGTAGAAATGGTCTTCCCAGATATGCAGGCCGTCCTTCGTCTCGACGCACTCGTTGGCGACGCCCGGGCCCATGACCTCGGAGAGGCCGTAGATGTCGACGGCATGCATGTCGAAGGCCTGTTCGATTTCCTCGCGCATGGCGTTCGTCCAGGGTTCGGCGCCGAAAATACCGACGGCGAGCGAGCTTTCACGCGGGTCGATGCCGTGTCTGCGGAATTCGTCGAGGATGGAGAGCATGTAGGACGGCGTCACCATGATGATGCGCGGCTTGAAGTCCTGCATCAGCGTGACCTGCCGCTCCGTCATGCCGCCGGAGATCGGCACGACCGTGCAGCCGAGCTTTTCCGCGCCATAGTGCGCGCCGAGACCGCCGGTGAAGAGGCCGTAGCCGTAGGCGACATGCACGATGTCGCCGGCCCGGCCACCCGAGGCGCGGATGGAGCGCGCGACGACGGTCGCCCAGGTGTCGATATCGTTCCGGGTGTAGCCGACGACAGTCGGCTTGCCCGTGGTGCCGGAGGAGGCATGGATGCGCGCGAGCTTTTCACGCGGCACGGCGAACATGCCGAAGGGATAGGTGTCGCGCAGGTCCTTCTTGGTGGTGAAGGGGAATTTTGCGAGGTCGGACAAGGTCTTCAGGTCCGAAGGGTGCACGCCCGCTTCATCGAAGCGCTGGCGGTAGAAGGGAGAATTCTCGTAGGCGTGGGTCAGCGACCACTTCATGCGCTGCAGCTGCAGCGCGGAAATCTCGTCGCGCGAGGCGGTCTCGATCGGCTCGAGCTCTCCGGGGCGGGGGGACAGGTCTTCCATGAAATTCTCCTCCAAGAATGCGGGCAAGAATACGGGCAAGAATAGGGGATGGTCTGCCTCACTCCGGCAGATGCGTGCCCTTGACTGTTCGCGAGTGGCCGCGGAATTCCGCGACGTGCTCGCCCTCCTGATTGGTGATGCGGATATCGTAGAGGCCGCCGCGCCCGCGGCGCGACACTTCGCGCGCCGTTGCCGTCAGCCTGTCGCCCTTGAAGGCCGGCGCGAGGAACGTCACGGAACAGTGCTGGGCGACGGTGCGCTGATTGTAGGTGTTGCAGGCAAAGGCGAAGGCCGAATCCGCCAGCGTGAACATGTAGCCGCCATGGCAGGTGCCGTGGCCGTTGGTCATGATCTCGGCGATGGTCATGGCGATGACGGCCTCGCCGGGGGCGATGGAGACAAGCTCCATGCCGAGATGACGGGTGGCATTGTCGTCGTCCCACATGGCCTTGGCGCAGGCTTCGGCCAGCGCCTGCGGGGAAAGGGTCGCGGCGCTCATCTGCCCTTGAACTCCGGCTTGCGCTTTTCGAGGAAGGCGGAAACGCCCTCGGCATAGTCGGCGCTGCGGCCCGCCTCGCGCTGCAGGTCGCGTTCGAGATCGAGTTGCTGGTCGAGCGAATTGGTGGCGGCGGCCTGGATGGCCCGCTTGGTCATGCCGAGGCCGCGCGTCGGGCCGGCGGCGAGACGCGTCGCAAGCGCGCTTGCCTCTTCCATCAGCTTGTCATCGTCGACGGCGCGCCAGATGAGGCCCCAGTCGGCGGCGGTTTCCGCCCCGAGCGGCTCGGCCGTCAGTGCCAGCGCCTTGGCGCGAGCCTCGCCGATCAGGCGCGGCAGGCTCCAGGTGCCGCCGGAATCCGGCACGAGGCCGATCTTGGCAAATGCCTGGATGAAGCGGGCGGAGCGCGCGGCGAGCGTGATATCGCAGGCGAAGGCGATGTTGGCGCCCGCACCGGCGGCAACACCGTTGACGGCGCAGATGACGGGCTTTTCAAGGCTGCGGATCAGGCGCAGCAGCGGATTGTAGAAGGTCTCGATGGTGTGGCCGAGATCCGGCACGCCCTTCTTCGGATCGCGGTCGCCGAGATCCTGTCCCGCGCAGAAGCCGCGGCCGGAACCGGTCAGCAGCACCGCGCGGACGGCGTCGTCCGCATGGGCCCGCTCGAAGCCGGCGCGCAGCGCAAGATGCATCTCGTCGTTGAAGGCGTTGAGCTTGTCGGGGCGGTTCAGCGTGAGGGTGAGAACGCCATCGGCAAGCGCCGACAGAATGGTGTCGGAATTGGACATTTTTCCTCCCTGTCGCCCTTCCCAGCGGCGACCGTAAAAAAACTCTTGCATAAACCGACCGGTCAGTCAATTATAAAAGCACTGACTGGGAGGAGCAGCCATGACCGCACTTTTCGAGCGCCATCGCCCCACGCTGGAAGCAGCCTTGCAGGCCGCTGCCAAGCGCGATTTCTGGACTGCCTATCCTGAAGTGCCAAGCGGCAAGATCTATGGCGAAACCGCCAGGGACGACGGACTTGCCGCCTACAAGGCGCGTCTCGGCCAGCCCTTCACGCTCGCCGGCCATCCCTCCGACGGCGTCGTCGGTGCGGAAGTCTCGCCTTACGGACCCTCCCTCGGCATCACCTATCCCGCCGCCTCCGTGGGCATGCTCGTCTCCGCCTCGCGTGCCGCCGCGCCGCAATGGGCGGCCGCCGCACCGGAAATCCGCGTCGGTATCTGCCTCGAAATCCTCGCCCGCCTCAATGCCCGCAGCTTCGAGATGGCCAATGCCGTCATGCACACGACGGGCCAGGCCTTCGCCATGGCCTTCCAGGCCGGCGGTCCGCATGCGCAGGATCGCGGCCTCGAAGCCGTCACCTATGCCTATGCCGAGATGACCCGCACGCCGGCGACGGCGACCTGGACCAAGCCGCAGGGCAAGGGCGAGCCTATCGTCATGGAAAAGCACTGGCGCATCGTGCCGCGCGGTGTTTCGCTGGTCATCGGCTGCAACACGTTCCCGACCTGGAACAGCTATCCGGGTCTGTTCGCGAGCCTTGCCACCGGCAACACCGTCATCGTCAAGCCTCATCCCGCCGCGATCCTCCCGCTTGCCATCACCGTCGAGATTATCAGGCAGGTGCTGGTGGAAGAAGGTTTTGCCGCCGACATCGTATTGCTCGCCGCCGATGCGCCCGGTTCTGAGATCACCAGGGATCTCGTCCGGCACTCCGCCACAGCGCTCGTCGACTATACCGGCTCCAATGCCTTCGGTCGCTGGGTCAGGGAAAATGCCGGCGGCGCTGACGTCTACACCGAAGAGGCCGGCGTCAATTCCATCGTGATCGGCGCCACCGACAATTTCGCCGGCATGTGCGGCAATATCGCGTTCTCGCTGTCGCTCTATTCCGGCCAGATGTGCACCGCCCCGCAGAATATCTTCGTCCCGCGCGCCGGTATCGAGACGAACGAGGGCCACAAGAGCTTCGACCAGGTTGCCTCCGGGATCGCCACTGCCGTTGACGGTCTGCTTTCCGATCCGGCGCGCGCTGCCGGTGTCTGCGGCGCCATCGCCAATCCCGCGACGCTCGCCCGCGTCGCCGCCGTTCGCGCGCTTGGCCGTCTCGTCCGCGATTCCGCACCGGTCGAAGGCCTCGACGATGCCCGAACCGCAACGCCGCTGATCCTCGCGGTCGATGCGTCGGACAACGAAACCTATGCGGAAGAACGTTTCGGTCCCATCGCCTTCGTCGTCGCGGTCGACGATGTCGTCGATGGCGTGAACCGCGCAGCCGACCTTGCCGAGCGCAAGGGCGCGATCACCGCGGCGCTCTATGCCACCGACGAGACGCAAATCCTTGCCGCCGCCGACCGGTTTGCCGCGGCGGGCGTCAATCTTTCGGTCAATCTGACCGGCGGCATCTACGTCAACCAGAGCGCCGCCTTCAGCGATTTCCACGTCACCGGCGCCAATCCGGCCGGCAATGCCAGCCTGACGGATGCGGCGTTCGTCGCCAACCGGTTCCGCGTGGTCATGTGGCGCCGCCCCGCGGCGGCGTGAGAGGTGTTTTTGCTTTAACCCTTTGTCTTTGTTGGGAGGAGAACCGACATGAAACTTTCGCTTGCCACCACCGCCCTTGCGCTCGTTCTGGGGCTTGCCGCGCCTGCTTTCGCCGATATCAAGATCGGCGCGACCGTCTCGGAAACCGGCCCGGCATCCTTCCTCGGCGATCCCGAGGCCAAGACGCTGAAGATGCTGGTCGAGGAGATCAACGCCGCCGGTGGCGTCAATGGCGAGAAGCTCGAACTCGTGATCTATGACGACGGCGGCGACCCGAACAAGGCACGCACCTTCGCCACCCGTCTCGTCGAAGATGACGAAGTCGTCGCCGTGATCGGCGGCACGACGACCGGCACCTCCATGGCCATCATTCCGGTCTTCGAGGATGCCGAGGTGCCCTTCATCTCGCTGGCCGGCGCCATCGAGATCATCGATCCCGTCAAGCCCTATACCTTCAAGACGCCGCACACGGACCGCATGGCCTGCGCGAAGATCTTCGAGGACATGAAGAAGAACGGCATCACCAAGATCGGCATGATCTCCGGTTCCGACGGTTTCGGCGCCTCCATGCACAAGCAGTGCCTCGCCATCGTCGGCGACTACGGCATCGAGGTGCTGGCCGACGAGACCTACGGCCCGACCGACGCCGACATGACGCCGCAGCTTACCAATATCAAGGGCAAGGAAGGCATCCAGGCCGTACTCAACCCCGGCTTCGGCCAGGGGCCGGCCATCGTCACGCGCAACTATGCCCAGCTCGCCGTCGGCCTGCCGCTCTACCAGTCGCATGGCGTTGCCTCCGACGGTTTCATCGAGCTTGCCGGCGCGGAAGCGGCCGAAGGCGTGCGCCTGCCGGGCACGGCGCTGCTCGTCGCGAAGCTCCTGCCGGAAAGCGATCCGCAGCGCGCCGTCGTCACGGCCTACAAGGACGCCTATGAGAAGGCGACCGGCAAGCCGGTCTCGACCTTCGGCGGCTACGCCCATGATGCGCTGCGTATTCTCGTGGATGCGCTGAAGCGTGCCGGCAGCACCGAGCCGTCCGACATCCGCGATGCCATCGAAGGCACGAAGGGTCTGGTCGGCACCACGGGTACCGTCACCATGACGGCCGAGGATCACCTCGGCCTCGACCTCTCGGCCTTCCGCATGCTGCAGATCGAAAAGGGCGGCTGGAAGATCGTCGAGTAATCGAGCCTGCCGGCCCGGGCCCTGAAGGCACGGGCCGGCGGATACCGTCGTGCGCGAAGCGGAGGCATCCATGCCCGAACTCCTGCAATTTCTCCTGTCCGGGATCACGGTCGGCGCTGTTTATGCGCTCGTCGCGCTCGGCTTCACGATCATCTACAATGCCTCCGACGTCGTGAATTTCGCCCAGGGCGAGTTCGTCATGCTCGGCGGCATGATCACCTTCTTCGCGCATGCCGCCGGCCTGCCGTTGCCGCTCGCCGCGCTGATCGCCATCATCGCCACGTCGGCGGTGGGCGTGGCGCTCAACAAGCTCGCCATCGAGCCTGCCCGCGGCGCGCCCGTCGTCTCGTTGATCATCATCACGATCGGCGCATCCATCTTCATCCGTGGCGCCACGCAGCTGGTCTTCGACAAGCAGCTGCACCGCTTCCCGGCCTTCTCCGGCGACCAGCCGATCCTCATCGGTGGCGCAACCATCCTGCCGCAGAGCCTGTGGGTGATTGCCGGCGCGCTTGCCGTCTTCATCTGTCTCTGGCTGTTCTTCACGCGCACGCTGATCGGCCGCGCGGTACTGGCGACGGCCAACAACCGCGTCGCCGCCCAGCTCGTCGGCATCAACACCAACTATGTGATGACGCTTTCCTTCGCCATGTCCGCCGCCATCGGCGCGCTCGCCGGCGTGCTGGTGACGCCGATCACGCTGACGGGCTACGATGTCGGTCTCGCGTTGGCGCTGAAGGGCTTTGCCGCCGCCATGCTCGGCGGCATGGGCAACCCCAAGGGCGCACTGGTGGGCGGTCTGCTGCTCGGCGTTCTCGAAGCCATGACGGCCGGCTATATCAGCTCGCAATACAAGGATGCGGCGGCCTTCGTCGTCATCCTCGCCGTGCTCTTCGCCATGCCGCAGGGCCTGTTCGGCCGCAAATCGACGGATCGGGTGTGATCATGCGGCTCTCCAGCAAGGCAACCACGCTCCTCATCCTCGCCGCGGTCATCGCGATCGCGCCGGTCTTCTTCCCGTCGTCCTACTATTTCCGGGTGGGATCGCTGATCTTCGTCAATGGTCTGGCGGTGACGGGCCTCGTCATCCTCATCGGCTATGCCGGCCAGATCAGCCTGGGACATGCCGGTTTCGCCGGCATCGGCGCCTATGCCTGCGCGCTGGCGCCGGTTCATCTCGGCCTGCATCCCGCATTCGCCGCGCTGCTCGGCGCGGCCCTTTCCGCTGTTATCGCCTTCCTCGTCGGCCGGCCGATCCTGCGCCTCAAGGGCTATTATCTTGCGGTCGCCAGCCTCGGCTTCGGCATTCTCGTCTCGATGGTGCTCTCCAACGAGGCGCAGCTGACCGGCGGGCCGGACGGCATGGCGGTGCCGGAACTCGGCCTTCGCGCCGCGCTCAAGGCCATCGGCATCGATCTTTCCAACACCGAGTTCTGGTACGCCTTCTCCGGTTTCGTGCTGGTGCTGGGAGCCTGGCTGGCGCTCAATCTCTATCACAGCCCGACCGGCCGTGCCCTTCGCGCCCTGCACGGTTCGGAGATCGCAGCCCGCACGGTCGGCGTCGATGTCGCGCATTACAAGCTCGTCGCCTTCGTCATCTCGGCGGTCTATGCTTCGGTATCCGGATCGCTTCTGGCCCTGCAGAACAAGTTCATCACACCTGATGTGGCGGGCTTCATGCATTCCATCGAAATGGTCACGATGACGGTGCTCGGCGGGGCCGGCTCCGTGCTCGGCGCCATTCTCGGTGCCGCGATCCTCACGACGCTGCCGCAGGTGCTGACGGTCTTCCAGGAATACGAACAGCTCATGCTCGGCCTCGTCATGATGCTTGTGATGATTTTCATGCGCGAAGGCCTGCTGCCGTCCATCGCGCGCCGTATCCGGGGGAGGGGGGAATGAGCCTGCTTCAGATCGAAGGTCTCGGCATCGACTTCGGCGGCCTGCGCGCCGTCAACGATGTCGGCTTCTCCTTGAAACCCGGCGAGATCGTCTCCGTCATCGGCCCGAACGGCGCCGGCAAGACGACGCTGTTCAACATGATCTCCGGCGTCTATGCCCCGGCGCGCGGACGCGTCGTGCTCGACGGCGAGGATGTCACGCGCATGCCGCCGCATCTTCTGGCGCGCCGCGGCCTGTCGCGCACCTTCCAGAACCTGCAGATCTTCCAGTCGATGAGCGTTCTGGAAAACGCCGTTGCCGGTCATCACCTGCATGAGCGTGGTCCGGTCCTTGCCGATCTCTTCGCGTTGCCCTCTGCCCGCCGGCGAAGCAGGGCCTCGGAGGAAAGCGCCCGGCTGCTGCTCGACCGCGTCGGCCTCGGCCGGGCTGGCGAACAGGAGGCGGGCTCGCTCTCCTACGGTGCGCTGAAGCGGCTGGAAATCGCCCGTGCGCTGGCGCTGAAGCCGCGTGTCCTGCTGCTCGACGAACCCGCCGCCGGCTGCAATGCCGTCGAAACGGAGGAGATCGACCACCTCATCGCCAAGGTCGCGGCTGAAGGTGTGTCGATCCTGCTCGTGGAGCATGACATGAAGATGGTCATGCGCATTTCCAACCATATCGTGGTGCTCGATCACGGCGAGAAGATCGCCGAAGGCGAGCCGGCGGCCATCGCGCGAGATCCGCGTGTCATCGAAGCCTATCTGGGTGCCCAGTCGACGGAGGCGAAACATGCTGACGGTTGAGGGACTGCGCTCACGCTACGGCCGCATCGAGGTGCTGCACGGCATCGACCTCGATGTCGCCTCGGGCGAGATCGTCACGGTGGTCGGCGCCAATGGCGCCGGCAAGACGACGTTGCTCAAGTGCCTCTCCGGCATCCAGCCGGTTTCGGCGGGCTCCATCCTGTTTCGCGGCGAGGCCCTGACGACGGTGTCGGCGCATCGCCGCGTGCAGCGTGGCCTTGCCCAGTCGCCCGAGGGACGGCAGATCTTCACCAATCTGACGGTGGAGGAGAACCTGCGCCTTGGCGCCTATCTCTTCGCCGACGAGAAGGTCGACCGCGACAGAGAGGACGCCTTCGTGATGTTCCCGATCCTCAAGGAGAAGCGGAACCTTGCGGCGGGCGGTCTCTCGGGCGGGCAGCAACAGATGCTGGCGATTGCCCGTGCGCTGATGGCCCGGCCCTCCTGCCTGCTGCTCGATGAACCGAGCATGGGCCTTGCCCCGATCCTCGTCGCGCAGATCTTCGATGTGGTCAAAAGCATGAAGGCGCTCGGCGTCACCGTGCTTCTCGTCGAGCAGAATGCCTTTGGCGCGCTTTCGGTCGCCGATCGGGGCTATGTCATGGAGACGGGGCGCATCACCATGTCCGGCCCGTCGGCCGAATTGATCGCGGACGAACGCATCCGCGCCGCCTATCTGGGAATTTGAGATCATGACCGTCACCATCGCGAGAGAAGCTTCCGTCGCCGTCGTCACCGTCGACAATCCGCCCGTCAACGCGCTGTCGCAGGCGCTGCGCCAGGCGCTGGTCGAGGCGGTGGCGGATCTGGATGCGGACGCGGCTGTGAAGGCCGTCGTGCTGATTTGCGCCGGCCGCACCTTCATCGCCGGCGCCGACGTCAGCGAATTCGGCAAGCCGCCCCAGCCGCCGCACCTGCCGGATGTCGTGGCAGGCATCGAGGCTGCGAAGAAGCCGTGGGTCGCCGCGATCCATGGCAGCGCGCTCGGCGGCGGTCTCGAAGTGGCACTCGGCTGTGCCTATCGCGTCGCCGTCGCCTCCGCCAGCCTCGGCCTTCCGGAAGTCAAACTCGGCATCATCCCCGGCGCCGGCGGCACGGTGCGCCTGCCACGCCTGATCGGTGCGGCCGCGGCTGTCGATCTGATAACGGGCGGCAGCCCGGTTGGCGCGCGGAAGGCGGAAGGCCTCGGGCTTGTCGATGCCATCATCGATGGAGATCTGCGCGCGGGTTCTGTCGCCTTCGCGGCGGGCGTTGCGGAAAAACCGCTGCCGCAACCGATCTCCAGACGCGCCGTCCCGGCCGTCGAGGCCAGCTTCTGGGAAAGCGCGGAAAAGGCCGTCGCGGCCAAGGCCAGACGAGAGAATGCGCCGCTTCGCGCACTCGCCTCCATCCGCAAGGCTTGCGAAACGGATTTCTCCGATGCCATGGCCTTCGAGCGCGAAACGTTCCTCGCTCTGCGCGGCTCCGAACAGGCCGCGGCCCTGCGCCATGTCTTCTTCGCCGAGCGCGCCGCGCCGCGCCCGCCGGAACTTGCCGACATCACCCCGCGCGAAATCCGCTCGGCTGCCGTGATCGGCGGCGGTACGATGGGGGCGGGCATCGCCGCGGCCCTGCGCGATGCCGGCCTGCCGGTGGTGCTGATCGAGCGTGACGCCACGGCCGTCGAGCGCGGACTTGCCAATGTAAGGGCGATCTACGACGGCTCCGTCAAACGCGGGCGCCTGACGCAGGAGGTTGCCGACCAGCGCATGGCCGGCGTGACGGGTGGCGATGATTACGGGCTGCTTGCCAATACGGACCTCGTCATCGAAGCCGTTTTCGAGGATCTCGTCGTCAAGCGCGCCGTCTTCGAACAGCTCTCTGCGGTCTGCCGGCCGGATGCCGTGCTCGCCACCAACACCTCCTACCTCGATCCCGACGCGATCAGCGCCGGCATCGCCCATCCCGAGCGGTTCCTCGGCCTGCACTTCTTCAGTCCGGCCCATGTCATGAAACTGCTGGAGATCGTGCCGGCGGAGACGACGGCGCCGGAGGTTCTGGCGGCGGGCTTCGCGCTCGCCCGCCAGCTGGCCAAAATCCCCGTTCGTGCCGGCATCTGCGATGGCTTCATCGGCAATCGCATCCTGAAGGTGACGCGTGCCCAGGCCGAGCGCCTGCTGCTGTCGGGCGCGACGCCCTCGGCGGTCGATGCCGCCATGCGCGCTTTCGGCCTGCCGATGGGACCGTTCGAGGCGCAGGACCTCGGCGGTCTCGACATCGCCGCCTTCCAGCGCAAGGCGGCACGCGAGCGGGGCGAGACACCCTTCGCGCCCGTGGCGGAGCGGCTTTGCGCATTTCAGCGTTTCGGCCAGAAGACCGGCGGCGGCTGGTATGACTATCATCCCGGAGACCGGGCGCCTAAGCCGTCGGAAGCCGTCGCGGCCGTCATTGCCGAGGAGGCCACGGGCCGGCCGCAGCGAACATGGGACGATGCTTCGATTGCCGATGCGATCGTGCTGCCGATGGTCAACGAGGCGACACGTATTCTGAAAGAGCGCGTGGCGCTCCGCGCCGGCGATATCGATCTCGTGAAGATCCATGGCTATGGTTTCCCGCGATGGCGCGGCGGTCCGATGCACTATGCCGAGGCGCGGGGGCTTGCGGAGGTGGTGGCCGTGCTTGATCGCCTCGCGGCGGAGGGTCTTGCCGAGGCGCCTTCGGAGGGCTTGCGCCGGGCCGCGGCAGGCGGCGGTTTTTCCGCGCTTGAGTGATAGGCAAGCACTGCGGACTGTGATGAGATAGTTTGGGAGAGAAGGCATTCTGCGGGAGCCGGGGAGGGCGCAATGCAGTCGCTGATGACGCCGGGGCACAAGCCGGTACAGGTGGAAATTCTCGAGGCGGAAATCCGTAAGGTCTGCGGTTCCTTCGATCTGGAGCCCATGCGGCGCACCGGCGTCGTCAATGGCGACGTGACCACGCGGCGCGTCGGTCCGTTCGATACGGCGATCGTCGCGCTCGATGCCTCCGAGGTCGCCCGCAGCACCCGCTCCATCAAGCAGGATCCCGGAGAATATTTTTTCCTGCTCGTGCAGGATGCCGGCCAGTGTCGCGTCGAGCAGGGGGATCATGTGGCCGAGCTTTTGCCGGGCGACATGTTTCTCGTCGATTCCGTCAAACCCTCGACCTTTCTCTACCGCGGCGAACGCTCCAACCAGGTCTCGCTGCACATTCCCCGCGACGAGGTGGTGCATCGCTTCGGCAATGCCTGCGCTGGCGGTCTTTCGATCTCGCGGGAGGATCCGCTCTGGGTCGCGATGCGCGCGGTCATCGCAAAGATGCTGCTGGAGGATGGCGCGCAGGCGCAGCTTGGCGAGGCGTTCCTGTGCCTGATGGGCGCTTACCTGCATTCGAGCCGGGTGTCCGGCGTTGCGACGCCGGCCGAGACCCTGCTGTCGCGCGCGCTGGCGATGATCGACCGCCACCGGGCGGACCCTACCTTCGGTCCGCGCGAACTCGCCACCCGCCTCAACGTGTCCGAGCGCATGCTGCAGCGGCATTTCCGGCCGCTTGGCGAAACGCCCGGTCATCGGCTGCTCAATCGCCGGCTGGAGCTGGCGCATGCCCGGCTGACCGCACGGCGGGAGCAACCGTCGGAAGGCGTCACCGCCGTCGCCTTCGACTGCGGCTTCAACGATCTTTCCTATTTCTACCGTGAGTTCCGCAAGAAATACGGCGCGACGCCGGGTGCGGTTGCGCGCTGCCATTGACGCTTTTGTCCAAAAGGCGGGACGGCGCCGTCCAAGTCTGACGCCGTGTCCGCTTCTATTCTCTGCCACCATATAGGACCGCCGGAGGAGGCGGTCCGTCATGGAGGAGGCGGAAATGATGGAATTCAAGGCAACCATCGGTGGAAGGCCGGCCCATGTCGGTTCGGACTTTGCCGTTCTCAACCCGGCGACGGGTGACGAGGTCGGCCGTGCGCCGAATATGGGCGGTGCCGAGCTGGATGCAGCCGTCGCCGTCGCCAAGGCGGCCTTTGCGTCATGGTCGGCGCAGAGCGATGAAGCCCTGCAGGCGGCCTGTGCCGCGGTGACGGCAAAGATCGAGGAACATGCGGCGGAACTCGCCGAAATCATCACGCTGGAGCAGGGCAAGCCGCTGAACGGCCTCGGCTCGCGCTGGGAGGTCGGCGGCGCCGTCGCCTGGGCGGGTTATACGACGGGGCTGTCGATCCCGGTCAAGATTTTGCAGGACAACGAGCAGGGGCGGGTGGAGCTGCATCGCAAGCCGCTCGGCGTCGTCGGCTCGATCACACCGTGGAACTTCCCGGTCATGATCGCCGTCTGGCATATCCTGCCGGCGCTGCGCACCGGCAACACGGTTGTCGTCAAGCCGTCGCCCTATACGCCGCTTTCGACGCTGCGGCTTGTCCAGATCATGAACGAGGTTCTGCCGCCGGGTGTCGTCAATGTCGTGACGGGCGACGACAGGGCGTTCAATCTCGGTGGCGCGATGTCGGCGCATCCGGATATCGCGAAGATCGTCTTCACCGGCTCCTGCGCCACCGGCCAGAAGGTCATGCAGTCTGCTGCCACGACCATGAAGCGCCTGACGCTCGAGCTTGGCGGCAACGACGCCGGCATCGTGCTGCCGGATGCCGATCCGCAGGCGATCGCCGAAGGTCTGTTCTGGGGCGCCTTCATCAACAACGGCCAGACCTGCGCGGCGATGAAGCGGCTCTACGTGCATGAAAGCATCCACGATGCGGTCTGCGCGGCACTCGTCGCCTATGCGAAGGCGATCCCCGTCGGCAACGGCATGGACGAGGCAAGCATTCTCGGACCGATCCAGAACCGCATGCAGTTCGACAAGGTGTCTCGTCTCGTCGCGGATGCAAAGGGGCGCGGCAAGGTGCTGGTCGGCGGCGAACCGGGCGAGGGCCTGTTCTTCCCGCCGACCATCGTCGCCGGCCTTCGTAACGGCGATGCACTCGTCGACGAGGAGCAGTTCGGCCCGGCACTGCCGATCATCCGCTACTCCGACGTCGAGGAGGCGATCCGGCTTGCCAATGACAGCCCGAACGGGCTCGGCGGGTCGGTCTGGTCGTCCGACATAGAGGCCGCGAAGAAGGTTGCGAGCCGTCTCGCCTGCGGCTCCGTATGGATCAACAAACACGGCGCCATCCAGCCGAATGCGCCCTTCGGCGGCGTTAAGCAGTCCGGCATCGGCGTCGAGTTCGCGGACGAGGGACTTGCCGAATACACCGATATCCAGGTGGTCTTTGCCTGAGACGACAACGAAAGAGGGAACGATCATGAAACTGACGCAACATCTTGCCGCAACGGCGCTGGCCTTCGGCCTTGCCGCAACGGCCGCCGCCGCCCATCCGCTCGATGGACTGACGGCCGAGGAATACCAGAAGATCAACCAGATTCTGCGCGACGGAAAGGTCGTGGACGACAACACGCTCTATCCGCTGATCGAGCTGAAGGAGCCGGCCAAGGCCGACGTGCTCGCCTGGAAGGAGGGCGCCGCCCTCGACCGCAAGGCGACGGTGCATTTCACCAGCGCCGAGGGTTTCAGCGAGGCGGTGGTCAACATCAGCAAGGGCACGGTCGAGAGCAACGAGAAGACCAAGGGCCAGCCCATGGTGCTCTTCACCGAATTCATGGGCGCGCTGGAAGGCGCGCTCGGCCATCCCGAAATGGTGGCGGGCCTTGCCAAGCGCGGGCTGAAGCCGGAGCAGGCCTTCTGCCTGCCGCTGACGGGTGGCAACTTCTTCACCGAGGAATATCAGAATTCGCGCCTGATGAAGGTGCCCTGCTATCAGGTGCCCGAAGGCTCCAACTTCTACGCCAAGCCGATTGAAAACCTCTTCGCCGTCTATGACATCGGCAAGAAGGAAGTGGTGCGTGTCGTCGACCTTGGCGTGGTTGACCTGCCGAAGGACAGCTGGGGCTATACGGAGGAGGAGGTCGCCAAGCGTCTGCCGCTGCGGCCGGAATTCAACCCCGTCAAGCTGGTGCAGGAAGGTGGCCCGAACTACAAGATCGATGGCAGCCATATCGAATGGGACATGTGGCGCTTCAATTTCCGCGTCGACAAGCGCCCGGGCCTCGTCGTCTCCAATCTCGATGTCAACGATGCCGGCACCTGGCGTTCGGTCATCTACCAGGCGCATCTGTCCGAGGTCTTCGTGCCCTATATGGACCCGTCGGAAGGCTGGTACTGGCGCACCTACATGGACAGCGGGGAATATGGTTTCGGTCTGTTCCTGACGCCGCTGCGCGCCGGTATCGACTGCCCCGCGCATGCCACCTTCCTGCCGGCGACCATCGCCGACGACAAGGGTTCGCCCCTCGTCATCCCGGATGCGGTGTGCGTCTTCGAACGCAGCATCGGCGATCCGGCCTGGCGCCACTTCGAAGTCTTTGCCCAGACGCCTGAAAAGCCGATCCCCGCAGAAGGCCGCCCGGCGACGGAGCTGGTGGTGCGCACGGCCTCGGAAGTCGGCAACTATGACTATCTCATCGACTACCGCCTGCAGCAGAACGGTCAGGTCAACATCTATGTCGGCGCGACCGGCCTCGATGCGGTGAAGGGCGTTGCCTCCACTTCGATGAAGGACCCGACGGCCAAGGCCGACACGGCGCACGGCACGCTGATCGCGCCGAATCTCGTCGCCGCCAACCACGACCACTACTTCAACTTCCGCATCGACTTCGACGTCGACCAGCCGGTGAACCACTTCTCGACGATGGATATCGTGCCGGCCAAGCTCGACGCGTCGAGCCCGCGCAAGTCGATGTGGACGGTCGAGCACAAGATGCCGATGACGGAAATGGAGGCCCGCTACAAGCTCTCCTCCTCGCAGCCGCGCTACTTCCATATCTCCAACCCGTCGCGCGAGGGCTATCTCGGCCATGAGCCGGGCTACATGATCCACCACGGCGACGTGTCCTACGGTCCGTTCGACTTCGAGAACGATCCGCCGATGAAGCGCAACGCCTATATCGAATATTCGGTCTGGAACACGGTCTACGACCCGGAACAGCGTTATGCCGGCGGCAAGTTCGCCATGCAGAGCGATGGCTCCGATACGCTCGCCGAATGGGTGAAGAAGGACCAGAGCCTGATGGGCAAGGACATCGTCACCTGGTTCTCCGCCGGTTTCCACCACATTCCGCGCATGGAGGACTGGCCGGTCATGTCGACGGAATGGAAGACGGTGCACATCATGCCGCACAACTTCTTCGCCCATAACCCGGCGTTGACGATCCGAAACCCGTAATTCGACAGAACGCCCGGCATGTGAATGCCGGGCGTTGCTCATTGCGGCTCGCAGTGGAGCCTCAAGCGGGTGCTGTCGGTCGAAGCGCGCCGGCCGATCGGCGTTTGAGCGTTTGGGCTGCCGCGCGCGGCCTGTCCGAATCCTGCCGATGCAGGTGCACGAGGGAGGCCCGTTGATGCCTCGTCCGCATTGATAATGCCTGGAAGTGTGCAGCGAGGGCGATCCGACCGGAGCACGTCGGTCTATGTCTTGCTGACAAAGGGAAACACGGCCCGCAGGCGCGGGTCGCGAAGCCAGAGCCCGCCCCACATGAAAAGCCCCAGATAGCCGCTGAACAGGATGTGGCTGAAGAGCGGGCTTTCCGCCCTGATCTGCGTCGCCATCGCTCCACCGAGAAGCCCCGTCATCAGGACCGCGCCGAGCAGACGTGTCGGAGGGACGAGGTAGAGCACGAGGCATGTCAGTTTGATCAGGCCGATCATGAGGGCATAACCCGCTGGCCAGCCGAGCTGAGCCAGCGTCTCTTCGGCGACCGGCATTCCCAGCAGTTTTGGCGTGATGGATGCGCCCAGGAGAAACAGGGTGAAGAGACCGGTCAGGGTGCGGCCGGTCCAGAGCATGGCAGGCGTGTTCATTTCCATTGATCCTTGGTCTGGCAGCACTCCGCTGCGGGATTGGTGTCTTTCTGCCGTCAAGAATGACGGGGCGCGACGTCTTGAACATTGATCTGTTGAATGGTCGCGCTCGGATGGATGGAGACGATCTCCAGTCGCCCAGTTCCCACATTCGTGAAGCGATGGGGAACGTGAGCGGGGCCGACGACGACGTCCCCGGCGCTGCCGTGCACGGTTTCTTCGCCGACCGTGAACTCCGCTTCGCCTTTCTGGACGATCCAGGTCTCGGTGTAGGGATGAATGTGCAGTTCCGAACCGCGCCCGGGTTCGACATCGACAAGGAAGAGTGAAACCGGGCTTCCGATCTCACGGCCTTCCAGCCGAACGGTGCGGCGCTGGTCGGGTGCGGGCTCCTTGTGACGGCGAACCGTGATCATTCTGCTCTCCTGCTGCCATTGGTGTGCCGGTGGGATGAAAGTGTCTTCGTGAGAAGATATTTTGCCAAAACTATCTTCCTGTCAAGATATATATCTTTGCGCGAAGACAGTTTATTGCGAACGACGCTTGCTCTAGGATCGGCGAACGGAGTGAGACGGCACGCGAGGCAGGCAATGAAGGAAGAAGGCGAGAGGGCAAGCTACGGCGAGCGCGGCGACAGCGCGTCACTGGAAGATCACGTCGATCGACGACGCGCTCAATGGATGCGAGAGCTGCCGGACCTCGATACCGAGCCCATGGCCATTCTCGGCCGGGCGAAGCGGCTTTCCAATCTCGTGGCCGGCAGCATCGAGGAGACGTTCGCGGCCTTTGGTCTCGACCGCGGTGAGTTCGACGTGATCAGTACGCTGCGCCGGGCGGGGCCGCCCTACCAGCTGACGCCGACCGAGATGTACACGTCGATGATGCTGTCGTCAGGCGGCCTCACGCATCGGCTGAGCCGGCTCGAGAAAACCGGGCTCATCCGGCGCGAGAAATCGAACCTCGATGGGCGAAGCGTCGTCGTGACATTGCTGCCGCGGGGAATAGAGCTAGCGGAACAGGCTTTCAGGGCGGATATGGCCAACGAGCTTCTGATCTTGCAGCCGCTGAACCGGGAGGAGCGAGACCTGTTGTCCGCGTTGCTTCGAAAACTGCTTCATAGCATCGAAAGCCAGAGCACCCCTGAGGTTTGACACTATGCGCCCGACGGCGCAGGCCGGAATGGCGGCGGTGTTGGGCAGCAGACAAACCCTCCGCGAGCATGGACGATTGTTTCCACCGGCACCTCGGCCAGCTCCAGTTCGACCGTATCAAGATGCTCATCGGACCGGGAATGATCATCATTCCCTTCGAGGACGGTGCGATCCGTACGCCAACGACACGCCCTGTGATTGGTGCCAGTTGGCGACAGGCTGCCGCTCGAGGGCGTGTGTGGTCCGACTCCCATCAAGAGCAGAACCCGACATGCCGGGTTCGTCGTTTCTGACCTAGGCATGCATGGGGGCAAGTTTCCGTGCGATATCGAAGAATGCGCTTACGAGTTTGCCGTTCGCGCGCTCGCGAAGGCAGATGAGAGCCTCGTCCATCAGCATTTCCGGGGCGTCAATCTCGATTGGGACGAGACGGTTGTCCTGTCCGAACTCGGCCGAGGAGACAAAGCCGATACCGCCGCCGGCAGCAACGATTTCTCGTACCGCTTCCCGTCCCTCCGCTTCGATGAGCGGGGTGAGGGGGATCCCACATTGCTGTGCCATGACTTCCAGTTTCTGGCGGGTTTTCGACCCCATTTCCCGCATGACCAGCGGGTGTTTCGAAAGCTCTGCAAAGGAAATGCGTGCGGTGTCGCCGATAGGGTAGTCCCGGCTGGCAAAGGCAATGATCGGGGTGGAATTGAGTTTCAGGATCTCGAAGTCGCTGGATTGCGGCACCTCTCCGAGCACCCCGATATCCGCCTCGTAAGCATGCAGGCTGGTGATGACCGACTCCGTGTTGCCGGCGTCGATCGAGACCTGCACGGAGGGATAGGCGCGGCGGAAGGCGGCAAGGATGTGCAGGAGATGATGAGCGGCGTCGGCGACGATGCGCAGCTTGCCCGCACGCAGCGCCCGAGACTCCGACAAGAGGTCGAGCGCCTGCTGCTCGATGTCGAACATGCGACGGGTGACTTCCAGAAGCTGCTGGCCGGCCTGGGTCAGCGTCACCTGCTTCTTGTTCCGGTTGAAGAGCAGGACGTCGTATTCCTCCTCCAGCTTTCGCACCTGATCGGAGACGGCCGGCTGGGTGAGGAACAGCGCCTCCGCCGCGCGCGAAAAACCGCCGTGAATGGCGACATTGTGGAAGGCGCGAAGCTGGACATAGCGCATGGGCGACTCCTGCTTTTATAGGCTGAGGCTATGCATTCATTAAAACGAACGATTTGATTGATGTAAAGCGATGAAGGATGATTTTCGGATTCCCTGCCTCATCGCGGAGCGCGCCTATGAACCTGCCGGCCGTCGCCCTAGAACTTGCCGCCGCAACCGTCCTGATGCTCTATGCCGTGAGCCTTGTGAAGAAGGGTGTCGAAACGGCGTGGGGAGATCTGGTCGCGCGCGCGGTCGGCGGCGCCGGCGGGCGGCCGCGTGCGGCCGTCTATGGCTGCCTTGTGGCCATCGCGTTGCAAAGTTCCACTGCCGTCGCCATGCTCACCGCGGGCTTCGCCATCAGCGGCGCCATGGCGCTCGATGTCGGGCTGGCCGTGCTCCTTGGCGCCGATCTGGGCTCGGCCCTGGTCGTCAAGATCCTGTCCTTCGACCTGCACTGGCTGGCGCCGCTGCTGATTGTCGGCGGGGGGCTCCTGCATCTCAAGGCGCACACGCGCAAGGCGGTCGAAGCCGGACGCGCCGTGCTCGGCATCGGCCTGCTGCTGCTGTCACTTCAGATGATCGGTCACGCGACGTTGCCTCTGGCACAAAGCCCGCTTCTGCCGTCCGCCATCGCCTTTATCGGTGGGGATGCGCTGACGGTGATGATCCTCGCCGCGCTCTTCACCTGGGCGCTCCATTCGAGCGTTGCGGCGATCCTTCTGATCCTCACCTTCGCGACGAAGGGGCTGGTGCCGCTCGACGTCGGCGTTCCGCTCGTCCTCGGCGTCAATCTCGGCGGCGGATTGATTGCGCTCTGGCTGACCCGCGGCCTGCCGGTGGAAGGTCGGCGCCTGCCTCTCGGCAATCTGCTTTTCCGTGCCCTGTTCAGTGCGGCGGCTTTCGCGGTCTTCGCGTTGCACGCGCCATTTGCCTGGCTTCCCGGCGGGACGGTGGCTGGCAAGCTCGTCAATCTGCATCTCCTCTTCAATGCCATGCTGGTGCTCGTGGGGTTGGTCACCTGCGGTGCGATGGGACGCCTTGTCAGGCTTTTGACGCCGGATGCGGCGGGAGAGGGGGACCTGACGGCCCATATCAGCGCGCTCGATCGCGCGCTGATCGACAAGCCGGCGCAGGCGCTCGCCGCGGCGGCGCGTGAAGTGCTGCATATGGGCAATTTGACGACCCGCATGCTCGAGCCGGTGATGACGGTCATCCAATCGCCGACGCGGGGAGCGGTCGATGCGCTCCGCCGCATCGACGGCGAGATCCACCGGGCGCATAGCGAGATCAAGCTTTACGTCGCCGCCGTCAATCGCGGTGTGCTGACGGAAGAGCAAGCCCGACGCGGCATCGAACTCACCGAGGCGGCGATCCATCTCGAATATGCCGGCGACGTGGTGGCGAAAAGCCTTCTGCAGATGGCCGAGGAGCGGCTTGCCGGGGCCGGCGCGTTCTCGCAGGACGGATGGCGCGAACTGCTGCTGCTCCACGCTGCGGTGTTCTCCAATGTCCGGCTCGCCGCCAACCTCCTCGTCTCGCCCGACCCGGTCATCGCCCGGGAGATGGTGCGGCAGAAGGAGCATGTGCGCCGCCTGATGGAAGAGAGCAGCAAGAACCATCTGGAGCGGCTGCGGCAGGGCGTCGCCGCGAGCATCCAGTCCAGCGACATGCATCTGGAGATTGTGCGCGCGCTGAAGGAGGTCAATTCGCTGGTCACGACCATGGCCTATCCACGCCTGCGCGAAACCGGCGACCTGCTGGAAAGCCGTCTGATACCGGCGGCATAAAGTATAATTACAGTCTATAGATTGATACAAAAGAACGATTTTACAGATATGTGTTTCCACCGCATTGTCGACCTCGGACAAGCCAAACGCGAGGACGGACCATGCCAAACACCGCTTCTGAGAAAACCATCGCGCCGCTGGAATCGCCGAAACTCGGCGAGCCTTACCTGCTGACGCCAGGCCCGCTGACGACCGCCTATTCCGTCAAGGAAGCCATGCTGCGGGACTGGGGTTCCTGGGACGGCGACTTTCGCGCCATGACCGCCGACCTGCGCCGCCAGCTTCTTGAGATCGCCGGCGACACCAAGGGCGAATTCGATTGCGTTCCCATGCAGGGCAGCGGTTCGTTCTCGGTCGAGGCGCTGCTCGGCAGCTTCGTTCCCCGCGACGGCAAGGTCCTGGTGCTGAGCAACGGCGCCTATGGCAAGCGCATCGCGCAAACGCTGTCCTATCTCGGCCGTGACCATGTGACGATCGACAAGGGTGACTACATGCCGCCGCGGGGTCCCGAAGTCGCCGCCGCCCTCGATGCCGATCCTGCCATCACGCATGTCGTCGTCGTCCATTGCGAAACCAGTTCCGGCATCCTCAATCCCCTCAAGGAAATTTCCGATACGGTCTACGCCCACGGCCGCAAGCTGCTGGTCGATTCGATGAGCGCCTTCGGCGCCGTGCCGGCCGGCCTTGCCGACTTCCGCTACGAGGCGATCGTTTCTTCCGCCAACAAGTGCATTGAAGGTGTGCCCGGTTTCGGCTTCGTCATCGCCCGCAAGAGTGAACTCGAGGCCTGCAAGGGCCGGAGCCATTCCCTCAGCCTCGATATCCACGCCCAGTGGGACTACATGAACAAGACCGGTCAGTGGCGTTTCACGCCGCCGACCCACGTTGTCGCGGCCTTTCTGGAAGCGCTGCGCCTGCACAGGGAGGAAGGCGGTGTGGCCGCGCGCGGCGCGCGCTACGCCCGCAACCGCGACGTCATGGTGGCGGGCATGCGCGAAGCCGGCTTCGAGACGCTGCTCGCCGACCAGTGGCTGTCGCCGATCATCGTCACCTTCTTCAGCCCGGCCCATCCGGCCTTCGCCTTCGATCGCTTCTATGCGCTGATGAAGGACAAGGGCTTCATCATCTATCCCGGCAAGCTCACGGTGGTCGACAGTTTCCGCGTCGGCTGCATCGGCCGCATGGATGAACACGTCATGCGCCGCGTGGTCGAAGCTGCCCGTTCGTCGCTCGCCGAGATGGGCGTCGACAGTGCCGCGCCGCCGGCCATCGCCCTTGAAGAACGCAGCCGCCTTGCCGCCTGACCGGCCGCCCAACGAAGAATGGAAACTCCGATGAACCAGATGTCCAAGATCACCGTCACCGCCAACCGGCGCACCTATCCCTGGCCGAACGTTCCGGCGATTGCCATCTGCCTGGACGGCTGCGAGCCTGCCTATCTCGACGAGGCCATCAAAGCCGGCCTGATGCCGACGCTGGCCCGCATCCGCAAGACCGGCACGGAACGCACCGCGCTCAGTGTCATCCCGAGCTTCACCAACCCGAACAACCTGTCCATCGCGACTGGCCGCCCGCCGGCGATCCACGGCATCTGCGGCAACTATCTCTATGAGCCGGCGACCGGCAAGGAAGTGATGATGAACGACCCGCGGTTCCTCCGCGCGCCGACCGTCTTCAAGGCCTTCTACGATGCCGGGGCTAGGGTCGCCGTGGTGACCGCGAAGGACAAGCTTCGCGCGCTGCTCGGTCATGGCCTGAAGTTCGACGAGGGCAGGGCCGTCTGCTTTTCCTCGGAAAAGTCCGACACGTCGACCAAGGCGGAACATGGTATCGACAACGCGTCGGCCTGGCTTGGCCGGCCGGTGCCGGAAGTCTATTCCGCGGAACTGTCCGAGTTCGTCTTTGCGGCCGGTGTGAAGCTCCTCAAGGAGTTCCGTCCTGATGTCATGTATCTGACGACGACAGACTACGTTCAGCACAAATATGCCCCCGGCGTGCCGCAGGCCAATGCCTTCTACGAGATGTTCGACAAGTACCTCACCGAGCTCGACGCACTCGGTGCGGCGATCGTCGTTACCGCCGACCACGGCATGAAGCCGAAGCACAAGGCGGACGGGTCGCCGGACGTCATCTATGTGCAGGACCTGCTCGACCAATGGCTCGGCAAGGACGCTGCCCGCGTCATCCTGCCGATTACCGACCCCTATGTCGTCCATCACGGCGCGCTCGGCTCCTTCGCCACGGCCTATCTGCCCGAGGGCACGGACAAGGAGGAGATCATCGAGCGGCTGAAGGCGATAGAGGGTATCGATGTGGTCCTGTCGCGCCCGGAAGCCTGCGTGCGCTTCGAATTGCCGGACGATCGCATCGGCGACATCGTGCTCGTCTCTTCGGAGAACAAGACGCTCGGCACGAGCGAACATCGGCACGATCTTGCTGCACTCAACGAGCCATTGCGCTCGCATGGCGGCCTGACCGAGCAGGAAGTGCCGTTCATCGCCAATCGCACATTGCCCGAGCTTCACACGGCCGACACGCTGCGCAACTTCGATGCCTTCTACTACGCGCTCGTCGCGGCCGCACAACCGGCACAATAGGGAGCGGACAATGACCAAGGCAGAAACGACATTCGCGATCCGTCATGAACCCATGCGGATCGCCGGCAAGAAGGTCGACACCGAGGGCGTGGTCGAGGTGCACTATCCCTGGAACGATGCCGTCATCGGTACCGTGCCGGCCGGCCGTGCGGAACACGCCCGCAGGGCGTTCGAGATCGCGGCGGCTTACCAGCCGAAGCTGACGCGTTACGAGCGCCAGCGCATCCTGCTGAAGGCGGCCGACCTCCTGGTCGCCCGCAAGGAGGAGATTTCCGATCTCATCACCCTGGAACTCGGCATTTCCAAGCAGGACTCGCTCTATGAGGTCGGACGCGCCTTCGATGTCTTCACGCTGTCCGGGCAGATGTGCATCCACGACGACGGTGAGATTTTCTCCTGCGACCTCACCCCGCACGGCAAGGCACGCAAGATCTTCACCACCCGCGAGCCGTTGACCGCCATTTCGGCGATCACCCCCTTCAACCACCCGCTCAACATGGTGGCGCACAAGGTGGCGCCGGCGATCGCCACCAACAATTGCGTGGTGCTGAAGCCGACCGAACTGACGCCGATGACGGCGCTGGTTCTTGCCGATGTCCTCTACGAGGCTGGCCTGCCGCCGGAAATGCTGTCCGTCGTTACCGGCTGGCCGGGCGATATCGGCATGGAGATGATCACCAATCCGAATTTCGACCTCATTACCTTCACCGGCAGCGTGCCGGTCGGCAAGCTGATCGCGGCGCATGCGCATTACAAGCGCCAGATCCTCGAACTCGGTGGCAACGATCCCCTGATCATCCTCAACGATCTGTCGGACGACGATCTTGCGAGAGCCGCCGATCTTGCGGTTGCGGGCGCCACGAAGAATTCCGGCCAGCGCTGCACCGCGGTCAAACGCATCCTCTGCCAGGAGCGCGTCGCCGACCGTTTCGTGCCACTGGTGCTGGAACGCGCGAAGAAGCTGAGGTTCGGCGATCCCATGGATCGGGCGACGGAACTCGGTACCGTCGTGCATGCCAGGGCCGCGGAGATCTTCGAAGGCCGCGTGCACAAGGCGGCGGAAGAGGGGGCGGACGTCCTCTACAATCCGGGCCGGCGGGGCGCTCTGCTGCCGCCGATCGTCATCGATCGCGTGTCTCACGCAAGCGAGCTCGTCATGGAAGAGACCTTCGCGCCGATCATCCCGATCGTCCGGGCGCCGGACGACGACGATGCGCTGATCGCCCTTTCCAACTCGACCGCTTTCGGCCTTTCCTCCGGGGTCTGCACCAACGATTTCCGGCGCATGCAGAAATACATCGCGGGACTGAAGGTCGGCACGGTGAACATCTGGGAGGTGCCAGGTTATCGCATCGAGATGAGCCCGTTCGGCGGCATCAAGGATTCCGGCAACGGCTACAAGGAGGGCGTCATCGAAGCGATGAAGAGCTTCACCAACGTCAAGACCTTTTCCCTGCCGTGGTGATCTGAAGCAATCCCCTGCGAGATCACCTTTTTCAGGAGCCGCTCCGCGCGGCTCCTTTTTTGCTTGGTGTTCCTCCCACGCAAATGCCTGTTTTTTCAGCAATTATCCTATAGTTTTTATCTTCCAAACGATAAGAATAATAAATTTTACTTACCAAAAACCCCTGCGCAGAATGTCCCCTGAAGCCGATCATCCAAGGACGACGCCTAGATCGTCCGCCGCGCTTCCCCGGTTTTTCCAGGCCTTCAGAGGAGATTTTCAATCATGAACAGACGCATGCTTTTTCTGCTTGCCAGCGCGCTCACCACCGCGCTTCCCACCATAGTTTTCGCCGAAACCCAGCTTACGGTCTACACCGCCGTCGAAGCCGTCGATCTCGACCGCTACAAGGCGACATTCGAAAAGGCCCATCCCGACATCAAGATCAACTGGGTGCGCGACTCCACCGGCGTCATGACAGCCAAGCTGCTTGCCGAAAAGGACAACCCGCAGGCCGACGTCGTCTGGGGCCTTGCCGCGACCTCGCTGCTTCTCCTCAAGACCGAGGGCATGCTCGAGGCCTATGAGCCCAAGGGCGTTGCGGAACTCGACAAGAAATTCGTCGACAAGGACACGCCGCCGAGCTGGGTCGGTATGGACGCCTATGTCGCCGCTCTCTGCTACAACACGGTGGAAGGTGAAAAGCTCGGCCTGAAGGCGCCGACGAGCTGGGAGGACCTGACGAAGCCGGAATACAAGGGCCACATCGTGATGCCCAACCCGGCATCCTCCGGTACCGGCTTCCTCGATGTTTCGGGCTGGATGCAGATGTGGGGCGACGAGAAGGCCTGGTCCTTCATGGACAAGCTGCACGAGAACATCTCGGCCTACACGCATTCCGGTTCGAAGCCCTGCAAGATGGCGGGTGCCGGCGAGGCGGTCATCGGCGTTTCCTTCGAATTCCCCGGCGCCAAGGCCAAGAGCGCCGGCGCGCCGATCGACATCATCTTCCCGTCCGAAGGATCGGGCTGGGAGGCGGAAGCGACCGCGATCATCGCGGGCACGGCAAATCTGGATGCGGCCAAGACGCTCGTCGACTGGTCCGTCACCCGGGAAGCCAACGAGATGTACAATGCCGGTTATGCCGTCGTCGCCTATCCCGGCGTCGCGAAGGAGGTGGAACATCTGCCGGCCGACATCGCCTCCAAGATGATCGACAACGACTTCGAATGGGCCGCCAACAACCGCGGCGCCATCCTCAAGGAATGGCAGAAGCGGTACGACGCCAAGTCGGAACCCAAGAGCTGATCCCGATCGACCGGGCGGGGCGCCTTCGCGCTCCGCCTTTCGCATTCGCGACCATTGCCTGACAGCCAGCGGAGCTTGCAGATGAGACATGCCATGTCGATCGAACCGATACCCACAAGCATAGCCCGTGGCGCTATGGAGCCGGATATCCAACCGGCGCCCTATCTCGAGATCAGCGATCTATGGAAGAGCTACGGCGATTTCGTCGCGCTGCGCGACATATCGCTCAGCATCGCCAAGGGTGAGTTCATCTGTTTCCTCGGCCCGTCGGGCTGCGGCAAGACCACGCTGCTTCGCGCCATCGCCGGCCTGGACCTGCAGACGCACGGTTCCATCCTGCAGGACGGCCGCAACGTCTCGACCCTGCCGCCTTCGCGGCGCGACTACGGGATCGTCTTCCAGTCCTACGCGCTCTTCCCGAACCTCACGATCGAGCAGAACATCGCTTTCGGCCTTGAAAATACCGGCCGCTCGAAGCCGGAGATCGCCACCCGTGTCGCCGACCTTCTGGCTACGGTCGGGCTGACGGCGCAGGGCAAGAAATATCCCGCCCAGCTTTCCGGCGGCCAGCAGCAGCGTATCGCGCTTGCCCGCGCCATTGCGATTTCGCCGGGGCTTCTGCTGCTTGACGAGCCGTTGTCCGCGCTCGACGCCAAGGTGCGCGTGCACCTGCGCCACGAAATCAAGGCGCTGCAACGCAAGCTCGGCGTCACGACGATCATGGTCACGCACGACCAGGAAGAGGCACTGGCCATGGCCGATCGGATCGTCGTGATGAACCATGGCGTCATCGAACAGGTCGGCTCGCCCACGGAGATCTACCGTCATCCCGACACGCTGTTCGTTGCGGATTTCATCGGCGAGACCAATCAGTTTCCCGCAAAGGTCTTGCGGCACGGCGAGGTGGAGATCGGCCATTCGGCCTTCTGCTGCTCGACGGAGGATTTTGTCGCCGGCCATGCGGCGACAGCCGTCGTGCGCCCGGTCGACATCATCCCGCACGGTGCCGACGCTCATGCTGTCAACGCGGTCGACCGTCCGTTGACGCCGCAGAATCTGATCGACGCTGAAGTGCAGGAGATGGAATTCCTCGGCATGTTCTGGCGCACGCGGCTGACGGCGCCGCGGCTTGGTGAACGCACGCTTATCGCCGATTTCTCCGTCAATGCGGTGCGCCGCCTCAACATCGAGACGGGCGGTGTCATCCAGGTGGAAATTCCCCGCGAACGCCTGCTGCTCTATCCGAGGGCTGCCTGATGAACATCGCCCTCGAAGCCCCCTACATGCCGCCCCTCGGCAGGCGGCTGCGCCAGGAAACGTCCGGGGATGACCGCGTCAAGCTCGGCTTCATGGCGGTCATCGGTCTCTATCTCGTCATCGCGCTCGGCGCACCGCTCGCCCTTATGTTGTCGAAATCGTTTTCGACCTACCAGTTCGATCTGGCTGCCTTCGAGTTCCAGGTGAGCGATGAGGCCGGGACGACCTGGGGACCGGTGGTGAGCGCAGAGACGCTCAATCGCACGCTTGGCGCCGTCGGAGATGCGGAACTCGCCACCAATTCCGACGGCCGGCTCTCCGCCACGAAATTCTTCCCCGAGTTCAAGTTCCGCAGCCCCGTGAAGTATCGCATCCGCGGCACGACGGCGGATGTGGCTTTCCTCGCCGGCTCCACGCTGGAAAAAGGTACGGAGTGGCGCGAATACGATTCCGGCGCCTTCCGGCGGGTCGTTCTCAGACCGGCCCGCAGCCTCGGCGTCGAGAATTTCACGACCTATTTCTCAACGCCGGCGCTGGCCCAATCGATCATCAACTCGGTCCTGATGGCGCTCATCAGCATGGTGGCGACGGTCTCCATCGCCTTCGCGCTGGCCTATGGATTGACACGCAGCTGCATGCCGCTGAAAGGTCTGTTCCGCGGCGTCCTGACGATCCCGATCCTTGTGCCATCGTTGCTGCCGGGCATCGCGCTGGTCTATCTCTTCGGCAACCAGGGCGTCTTCAAGGACTGGCTGCTCGGCTATTCCATCTATGGTCCGATCGGCATCGTCATCGGCTCGATCTTTTTCACCCTGCCGCATGCCTTCCTCATCATCCTGACGGCACTGTCCGTCGCCGATGCGCGGCACTATGAGGCGGCGGCGTCCCTCAAGGCCAGCAAGTGGCGCACGTTCCGGACGGTGACGATACCGGGCGCGCGCTACGGCATCGTCTCGGCTGCCTTCGTCGTCTTCACGCTGGTCATCACGGATTTCGGCCTGCCCAAGGTGATCGGGGGCCAATATGGCATGCTCGCCGTCGATATCTACAAGCAGGTGATCGGCCAGCAGAATTTCGAAATGGGGGCGGTCGTTTCCGTCATCCTGCTCGTGCCGGCCATCCTTGCCTTCGCCGTCGACCGGCGCATGCAGAAGCGGCAGGTTGCGCTGCTGTCGGCTCGCGCCGTGCCCTACACGCCGAAGCCCAATGCCGCCATCGACAGGGTCTGCTTCGCCTTCGCCTGCCTGATCAGCCTCTTCATCCTCGGCATGATCGCCATGTGCCAGATCGCAGCGATCGTGAAATTCTGGCCCTACGACCTGACGCTGACGACGAAGAACTTCGCTTTCGACCTGATGGACGGCGGTGGCTGGGCGGCCTATGGCAACTCGATCAAACTGGCATTGCTGACGGCGCTCTTCGGTTCGCTCGTTGTTTTCGCCGGCGCCTACATGGTCGAGAAGACGGACGGTTTCCGCTTCGGCCGCAGTCTCTTCCATTTCCTGGCGATGATGCCGATGGCGGTGCCCGGCATGGTGCTTGGCCTTGCCTACATCTTCTTCTTCAACAATCCCGCCAATCCGCTGAACTCGATCTACGGCACGATGACGATCCTTGTCGTTTGCACCGTGACGCATTTCTACACGGTCGCTCACCTGACGGCATTGACGGCGCTCAAGCAGATGGATCCCGAGTTCGAATCCGTTGCCGCCTCGCTGAAGCAGCCCTTCCACCGACTGTTCTTCCGGGTCACGGTGCCGGTCTGCCTGCCCGCCATCCTCAACATCGCGATCTATCTGTTCGTCAATGCCATGACGACTGTTTCGGCGGTGGTCTTCCTCTATTCCACGGATACCAAACTCGCTTCCGTTGCCGTCCTCAACATGGACGACGCCGGCGATATCGCCCCGGCGGCGGCCATGGGCATGATGATCTTCTATACGAACGTTGCCGCCAAGCTCATCCACGCGGGAATAAGCCGCGGCCTGCTCGCGCGCACCCAGGCCTGGCGCTGACGGCGTTTCGTCGTCGCGGCAAAGCCCCCCTCTTCAGGCAACGGAGCGGGGGGCCTTGCTTGTTGGCGCCATCAGGCAACATGCTGCTCATCGACGCTATTCTGCGTATAGGCGGCCGGTCGACCGGTGTTGTTCCGCCGTTCTGCTTCCGCACGGCGCGCGTTCTGCGGGGTGCGCCCATAGCGATCACGGTACGCACGGGAAAAGTGCGAGGCGGTCGAGAAACCGCAGGCAATGGCGACCTCGATGACGGGAAGGGATGATGTGACGAGCAGGAGGTGCGCACGCTCCAGCCTCAGGTCGAGATAGTAGCGGGCTGGCGTCCGCCCCATCTCCCGGCGAAACAGGCGCTCCATCTGACGGCGCGAAAGCCCGCTTGCCGGCGTCATCTCAGCCAGTCTGAGCGGCTCGGACAGGTTGGCTTCCATCTGCTGCACGACACGGATAAGGGAGACATTGTCGATGCCGAGGCGGGCCTGCAGGGGCAGGCGCTGACGCTCTCCCGCCTCTCGACGACGCTCGCAAAGGCTGATCTCGCAGATGCGGTTGGTGACGTCCTCGCCCAATGCGCCTTCAATGATGCTCATGACCATGTCGAAGGACGCATTTCCGCCGGCGCAGGTATGAATGTCTTTATCGACCTCGAAGACCGTCTGACGCGCTTTGGCCGCGGAGAAGCGTTCGCAGAAGTCCGGAAAATGTTCCCAATGGACAGCGCAGTGCCTGTCGTCGAGAAGGCCGGCGCGGGCGAGGGGATAAAGACCGCCGGCAATGCCGGCCAGATCGATGCGCTGGCGACGGCATTGCCGAAGCCAGGCCTCCAGCGCCTTGTTCGATGCGGGTATGCCGCTTCCGCCGCAGACAACGACGACGCGGTTTGCCTCCGGCCGGTGGAGCCGTTCCCGTTCCTCCGCAAGCGAGCGGCCGGCGGCAACGCGCATTCCGCAGGCGGACCGTGCCAGATGGCCGTCCCCCGTCACGACGATCCAGTCGTAGATCGTGCGGCCGGCGACCGCGTTGGCAACGCGCAGGGCTTCAAGTGCCGCAGAGAAGGTGTGTAGCGTGAATCCGTCGAGGAGATAGAAGGTGAAATGGCCACCGTCCCTATGCGCCTGTTGCATCGTTTTCTCCCGGTCATGAAAGCCTGTCGCCACAGAATGAAAAGAAAGATTACATTATGCAACATAAAATAACAAATGCCGCCCGTCGCATGACCTTTCCCCATCAAATCGGATGACCATTTCGCGGCGCCTGGCCGGGCCAGGAGGCAAAATACGCCGCCCAGCTTGTCAAGGTGACAAAAATGGTCGCAGATATCGATATGTCAGACGCTCAAAACTCTCGTGCCCTCGCTCCTCGCCGCCATGGTGAGATCCTGCGCCGCCTGGCCGCGGACGGAACGGTCAGCATCAGTGAGCTCGCGGATTTCTTTGATGTGTCGCGGCAGACGATCCGGCGCGATCTGAAAACGCTCGCCGACCGTGGTCAGCTCGATCTCGTGCACGGTGGGGCCACGCTCTTCGAGCCCACCGAGGCGGCCTTTACCGAGCGTCGCGAAGAAAATGCCGGGGCAAAGGCGGCGATCGGCCGCGCCGCCGCCAGCCTTGTGCGCGACGGCATGGTCGTCTTTCTCGATTCCGGCACCACGACACTGGCGGTGGCGCAGGCCCTGTCCGAGCGAAAAAACCTCACGATTTGCACGACTTCCCTTTCCATCGCGCTTCTCATGTGCCGCCAGCCGCAGGTGCGGGTGCACATGCTGGGCGGCGAGATCGATCCGGCCGAAGAAGCCGCCGTCGGCATCGACGCGCTGGAGGCGATCGGTCATTTCCGCATCGATGCCGCCTTTCTGGGAGGCGGTGGACTTTCGCCGGACGGTGAGGTGACGGATTTCACCCGAAGCGGTGCGGAACAGCGCTCGCGAATGGCCGGCGCGGCGGGCAAGGCGTATTTCGTGCTCGACAGTTCGAAATTCGGCCGGCTGACGCCTCTGCGTATTCCGCGCTTTGAATTGGCGACGGGCGTGATCGTCGACCGGGCGCCGCCGGCGGCGATTGGGGAGGCCCTGGAGCGGCGAGGACCGAGCCTGATCGTGGCAACGTAATAAAATGTAACTTTATGTAATCTTTTGTCTTGTTCTTTGGTGGCGTTTTGCTACCGTGCGGCCTTCCATGGTTTCGGGAGGTCGTTCATGGCGCAGGAATTTCCAACACAGGCTCAAGTCGTCATCGTCGGTGGCGGCATCATCGGCTGCTCGGTCGCCTATCACTTGACGAAGCTCGGCTGGCGGGACGTTGTTCTGCTGGAACAAGGCCAGCTTTCCGGTGGCACCACCTGGCATGCCGCCGGCCTCGTCGGTCAGCTTCGCAGCCACGCCAACATGACCAGTCTCATCAAATACTCGACCCAGCTCTATAGCGAGCTCGAGGCGGAGACGGGGCTCGCGACCGGCTGGAAGAATTGCGGCTCGCTTTCCGTGGCGCGCACGGCCGATCGCATGACAGTGCTGAAGCGCACTGCCGCTTCCGCGCGCGCTCAGGGCGTGGCGATCGAGGTGATTTCCCCGCGGGAAGCGCAGGATTTCTGGCCCGTCATGGCGATCGAGGATCTCGTCGGCGCGGTCTGGCTGCCGGGCGACGGCAAGGCCAATCCAACCGATCTGACGCAGTCGCTCGCGAAAGGCGCGCGCAGCCGCGGTGCGCGCATTTTCGAACGCGTGCGTGTCACCGGCATTTCCGTGGCCAATGGCGCGGTCACCGGCGTGGAGACGGACCGCGGTGCGATCTGCGCGCAGATCGTGGTCAATTGCGCCGGGCAATGGGCGCGCAAAGTCGGCCAGATGTGCGGCGTCAGCGTGCCGCTCCATTCGGCCGAGCACATGTATATCGTCACCGGCAAGATCGAGGGTGTTCACCCGGACCTGCCGGTCATGCGCGATCCCGATGGCTACATCTATTTCAAGGAGGAGGTTGGCGGCCTCGTCATGGGCGGTTTCGAGCCGGAGGCAAAGCCGTGGGGCATGGCGGGCATTCCGGACGATTTCGAGTTCGCCCTTCTGCCTGACGACTGGGACCAGTTCGAGATTCTCATGCAGAGCGCGCTGCAGCGCGTGCCACAGCTTGCAACCAGCGAGGTCAAGAAGTTCTATAACGGTCCTGAAAGCTTCACGCCCGACAACAACTTCATACTCGGCGAGGCGCCGGAGCTGAAGAATTTCTATGTCGGTGCCGGCTTCAACTCCATGGGTATCGCCAGCGCCGGCGGCGCCGGGCGGGCGCTGGCCGAATGGATCGTCAACGGCGCGGCGACCATGGATCTCTGGCCGGTCGATATCCGCCGCTTCGCGACCTTCAACAACAATCCGCGCTGGCTGCACGACCGCGTCAAGGAAACGCTCGGCCTGCACTATGCCATGCCCTGGCCGAACCGGGAGCTGGACACGGCGCGGCCCTTCCGCCGTTCGCCGCTCTACGACCGGCTGGCCGCGAAAGGCGCCTGCTTCGGTTCAAAGATGGGTTGGGAACGTGCCAACTGGTTCGCGGCGGAAGGCGCACGCCCGGTGACACAATATGCCTTTGGCCGGCAGAACTGGCATGACGCGGTAAAACGCGAGATGAAGGCGACGCGCGAGGCGGCTGGCATCTTCGACCAGACCTCCTTCGCCAAGCTGCTGGTACAGGGCCGCGATGCCGCAACCGCGCTCAACCGGATTTGTGCCGCCGACATTGACGTGGACGTTGGCCGCTCCGTCTACACGGGCCTCTTCAATGCGCGGGGCGGCTATGAAAGCGACCTGACGGTCATGCGCCTTTCTTCCGACCGCTTTCTCCTCGTTACAGGCTCGGCGCAGGCGGTGCACGATGCGGACTGGATATGCAGGAACATTCCCGCCGATGCCCATGTCACGCTCACCGATGTCACATCGGCCTATGCCGTGCTGGCGCTGATGGGCCCGCGGTCGCGTGAGATTCTCGGCAGGCTCACCTCTGCCGATCTTTCCAATGAAGGTTTCCCTTTCGCGACCATCCGCGAGATCGATATCGGCTACGCAACGGCTTTCGCCAACCGCATGACCTATGTCGGCGAACTCGGCTGGGAACTGATCGTGCCGGCCGAATTTGCGGTCGGCGTCTATGAGGCCTTGCATGCGGCGGGCGCCGATCTCGGCTTGGCCGATTGTGGATACTATGCGCTGGAGGCACTGCGCCTGGAGAAGGGGTACCGGGCATGGAGCCGGGAGCTGACGCCCGATATCACGCCGTTCGAAGCGGGTCTGGCCTTCGCGGTCGCCCTCGACAAGCCCGGCGGCTTCATCGGCCGGGAGGCGCTTCTGGAGGCGAGGGCGAAAGGAGTACAGTCCCGGCGGATCGTCCAGTTCACCGTCGATGATTCGGAGCCGATGCTCTGGGGCGGTGAATTGATCCTTCGGGACGGGCAGCCGGTGGGCGAGGTCCGGTCCGCGGCCTATGGGCATACGCTGGGGCGTTCGGTCGCCCTCGCCCTTGTGGAAAGCCCTCTCGGGGTCGACAGGAAATTCCTGGAAACCGGGCGCTTCGAGGTCGATCTCGCCGGAGAAAAACATGCCGTGACCGTGCATCTATCGGCAGCCTATGATCCGAAGGCAATGCGGGTGAAGGCGTAATGCGATTGCCCTGCTTGGCTGGTCGAGCGCGCAGCCGAGCAGGGCACCCAACTTCGATGCTGGCCCCTAGTCCCGATGCCCTTCGGCCCGCTTCAGGCTTGGGAATGCTTTCCCTTTCTCGCTGACATCATCTTCGGCGAGTTTCGTATCGACCTCTTGATCACGACCCGCAGGGAGACCCCCGTGACCGCCCCTATAAGATCGTCTTCGTCGCCGGCGGCTGGCAGCACCGGAGCCGTTCGGTCTCCGATGAAGGCGTGGGCGGGCGACATTGTCTTCCCGTTTTCCCTTGACTCTCTATAAGAGCCCTCAAGCGCGTGGCG
The DNA here is from genome assembly GCF_050172695.1 of Shinella sp. G-2. Taxonomy (NCBI): domain Bacteria; kingdom Pseudomonadati; phylum Pseudomonadota; class Alphaproteobacteria; order Hyphomicrobiales; family Rhizobiaceae; genus Shinella; species Shinella sp. G-2. Next base: position 98,413 of record NZ_JBBEYH010000010.1, on the reverse strand, counting down.
TGACGCGCTGGCAGAGGCGAGACAGGTGATGAAGCGGCAGTTCGATTTGTTCGGGACGGGGGAGGCGACGGAGCCGGAGGCCAAGGTCCGATCCCCGACCAGGCGCGATGTGCGCGGGATCGAGGAGGAGATCGAGATGGTCCGCCGGCTCGAAGGAACCGGCCGTTATCGCGTTCTGCGCAAACTGGAGCCTCGCGCCATCGCGGATGCACCCCGGCCCGGCTTTCCCCTGCGGGGCGTCATCGTCGATACGGAGACGACGGGCCTCAATGCCCGCAAGGATGAAATCATCGAGATCGGGATCGTCGCCTTCAGCTTCGACGCGGCTGGAAATATCGGCGATGTCACGGACGTCTACGGTGGACTGCGGCAGCCAAGTGTCGCCATTCCCGCCGACATCACGCGGCTGACCGGCATCACGGACGCCATGGTGGTCGGCCAGACGATCGACATTGCGCGGGTGCAGGCCCTTATCGAGCCGGCCGATCTGATCATCGCCCACAATGCCGGCTTTGACCGGCCTTTCTGCGAAACCTTCTCCTCGGCTTTCGCGCCGAAGGCATGGGCTTGCTCGGTCTCCGAAATCGACTGGTCGGCGCGGGGTTTCGAAGGAACGAAGCTTGGCTACCTTGTCGGGCAGGCAGGCTACTTCCATGACGGACACCGCGCCGTCGACGACTGCTACGCACTGCTCGAGGTCCTGGCCCAGGACGGACCGGAGCAGAGCGCTGCCCCCTTTGCCGAACTCTTCGCCGCGAGCCAGCGCTCGCGGGTCCGCATCTTTGCCGAGCACAGTCCCTTCGAGATGAAGGATCATCTCAAGGCTCGTGGCTACCGATGGTCGGACGGCAGCGACGGACGGCCGAAATCCTGGTGGGTCGAGGTCGCCGATGATGCGCTGGATGACGAACTCCGCTACCTGCGCACCGAAATCTACCGCTGGCCTGAGGCCGATCCCCCGCTCAAGCGTCTTACCGCTCTTGAGCGCTTCAAGGCCTGACCGCTTCCAGTGAAGAGGCCGGCGACTGCGACGGCGTGTGTGGTTCGGCATCCGTCTGGCTTCGCCGCCAGTCGCGTCAAGCTGAACGGCGAGCTGAAGCCATGGCCCATCGGGATTTCGAAGATTCGCTAGATCGGGACGCGACGCGGTATCCTGATCTTGCCGCTTGCCCCCGGATTGGGGTCCGCGCGGCAGGGCAAGGCTAGTGGCCGATCATCCATTTCTTGCGTGTCGGCGTGGGTTTGTTGCCGATCTTGCAGAGCGCGCAGCCGCAACCGCTGAGATGCGCCTTCTTCACCACCTTGGGCTCGGTGCCGCTTGCCTCCGAGCGCGCCAGCGCGCCGCGCAGCTTGCCGTTCATCAGGCTCAGGCGCGGTGCGGCCATATCCCGGCCGCTTTGCTCCTCGCATTGCGGGCACGCGCATGCCTTGAGCGCATCCTGCATCGGAACCCATTCTTCAAAGGGTCCGCAATCGTTGCAAACATAGTTGTAGAGCGGCATTGCCAGCCTCCGGAAAAGCCATGTGTCGAGAAAACGCGACGGGCGAAGTCGATCCTCGCCCGCCGCAGGCGATCAAGCGTGTCGTCGCGCGGTCCGTCGAGCCGGCATCACAGCTTGCCGTCGAGAAGCAGGAAGCCCGGCAGCCAGCCGGTGACGATCCCGGCAAGGAGCGTGACGATCGCGGTGAGGCGCAGGATCGGCCGCTGCACCGCCAGCAACAGGAAATACAGGAACCACAGGACGCCCCAGATGACCCAATTGGAGGCAAGCCAGAAATCGGTCGATGTCTGGGCCGCGGAAAGCTTGCCGACAGCCACCGGAACGGTGGTGATGGCAACGAACAGGCTGAACCAGCCGAGACCGCGCCCGTCGACCTTGACCACCCTGTTATAGGCCACCCAGAAATAGGTCGTCGAAAACAGGATCGTCAGCGCGGCGCCCTCGATGGAGGCCGCGTCGGCATTCGGGCCGAACGCCCAGGCAAACGATGTGCACAGCGTCACGACGCCGGAGACGACGTTGATGACGACGATTTCCCGGTCTTCGATCTTTCCGAGAAGCCAGAGGCCGTTCAGAAACAGGACCGCACCGACGTAAAGCAAGGCAAATCCAAGCAGCATGAAATCCCCTCCCAGGAGAGCGACGGTCAAGACAGGGCCTGACCGCCGCTTCATTGTTGTTGTGCGGCCCGATCAGCTTGTCTTGGCGACGTCTGCCTTGAAGTTCTGCTTCTTCGGCCCGAGCGCATTGGGATTGACGTCGAAGTCGAAGATTGCCGTGGGGATTGCCAATGTGGCGCAGACATTGGGGATGTCGACGATGCCGGCAATGCGCCCCTCCACCGGCGCCGTTCCGAGGATCATGTAGGCCTGCTCGCCGGAATAGCCGAACTTCTTGAGATACTCGATCGCATTGAGGCATGCCCGGCGATAGGCGACGTGCGCGTCGAGATAATATTGCTCGCCCGTATGTTCATCGACCGAGATGCCCTCGAAGATGAGATAGTCGTCGAAATGCGGGTCGATCGGGCTGGGCTTGAAGATCGGGTTGATGACGCCGTATTTCGCCATGCCGCCCTTGATGACATCGACGCTGATGTCGACCCAGCCGGCCATTTCGATGGCGCCGCAGAAGGTGATCTCGCCGTCGCCCTGCGAGAAGTGGATGTCCCCCATCGAAAGGCCGCCGCCCTTCACATAAACAGGGAAATAGACCTTCGAGCCGCGCGACAGATTCTTGATGTCGCAGTTGCCGCCGTGTTCGCGCGGCGGAACCGTGCGCCAGGCCTCGGCTGCGGCTTTCTTGGCCGCGTCGCCTTTCAGCTGGCCCATCAGGGCGGTATCGGCGTAAGGCAGCGCCGCCAGGGGCGGAACGCGGCCGGGATCGGTTGCCACCAGCTCGGCTTCGCGCCGGTTGGCTTCGGCAAGCAGCTTGTGGTCCGGCAGGCAGCCGATCAGGCCGGGGTGGATGATGCCGGGATAACGCACGCCCGGAATATGGCGTGACGTCGTGTAGATCCCGTGGAAGTCCCAGCAGGATTTGCTGGCCTCAGGATAGTGCTCGGTCAGGAAGCCGCCGCCGTTCTCCTTGGCGAAGAGGCCGTTGAAGCCCCATTCGGAGTCCGGCTTCGCGCCGAGGTCGAGAATGTCGACGACCAGCAGGTCGCCGGGCTCGGCGCCATCGACGCCGAAGGGGCCGCTGAGATAGTGCACGCGGGTCAGGTCGACGTCGCGGACATCGTTGGCGCTGTCGTTGTTGCCGATCTGGCCTCCCGTCCAGTCGTGGCATTCCACCCGGTAGGTGTGTCCGGGCTTGAGGTGATCCACCATGGGAATATCAGGATGCCACCGATTGTGCGTCTTGATGGCATGGTCTTCGGGCGCCTTGTTCAGATCGACTGAGAATACTGTCTGTGGCATGGGCTGTTCCTCCTCAATGCCGGCGTGCAAGAGGCGGCGTTTTCGCCTCCTCGTTCTTGCACCGGGCAGCGCTGCCCGGCATCACCGCGCGATGCGAGGATAGGAACCGCGTGTAATCGCAACGCTCCGAAATGCAGGCCGCCTTGTAATTTTTTGTAACCGGAATACGCGAGACAGGCGCAAGGACGCGGGTGCGCTGATTCGCCTTTGATAATTATTTTCAATTGGTTAGACGCTCTGTCTCATGCCTGCGTTCTGTAAAGCCGCCATGGCATGCTTACACAGAGGGCAGGTTGCGACGGATTGTCTTCTTCCCTCCTCGACCGAGGCCCCGAATTGCGCTTATCGTAGCGGCATGTCCGTTGCCGAACTCAGATCGCGTATCCTCATTGTCGACGATGACCGTCGGCTGTGCAGCTTTCTGGAAAAATTCCTCGCGAGCGAGAGCTACGCGACGGTCAGCGCCCATGACGGGCGTTCGATGCGGCGTGCCTTGGCCGACGAGGCATTCGATCTCGTCATCCTCGATCTCGGTTTTCCCGTCGGCGAGGATGGCGTGACGCTCGCGCGCAGCATGCGTTCGCAATACGACCTGCCGCTCATCATGCTATCGGGCAAGAACAGCACGATCGACAAGGTCGTCTGTCTTGAGCTGGGCGCCGACGACTACATCACCAAGCCCTTCGAGCCACGCGAACTCCTGGCGCGCGTGCGCACGGTGATGCGTCGTTTCGCGAGGCGCATCCCTCCGTCCGAGCTGGAGACCGATGCTTCGGATGCCGTCTGTTTCGATGGTTGGCAGCTCGATCATGCGCGCCACAAGCTCTCGTCGCCGAACGGCGAGAATGTCCGGCTTACCAGCCAGGAGTTCCAGATTCTCTCCGCACTCGTCGCGCGGCGTGGGCGTATCCTGTCGCGTGAACAGATCCTCGACATCGTCGCCAACCGGAACTGGACGCCCTACGACCGCAGCATCGACGTGCTGATCGGCAAGATACGCCGCAAATTGCGGGACAATCCGCGCGATCCCCAGATCATCAAGACCATTCGCGGCGTTGGCTACGTGCTCGCCTCTCACGCGAGAGACTGAAGCGCGCGCGGCAGATAGAGGTTGATCCGGGTTCCGTTGCCCGGCTTGCTGGAGATGCCGAGGCGCCCGCCGGACTGGCGCGCGAAGCCGTCGACCATCGACAGCCCCAGACCGCTTCCCTTTCCTGCTGGCTTGGTGCTGAAGAGCGGTTCCAGTGCCTGGCGCTGCACCTCCGCGGGCATTCCATGCCCGGTATCGACGACCGAAATGACCACATAGTCGCCGGGTGGCAGGCCCGACGCGATGCGGGCATCGTCCGGCCCGAGGACAAAATTGCAGGCTTCGAACCGCAGCATGCCGCCCTCCGGCATCGCATCGCGTGCATTGAGGGCAAGGTTGATGAGGCTGGTCTCCAGCTGCGCGGGGTGAACCTCGACTTCGTGCAGGTCGCCCGCCAGCTGCAGCGCCAGTTCGATCTTGTCGTCCAGTGTACGGCGCAGCACACGCATCAGGTCCGGCAGCGCGTCATCCAGACGAATGCGGGTCGTATCGCTTCCTTCCCGGCGGCCGAAATTGAGCAGCCGCGAGGTCAGGTCCGTACCCGCCTTCACGGCCCCCAGTGCATCGTCGACCATTTCGGCGAGATGGGGTTCGGCCCGCACATGCTCCTGCAGCCACCGCAAATTGGCGAGCAGGACGGCGAGAATGTTGTTGAAGTCGTGCGCGATGCCGCCGGTCAACTGGCCCATCGCCTCGATGCGCTGCATCTGGCCGAGCCGCTCGGCCGCCATGCGTCTTTCCTCGATCAGGCGGGTGCGTTCGAAGCAGCGCTCGAGGGTCGCGAGGAGATCGCCGCTGTGGAACGGCTTGCACAGGTAGTCGTATGCACCGGCCTGCAACGCCTCCACCGCCGTCTCGACCGAGGCATAGGCCGTCACCATCAGGCAGATGAGATCCGGGCTCTGCTGGCGAAAGGCGTGGACCAGTTCGACGCCGTTGCCGATGCCCAGCCGCACGTCGACGAGGGCAACCGCGGGCCGGCAGGAGGCCAGGGCATCCCGGGCGGAGGACGGATCATGGGCTATGATCGCCTGATAGCCTTCAAGTTCAAGCAGACCGGCGAGGCTCGCGGCGAAATCCTCATCGTCGTCGACGATGAGGACGCGCTTTCTCTCTGTCGAACCCGTGTCCTGCGGGACGAGATCGTCGCCAATGCGGTCGTTCACAAGGTCGGTGTGATCCGTCATGACGCGGCAGCGCCCGCGCGTGGCAACAGGATCGATACGCGGGTGCCCACGCCCGGTTCGCTGTCGATCAGCACCGAGCCGCCATGTTGCTCGACGATGCGCTTGACCAGCGGCATGCCCAATCCGACGCCGAATGCCTTAGTGCTGAACAGCGGTTCGAACACCCGCGCCGCCGTCTCGCGTGACATGCCCACGCCATTGTCGGCGACGCAGATGATGGCATTGTCGGCTTCGCAGCGGGTCGAAACGGTGATGGAGGCGTTCTCCGCCGCATGTCCCTCGCAGGCCTGCACGGCATTGGCCAGGACATTGCTGAAGGCCTGCCGGAGCCGCTCGCCGTCAGCGGACACCTTGCACCCGGCGTCAAGTTCCAGCCGGATCGGCCGCGCGGCGTTCTGCTCGGCGACCTGGTGGGCAATCCAGGAATCGATGGGGATCGGCTTCAGCGCCAGTGTGTAGCGGCGTGAGAAATCGAGCAGATCCTCGATGATGCGAACGCAGCGCCAGGCATTTCGTTGCACGCGTTGCAGTTCGGAGAGCACGGGTTCCTCCGCGCTTTTCAGCGAACGGCGCAGGACGTCGGCAGAGGTCACCAGCGTGCCCAGTGGGTTGCGCAGTTCGTGACTGACGGTCGCGGTGATCTGGCCGATGGCCGCGAGCCGTTCGTTGCTTGCAAGGTCTCTCTGGGTTTGCCTCAGCTTCTCCAGCGAAGCGACAAGGTCGCGCTCGGCAAGTTCGCGGCTTTCCTGCGCCAGCACGATCCACCAGGCTCCGATGCCCAGCAGCGGCAGCAGCGCGAGGAAGACCCTGAGAAGGAGCTGGCCGCTTGCCAGATGGGGCTGTTCGGACCCCGGCTCGATCAACCGATAGGTCAGCAGGAACACGCCGCCGGCAATCACCGTCAGTGCGAACAATACGCCCGCCACCTTCAACAGACGCTGCCCCATGCGGGGTGCGATCTTGTCGCGCATATGGGGCAGCGCCTGGCTGAAATAGCGCGAGCTTTCCACGACGCCGCCCGGCGACTTGCAGACGTCGTGGCAATGCGAATCCAGGCTGCAGCACAAGGAGCAGATCGGCTGTTCGTAGAAGGTGCAATGCACCATGTCGGCACCTTCATAGGTGACGCCGCAGATGGCGCAAAGATTGGCGTCCGAACCGGTTTCCGGCAGAGCGACGGGCGGGCGGGCCAGATAGTATCGCCCCTTGGTGGCAATGCCGATTGCCACGGCGCTGCCAAGTGCCGTCGCAAAGGCGATCGGTGCGGCGTAGGCCTGCATCATCACGCCGAAGAGACCGGAAAAACACGTGAGGGCGACGAACGAGGCCAGCGCCATCGAGCCGCAGCCGACGGGGTTGAAATTGTAGAGATAGGCGCGCCGGAACTCGGGATAGGCCGGACTTACGCCCAGCGGCTTCAGGATGGCGAGGTCGGCGAAGATGGAGCCGATCCAGGCGGCCGCAATGATCGAATAGACCGCCAGCACCAGTTCCAGTGTCTGGAATATGCCGAGCAGCATCAACAGCAGCGAAATGAGGATATTGAACACCAGCCAGACGACGCGGCCGGGGTGGTAGTGGGTGACGCGCGAGAAGAAGTTGGACCATGCCAGCGAACCGGCATAGGCATTGGTGATGTTGATCTTGACCTGCGAGATCAGCACGAAGGCTGCAGCAAGGGCGAGCACGACGCGGGGGTCCGCGCTGACATATTGATAGGCGATCATGTACATGTGGATCGGCTCGAGCGCGGTCGACCGTGACAGGCCGGCCTGGATCGCAAGCACCGCCAGCAGGCTGCCGCACAGGATCTTGAAACCGCCGACGACGATCCAGCCCGGACCCGCGGCAACCACCGCAGCCCACCAGCGGAAGCGGTTCTCGCGCGTCTTGTCGGGCAGGAAGCGCAAGTAATCGACCTGCTCGCCGATCTGGATGGACAGGGCGCACAGGACGCCGATGGCCGAGCCGAAGGCCAGGAAGTCGAACCCTTCGCTCTTGATGTCGCTCCCGATGAAGCTTGCCCATTGATCGAGCGTGTCGGGATGAGCGAACAGAATATAGGCGAAGGGCGTCAGATGCAGGGCGATCCAGATCGGTTGCGACAGAAGCTGCAGCTTGCTGATCAGCGTCACGCCCATGAAGGTGATCGGGATGATGACGACCGAGGAGACGATATAGCCGAGAACGAGTGGCACATCGGCGAACAAGTTGAGCGCCTGCGCCATGATCACGCCCTCGAGCGCGAAAAAGATGAAGGTGAATGTCGCGTAGATCAGCGAGGTGATCGTCGAGCCGAAATAGCCGAAACCGGCGCCGCGCGTCAGCAGATCCATGTCGATGTTGTAGCGGCTGGAATAGTAGGCGATCGGCAGGCTGGTCAGGAAAACGAACAGGCAGGTTACGAGGATCGCCGGAAAGGCATTGGCGAAACCGTAGCTGAGTGTGATCGCACCGCCGATTGCCTCGAGGGCGAGGAATGAAATGCCGCCGAGCGCGGTATTGGCGATGATGAACGGCGACCAGCGACGGAACGACGTGGCCGCATAGCGCAACGAGTAATCCTCGAGCGTTTCGTTGGCGATCCAGGAATGATAGGATCGCAGCGCTGGCAGCTGTGGCGTTTCCATCAGGCGCCACGCCCATCCGCCATGGCCCGACCGTGCAACCGGCACATGAAGCCGCTCCTCCCAAAGCGTGTTCCCGTGGTGTGGCCGCCCTTGGCCGAGAACGGCCTATTATCTCTCATGCGGGTCCGTCAAACGGAAGAGAGAACCTGCCGGGATTATGGGGATTTCATTCCATGGTCCGGCATCGCGGGAAGCCGTGTCGCATGGCGCGCATATCCTGAAGCGCCCTGCTATGCGCGCCCGGCCTGGCAACGAAGCGCGATCGTGCCGGCGAGTGTCTCCCCGGAGGCCAGCGAAACGAGGCCGCCGTCGGGCGCGTGATGCGCATTCGGGCGGTGGCTCATCGGCTCGAAGCAGAAGAAGCCGTCGGTCGCAGATGGGGCGTAGAGCACGAAATGATCGAGGCCGGTGCTGGCCTCGATGGATACGGAAAGGCCGGTCTCCGGCCACTCGATCCGGGACGTTCCGTCCCATCCGTCAAAGGCGTTGTTCAGCCAGCGCTCGGGTAGCATGGCGCCCTCTGAAAAGTTCAGGTCCTCCGGCAGGGGGGCGGCGGCGCCAGGCAGGTGTTTCTCCCGCTCCGGCCAGTAGCGCTTCGCACGGGCAAAGAGCCGCGTCTTTGGCGTCCGCGGGAAGTAGGGATGGAAACCGAGGCCGTAGGGAAGCGTGCGGCCCGCACGGTTCACGACGTTGAGCGAAAGGATCAGGCTATCGTCGCCGATCGCGATCGTTTCCGTCGCCTCATAGGCAAAGGGGGAGGCGTCGCTGGCGTCCTGACGGTACTGGAAAACGATGCTGTGCCGGTCCTGCCGCAGGATTGCCCAGGGCCGCAGCCAGCCGTCGCCGTGCAGGACGAGGGGATCGGCGGTGTTGGGGGACAGGGAATGGTCGCGTCCCTCGAAGCGAAAGCCGTTGTGCTCGATGCGATTGCCGAAGGGCACGAGGGGAAAACACGCTTCCGCGCCGAAAACCCGGGAGGCCAGGCCCGGGGAGGGCGTCGGCGCGAGGATGGGGATGCCTTTCCAGTGCGCCGACAGGATGGCGCCGCCCTGCGGGCTCACCGCGACGGCAAGCCCGTCCCTTTCAAGACGGATGACATCCCCGGCCACATTCCCGGTCATGCCATCAGCCGCGCCTGCCGGCGGCGGCGGATCGCAGGTTGTCGAGCAGCACGGCGAGCAGCAGGATGAGGCCGCGCACCACATACTGGTAGAAAGCCTGGATGTTGAGGAGGTTCATGACGTTCTCGGCGATCCCCATGATCAGCACGCCGACGATGACCCCGGTCATTGCCGCCCGGCCGCCGGCCAGCGAGACGCCGCCGAGCACGCAGGCCGAGATGACCGAGAGCTCGAGCCCCGTCGCGGCATTGGGCTGGCCCGAGGTGATCCGCGAGGCGAGCAGTACGCCGGCCACCGCGCAGACGAGACCCTGCAGCGCGAAGATCCAGATGCGCATGTTGGAGACATTGACGCCGGCAAGGCGCGAGGCCTCCGGATTGCCGCCGATCGCCAGCGTGTTCTTGCCGAAGACGGTGCGGTTCAGCACGAAGCCGAAGAGGATGAAGAAGAGGGCCATGACCCAGATCGGCGTCGGGATGCCGAGGAACTTCGACAGGGCGAGCTGGTAGAAGCCGGGGTCGTTGATGCCGACGGCGCGCCCGTCCGAGGCGATCAGGGCGAAGCCACGCACGATCTGCATGGTGGCGAGCGTCGTGATGAGGGCATTGATGCGGAACCGGGCGATGACCACGCCATTGATGAGACCGACGGCGCCGCCGCAGAGCAGCGCTGCGAGAAGACCGACGACGATCGAGCCCGAGGCGTTCGACGCCATGACGGCGATCATGCCGGAAAACGCGACGGTGGAGCCGACCGATAGGTCGAAGTCGCGCGAGGCAAGGCAGAACATCATCGTGCAGGCGACGATGCCGATCGTCACGACCGACTGCAGCAGGCCGAGCATGTTGCGCTCGGTCAGGAAGTTCGGCACCGTGAGCGCCACGATGGCGAAGGCGATGGCGAAGATGACCACGAGGCCTTGCTCGCCGAGGAGGAGTTTTTTCAAAGACGTCATCGCGACTGGACCTGCTGGTTGGGGAGTTCGCTGGCGTTGGACACATCGGGAAGGGCGGCGGCGAGGATACGCCGCTCGTCGAAGTCGGCGCGCTCCATGTCGGCGGCGACCCGGCCCTCGCACATGACCACGATGCGGTCGGTGATGCCCATCACTTCCGGCAATTCGCTCGATATCACGACGATGGCCATGCCCTGACCGGCGAGCTCGTAGAGGATTTCGTAGATTTCCGACTTGGCGCCGACATCGATGCCGCGTGTCGGCTCATCGATGATGAGGACCTTCACGCCCTGTTCGGAAAGCCAGCGGCCGAGGATGACCTTCTGCTGGTTGCCGCCGGACAGGTTGATGATGTCCTGCTTGCGCGAGGGCGTGCGCACGCGCAGCTTGGCGATGAAGCGCTCGGCAAGCTCGGCCTCCTTCTTCGGCTGGAGAATGCCGAAAGGGGAAAAGTGACGGCGCGAGGAAATCGCCATGTTTTCCTCGATGTTCCGGCCCTGCACGATGCCGTCGAACTTGCGGTCCTCCGGGCAGAGCACGATGCCCGAACGGATCGACTGCGGCGGGCTGTCGGGCGTGACGGTCTTTCCGTCGACCGTGACCGCGCCCTCCGAGCGGACGTCCGCGCCGTAGACGAGGCGGGCCATTTCGCTGCGGCCGGCGCCGATAAGGCCGAAGAAGCCGAGAATTTCCCCCTGGCGCACGGAGAAGCTGATGGGGTTGCGCAGCTTGCGGCCTGAAAGATTCTTGACCTCCAGCCGCACGGCGCCGCGCTCGCGCGGGCGGAAACCCCAGATGTTGGAAATCTCGCGGCCGACCATTTCGGCAATGATCTGGTCGCGCGTCACCGCGGCGATATCGGGATGATGGGCGGCGAGCTTGCCATCGCGCAGGACCGTGAGGCTGTCGCAAAGACGGAAAATCTCGTCGAGGCGGTGCGAGACATAGAGAATGACCTTGCCCTGCGCCCTGAGGCGATCGATCAGGGCGAAAAGGATTTCGCTTTCCCGCGAAGACAGCGAGGAGGTCGGCTCGTCGAGGGCGATGACGCGCGCATCGGCCATCACGGCCTTGGCGATCTCGACCATCTGACGCTCGCCGATGGAGAGAGAGGCGACCTTGGCGGCCGGATCGATATCGATGCCGATATCGGCGAGCTTCTCCTTCACCACGCCGATGAGGCGGGTGCGGTCGATCACGCCGGCCTTGCCCGGGAAGCGGCCGAGCCAAAGGTTTTCGGCGACCGTCAGCTCGGGCACGAGCTGCAGCTCCTGGTGAATGACGATGACGCCGGCATCGAAGGCGTCGCGCACCGAGCGATAGCGCTGCAATTGCCCATCGATGCGGATTTCGCCGGTGTCGGCGGACTGGTCGCCCGAGAGCACGCGGATAAGGGTCGATTTGCCGGCGCCGTTTTCGCCCATCAGGCCGTGCACGGCACCCTTCTTCACGGAGAAGGAAACGTCGGCGAGCGCCTGCACGCCGGGATATCCCTTGGATATCGCCTTGAATTCGAGAAAGTCCTGCATGTCATCACCCCGAAGGAGACCCGGCGGCGCAGCGCCGCCGGGATGAAATCATCTTGGGAGGATGATTATTCGATGCCAAGATCCTTGCGGACGGTTTCATAGTTGTCGCGCAGGGCGACCTGGCCGGCCGTCAGGATCAGCTTTTCCGGTTCCTTGCCGTTGGCGATCCACTCGTACATGTTGAGCGCGGTCTCGTAGCCGTGGCGCTTCGGCGAGATGATCACGGTGCCGAAGAAGCCGGTGGCGGCGGGCTTCTTGAACTCGTTGATCGCCGAATCCGCGCCGCCGATGCCGACGCCGACCATGCTGTCGGCGGCGATGCCGACGCTTTCGGTCGCGCGGACGGCGCCGAGAACGGCTTCGTCATTGAGGCCGACGGCGACCCAGTGCTTGATGCCGGCATTCTTGTTGAGAACGACGGTGGCGGCGTTCAGGGCGGCTTCCGTATCGGTCTTGGCCTGCGGGGCGTCGAAAATGTTGGCTTCCGGGAAACCGGCGGCCTTCAGCACGGAAAGCGCGCCTTCGACACGGTCGACGGCGGTCGGCAGCTGGTCGTAGGAAACGCGGATCGCGCCGACGTCCTTCATGTCCCAGCCGCGCTTCTTGATCTCGTCGACGATGGTCTGGCCGACGGCCTCGCCGATCTTGGTGGCCGAGATGCCCATATGCGCGACGTCCTCGATCGGGGTGCCGTCGGCATTGACCAGGCGGTCGTCGACGGTCATCAGCTTGAGGTCGTTGGCGGCGGCCTTGGCGACAATGCCGGGGCCGAGCTTCACGTCCGGCGTGCAGATGATGAAGCCCTGTGCGCCCTGCGCGCCGAGATTGTCGATGGCCGACTGAACCTTCTCGCCGTCTTCCGCGCCGATCTTGACGAGGGTGAAGCCCTTCTCCTTGGCGGCGACGTCGGCGAACTTCCACTCATCCTGGAACCACGGCTCTTCCGGCTGCTTCACGATGAAGCCGATCTTGACGTCGGCGGCAAAGGCGGAGGTTGCGGCGAATACGGCGACGGTGCCAGCCAGGATGGCTGCTTTGATAAAGCCCATTGTCTCTCTCCCAAAATAACTGCGCCTGCAGTGCTCAAAGGTGTAAGGTCTTTCATCATATTCGTCAATTGATCTTGTATGATGAATTGAATATCTGTGTATGATAGGATTGCCGGGCAGGCGAATCCGGTCGTCGCCATCGGGCGCGAAACGGGATATGGATCGCTGGCGGCGCGTCGGCAGCGAAAATGGGATGGAGAATGGCCGTGCAGGAACAGGGAGAGCGTGTGGACGCGGCTGAAGGCGAAGGGGCGGTGCGCCGGCCCCGTGTACAGAAGAACGTCACGCGGACGATAGCCTCGGATATCTGTGCCGACGTCTTTCCGATCGGCGCCTTCCTTCCGACAGAGGCGGAATTGTGCCTGCGCTACGGTGTGAGCCGAACCGTCATTCGGGAATCCCTGAAGATTCTCGAATCGAAGGGTCTGGTGCGCGGGCGTTCGCGGGTTGGCACGGTCGTCTGCCCGAAGGAGGAGTGGAACATCCTCGACCAGCAGGTGCTGGAATGGATCGGGCCGCGTATTTTCGAACTGGATCTTCTGACCTGCGTGCTCGATGCGCGCCGCGCCATCGAGCCCTTCGCCGCGGAATTCGCGGCAGAGCGGGCGACGGTGCAGGAGGTGGCGGAGATCGAGCGGGCGTGGGAGCGCATGCGTGATGCCGAGGGCGACCTCTCGGCCTTTACCGAAGCGGACGTCGCCTTCCATGCCGGGCTGCTGAAGGCCAGCCACAACCAGGTCTTCATGCAGCTTGCCAGCATCATTCAGGCGGCGCTCGAATTTTCCCTGCACGCTTCCAACGAGGCGGCCGATACCCGAGGCGAGGCGGTGGAAATCCACAAGCGGCTGGTCGAGGCGCTGCGCATGCGTGACAAGGCGGCGGCGCGAGAATGCTCGCATCGCATGCTGGACATCGCTGCGCGCGATATCGCCATTGCGGTGCGCAATCATCCCGCCGAGCGCTGAGGAGAACCGGCATGACTGGACGTCTTGAAGGCAAGCGGATTGTCGTCACCGGCGCGGCCCAGGGCATCGGCCTTGCCATTGCCGAGGTCTTTCTTTCTGAAGGCGCAGGCCTCTTCCTGATCGACCGTGACGGGGATCTTCTTGCACGAGAAGCCGGGCGCCTGCAGGCTGCCGGCGGCAGGGTCGGTCACATGGCGGCCGATATCACGGATGCAGACGCCATCGAGCGGGCGGTCCTTGCGGCCACGGCCGAGATCGGCCGGCCCAATGCGCTGGTCAACAATGCCGGTGTCAACGTTTTCTTCGAGCCGCTGAAGCTGTCCGACGCCGACTGGCAGCGTTGCTTCGACATCAACCTCAAGGGCGCGTGGAACTGCAGCCGGGCTGTGCTGCCGGGCATGATCGAGGCGGGCGGCGGCGTCATCCTCAACATCGCCTCGACCCATGCCTTCACCATCATCCCGCATACCTTCCCCTATCCCGTCGCCAAGCATGCGCTGCTCGGCATGACCAAGGCGCTCGGCCTCGAATATGCCGGGCAGGGCGTGCGCGTGAACGCGCTGGCACCCGGCTATGTACGCACGCAGAAGGCCGTCGAGTACTGGAACAGTTTCCCCGATCCGGTCGAGGCGGAGGCCGCGACGATGCGGCTCCATCCCGGCGGGCGCATCGCGACGCCGGAAGAGATCGCCAGGGCCGCGCTTTTCATGATCTCGGACGAATGCCCCTTCATGAATGCGACCTGCCTTACGGTCGATGGCGGCATGACCGTGCTGCACCATCCCTGATCGACCAGCCTGCGACCTCCCGCCCTCTTCACGCCTCCGGTGCCCGCGCCCCGGAGGTTTTTCTTTGTCGCCAGGTCTCCCCGTTGTTGACCAATAATAACTCTGATTATATGAGAATACTAAGCCGGGCACGCCGGTATCGTCGATTGGAGGGAGCAAGATGTCGCGGAAATTGCGGTCGCAGCACTGGTTCGGTGGGTTGGACAAGGATGCGTTCATTCACCGGAGCTGGATGAAGAACAACGGCCTTCCTGACGATGCCTTCGACGGCCGGCCCGTCATCGGCATCTGCAACACCTTCTCCGAGTTCACGCCCTGCAATGCCCATTTCCGCGGCCTGATCGAGCACATCAAGGCGGGCGTGCTGGAGGCGGGCGGCCTGCCGCTGGAGTTCCCGGTCTTCTCCTGCGGCGAATCCAATCTGCGCCCGACGGCCATGCTCTTCCGCAACCTCGCGTCGATGGACGTGGAGGAGGCGATCCGCGGCAATCCCATGGACGGCGTCGTGCTCATGGCGGGTTGCGACAAGACCACGCCCTCGCTCGTCATGGGCGCGGCCTCCTGCGATCTGCCCTCCATCGTCATTTCCGGCGGACCGATGCTGAACGGGCGCTTCCGCGGCCGCCCCATCGGCTCGGGCACGGATGTCTGGAAATTCTCCGAGGATGTGCGCGCCGGCGTGATGTCGCAGAAGGATTTCACCGCTGCGGAAAGCGCCATGTCACGCTCCCCGGGACACTGCATGACCATGGGCACGGCCTCGACCATGGCCTCCATGGTCGAGGCGCTGGGCCTTGCCCTTCCCGGCAACGCCGCCATTCCGGCCGTCGATGCGCAGCGCGCCCGGCTCGCCCGGCTGACCGGCCGGCGGATCGTGGAAATGGTCGACGAAGATCTTCGCATGTCGAAGATCCTCACCCGCGACGCCTTCGCCAACGCCATCCGCGTCAATGGCGCCATCGGCGGCTCGACCAATGCGGTGGTGCATCTTCTCGCCATTGCCGGCCGCATCCGCACGGAACTGTCACTCGACGACTGGGACCGGCTCGGCCGCGACGTGCCGACGATCCTCAATCTCATGCCTTCCGGCCGCTACCTGATGGAGGATTTCTACTATGCCGGCGGTCTGCCCGCCGTCATGAAGGCGATCGATGACCTCCTGCACCGCGATGCCTTGACCGTGACGGGACGGAGCGTCGGCGCGAACATCGCGGAGGCGGAGAATTTCAACGACGACGTCATCCTGCCGCGGGAAAAGGCCCTGACGGCCAGTGGCGGCATCGCGGTGCTGCGCGGAAACCTTGCCCCTGACGGTGCGATCATCAAGCCCTCGGCGGCAACGCCGGCCTTGATGCAGCACCGAGGCCGCGCCGTCGTCTTCGAGACGATCGACCACTACAAGGCGCGCATCGACGATCCGGATCTCGATATCGACGAGACCTCCATCATGGTGCTCAAGAACTGTGGCCCGAAGGGGTATCCCGGCATGGCGGAGGTCGGCAACATGGCGCTGCCGCAGAAGCTGCTGAAGAGGGGCGTGCGCGACATGGTGCGCATTTCCGATGCCCGCATGTCGGGCACGGCCTTCGGCACGGTGGTCCTGCATGCCGCCCCGGAAGCCGCGGTGGGCGGCACGCTGGCGCTGGTGCGCGAGGGCGACTGGATCGAGCTCGACGTCGCCGGTCGCCGGCTGCATCTTGATGTCGGCGAGGCCGAACTTTCGCGTCGCCGGGCGGAATGGATCGCGCCGGTGCCGGAGATGGTCGGCGGCTATCAGGGCCTCTATGTCGAGCGTGTCATGCAGGCCGACACCGGTGCGGACCTCGATTTCCTCGTCGGCGGCCGGGGCCACGCGGTCCCCCGCGAAAGCCATTGAGGAGGCAGCGGTGCGGAATTTTCACGTCGAGGATCTCCACGGCATCCACGCCATCCTCTATGCGCTCTTCGATGGAGAGGAGAAGCTCGACCGGGCAGCGATGCGGCGGCAGGTGGAAATCTGTCTTGCCAGCGGTGTACACGGCATGGCCGCGCTCGGTCTTGCCACCGAAGTCTCCAAGCTCGCCGAGGCGGAGCGCATGGCGGTGATGGACTGGGTGGTCGAGGATACGGCCGGCCGTGTGCCCGTCGCGTTGACGATTTTCGGTTCGTCCGTCGAGGAGCAGGTCCGGCAGGTGCGCCATGCGGAGGCCGCCGGTGCGGACTGGCTGATCCTGCAGCCACCCATGGTCGGCCAGTATTCCGCCGCTGAATATATCCGCTTCTTCGGCCGCGTGGCCGACAAGACCAGCCTGCCGCTTGCCATCCAGAATGCGCCGGCCTTGATGGGCCGCGGGCTTGCGGCCGAAGATATTCGTGACCTCGTGCGCCAGCATCCGAATATCCGTCTGGTGAAGGGCGAGGGGCCGGTCGTCGACATCGCGCGTCTCATCGAGGTGACGGAGCGGCGGCTGCCCGTCTTCAACGGTCGGGCCGGGCTGGAGCTCCTGGAGAACCTGCGCATCGGCTGTCGCGGCCTCATCCTTGCGCCCGATTCCATCGACTATGCGGTGCGGGCCTACGAGTTCTTCTGCGACGGCTGGGACGCGCATGCCGAGGAGGAATATCGCCGCATGCTGCCGGGCGTCGTCTTCACCATGCAAGGCATCGAGACGCTTCTGTGCTACGGCAAGCGCCTCTTCGGCGAACGGGCGGGAATGGTGATCCACGATCGGGGCCCGGCCCAGCGGCCGACCGCCGCCGGCATCGAGATGGTCGCGCGCTATGCCGCCGCCATGGGTGGCTTTCCCGAAGAGGACTGAGCGTCTATGAACGAGCGCAAGAGGTAACGGAGAGGCGCGCATGAAGGCCATCGCTCGGGAGGATCGCGGCCTGCCGGCCCGCATTGCAGGCGATATCGGCCGGCGCATCGCGCTCGGCGTGTTGAAGGCCGGCGATACCCTGCCACGCGAGGCCGACATGCTGGCGACGCTCGGCGTCAGCCGGACGACCTTGCGCGAGGCCCTGCAGATCCTCACGACGAAGGGCTTCATCGAGGCCAAGCCCCGGCTCGGAACGCGCGTTCGCGCGGCCGAGCACTGGAACACGCTCGACCCGGTCGTGCTGTCCTGGCAGGGCGATGCCGAAGACCAGGATGCGCTCGCCGAGGAGCTTTTCGAAATCCGCCTCTCCATCGAGCCGATGGCCGCGCGCCTCGCGGCCCAGCGCGGCACGACGGCCGATCATGCGGCCATCCGGGCGGCCTTTGTCCGCATGTCGCAGGCGCATGTCGGGCTCGAAGACGCCATTGAGGCCGACATCGATTTCCACCTCCAGATCCTGCAGGCCGCGCACAACCGCTTCCTGTTGCCGATCTCCTCGGTTGTCAGGGCCGCGCTTTCGATCAGCATTCCCCGGACCATGGCTGCCTCCGGCGGTTTCGGTGCGTCGCTGAACCAGCACGAGGCGATCCTCACCGCAATCGAACGGCGGGAAGGAGAGGCTGCGCTTGCCGCCGCCACCACCCTCATCGCCTCCACCTACAAGCGCAATTTCGGCTAGAATCGCACGGTCCCGGCCGAGGGCGGCGGCGGGTTGCAGGCCGTGCCTGAAGCATTCCAGAATACTATGCAATGCATTGCACATATCTATTTGCTAAATGCACACCGTGGCCGACATAGTTCCCTTCAAGGCGCATCGCCTCAGCGGTGGTCCTTTAAAAACAAGGGAACGATCATGTTGAAGACCATTCTATCCTGCGCCATGGCCGCGGGCCTTGCCTTCTCCGTTCTGGCTGCGCCTGTCGCGGCGAGCGCCGACGATCTGGAGACCATAAAGGCCGCGGGCGAATTCAAGTTCGCGAACAGCGGCGCCTACCCGCCCTTCAGTTTCGTCGACGACAGCAACCAGACGGTCGGCTTCGACGTCGATATCGGCAACGAGATCGCCAAGCGCCTCGGCGTCAAGGGCACGGGCATCAGCACGGCCTGGGACGGCATCATCGCAGGCCTCTTGGCCGGCAAGTACGATTCCGTCATCGGCAGCATGACCATCACGCCGGAGCGCGAGAAGGCTGTCGATTTCGTCGGTCCCTATTACAAGTCGGGCCGGGGCGTCTTCGTCGTGGACGGCTCCGACATCAAGTCGCTCGACGAGCTCAAGGACAAGACGATCGGCGTGACGCTGGGCGAGACCCACGAGAAATGGGCGCGCGAGCGCGGCGGCTGGGAAATCCGCACCTACAAGGGGCTGCCGGAACTCTTCCTGGAACTCAAGGCCGGTCGCATCCAGGCGATGATCGCCGACGCCGTTCCGGTCTCCATCGCGGTCAAGGCGACCGGCGAGAAGGTGACGAAACTCGACGTGGCGGAATTCGCAGGCACCGAGGACAAGATCGGCATCGCCATCCGCAAGGGCAATCCCGAGCTGAAGGCCGCCATGCAGAAGGCGCTGGACGAGATGATGGCCGACGGCACCTACGAGGCCATCGCCATGAAATGGATTGGTGCGGACATCCGCTGATCGTTTCGCCTCTTGAGAAGGCCCCGGCGGGAGCATCCGCCGGTGGCCCGATCGATCGCTAGAGTTTGTCAGGGAAAAGTGGGAACCGGTTTTCCCGAAAAGACAAACGAAAACAAAAGAATTCAGAGCATGTCTGGTTCAATCGGAGCCTGACATGCTCTAGGGACCCGCGAATGGACGTCGCTCTCATCGGCCGCATCATCCCTGTCTTCGTCCAGGCGGCCTGGACGACCGTCGAGATATCGTTGCTCTCGCTCGCCCTCGGCCTTGCCGTCGCAGCGCTCGTCGCGGCGATGCGGCTCTCCCATGTGGCGGCGCTGCGCCTTGCCGGGGCGGCCTATGTCAGCGTCTTTCGCGGCACGCCGGCGCTGATCCAGATCTTCCTGCTCTACTTCGGCGGACCGCAGGTCGGTATTCAGCTTGAGCCTTTCGCGGCGGGAACCATCGCGCTCGGCCTCAACATCGCAGCCTATATGGCCGAGTCGATCCGTGGCGGCGTGCTGTCGGTCGACCGCGGTCAGATGGAGGCGGCGCGCTCGCTCGGCTTCGGCGAAAGCCAGTCCATGCGCTGGATCGTGCTGCCGCAGGCCGCCAAGCTGATGATCCGTCCGCTCGGCGTCAATGCCGTGGCGCTGGTCAAGGGCACGGCTCTCGTCGCCACCATCTCCGTCGTGGAACTGACCTATACGGCGCAGCGCTTCATCGGCACCACCTACAAGCCCTTCGAGATCTTCGCGGTGACGGCGGTGCTCTACATGATCATGGTCTACGGCCTGACGCTCATCGTCGACAGGCTCGACCGCGCCTATGCAGGGGAGGCCTGAGCCATGCAGGGTCTCGATTTCTCCATCGTTCCGGAATACTGGTCGCTGATCGGCACGGGCCTCTGGTGGACGGCCATCATCTCCGCCACGTCAGCGCTTCTCAGCATCGTCGCCGGCATGGGCTTCGCCCTCGTCGTGCTCTATGCCTCGCCCGTGGTGCGGGCGCCGGTGCGCCTTCTCATGTGGCTCTTCATGGGCACACCGCTGCTTTTGCAGCTCTTCCTCATCTATTTCGGCCTCGTGCAGGTCGGCATTGACATTCCCGCCGTCTGGTCCGGCATCGTCGCCCTCAGCCTGCACTTCGCCGTCTACAATGCCGACATCTTCCGCGCCGGCATCGCCTCGCTCGATCCGGGGCAGACGGAGGCGGCGCGTTCGCTCGGCTTCGGCGCCTGGCAGACGCGGCTCTACATCGTCGTGCCCCAGGCGCTCCGCAACACGGTGCCGGCCGTCGGCAACATGATGATCGCACTCCTGAAGGAATCCTCGATCGTCTCGATGATCGGCATCGCCGAACTGGTTCACAGCGCCCAGCTCGTCATCAGCGAGACCTATCGGCCCTTCGAATTCTACCTGACGGCGGCCGCCCTCTATTACGTCCTCAATCTCATCCTCGAAGCGGTCCTGCGCGGGATCGAACGGAAAGTGGAGCTCTCGCGATGAACGATGTCCGTCCGATGATCGAGGTGCGCGGCGCGCGCAAATTCTTCGGGCCGCTGGAGGTGCTGAAGGGCATCGACTTCTCCGTTGCGCGCGGCCAGATCGTCGCCGTGATCGGCCCGAGCGGTTCGGGCAAGAGCACGCTGCTGCGCTCGATCAACCATCTGGAAACGCTGAATGGCGGGGAGGTCTGGCTGGACGGCGTGCAGGTCAACCAGACGCTGCCGCGCCGGGCCTTCGAAAAGCATATCAACAGCGTGCGCCAGCAGATGGGCATGGTGTTCCAGCACTTCAATCTCTTCCCGCATCTGAGCGTGGCGGAGAACATCGCCATCGCGCCCATGAAGCTGAAGGGCATGGCGAAGGCGGATGCGCGGACGCTGGCGCTGAGGGTGCTCGACAAGGTGGGACTGGCCGACAAGATCGATGCCTTCCCGGCCCGTCTTTCCGGCGGCCAGAAACAGCGCGTCGCCATTGCCCGGGCGCTCGCCATGCAGCCCAAGGTCATGCTGTTCGACGAGGCGACGTCGGCGCTCGATCCGGAACTGGTGGACGAGGTGAACCTCGTCATGAAGCAACTGGCGGCCGAACACATGACGATGGTCATCGTCACCCACGAAATGCGCTTTGCCGCAGAGGTCGCCGACCGGGTGATCTTCATGGCGGATGGCGCGGTCGTCGAAGAGGGCAAGCCCGACGACCTCTTCCGAAATCCGGTGCAGGAACGCACCCGCAGCTTCCTCAGGAAGTTCCTCAACGGCTAGACTGCCTCCGGCCGCTGCATCTTTGTTTTTCTTCAATGGATCGATCATGAGCCAGCAATCGACTGCGCCCGGCGAACGCCCGGCATCGCACCTCTTCTACCAGTCCCGCATGCGCCGGCCGCTCGCCGACCGCGCCGAGGGCATCTATATCTGGGACGAGCACGGCCGGAAGGTCATCGACGGCTCGAGCGGGGCAATGGTCGTCAATATCGGTCATTCCAACCGCAATGTGCTCGACGCCATGAAGCGGCAGATGGACAAGGCGACCTTCGCCTATCGCCTGCATTTCGAAAACCAGCCGGCGGAAGACCTGGCGCGCCGCCTTTCCGGTCACATGCCCGAGGGGCTCGACCGGGTGTTCTTCGTCTCCGGCGGTTCCGAAGCGGTGGAATCCTGCCTGAAGCTCGCCCGGCAATGGGCGCTCGCCACCGATCAGCCGGAGCGCTGGAAGGTCATTTCGCGCTTTCCCTCCTATCACGGCTCGACGCTGGGGGCGCTTGCCGTCACCGGCTACGACGCGCTGAAAAAGCCCTTTCTGCCGATGCTGCGCGACATGCCGCATATCAAGGCCCCGACCGCCTATCTCGACCGCGACAATTTTTCGATGGAAGAGCGCGGGCTCCGCTATGCCGACATGCTGGAGGAAAAAATCCTGGAGGAGGGGGCCGAAAGCGTGCTCGCCTTCATCATGGAACCGATCGGCGGCGCCTCCACCGGCGCGCTCGTCGCCCCCGATAGCTACTATCCGCGCATCCGCGAAATCTGCGACAGATATGGCATCCTGCTGATCCACGACGAGGTGATGAGCGGAGCCGGTCGCACCGGCCGCTATCTCGGCGGCGACCACTGGAACTGCCGGCCGGATATCATCGCGCTCTCCAAGGGGCTTGGCGCCGGCTATTGCCCCCTCGGCGCGATGATCGCCCATTCGAAGCTGGTCAAGCCCGTGCTCGACCGCGGCGGCTTCGCGCACGGCTATACCTATGCCGGCAATCCGCTTGCCTGCGCCGCGGGCCTTGCCGTGCTCGACGAGATCGAGCGGCAGGATCTTCTTGGCAACGCCACCCGCATCGGCGACCTGATGAAGGCCGAGCTGGAGGGGTTGGCGGAGCGCTATCCCTTCATTGGCGACGTGCGCGGAAAGGGCCTGCTGCTCGCCGCCGAATTCGTCGCGGACCGCCAGACCATGGCGCCGCTGCCGAAGGCGCTCGACGCCCACCAGCGCGTCGTTGACATCGCCTATGAACGCGGCCTCATCATCTATTCGCGCCGCACGCGCGGCGGCGTGGAGGGCGACCATTTCCTCGTCTGCCCGCCGATGATCACGACGGAGGAACAGGTCGGCGAGATCGTCACGATCCTTGATGCGACGCTGGCGCAGCTTGCCGGCGAGCTGTCGCTGCCGGTGCGAAAGTAAGGGACGGGCCATGAAATCCAGGAAAGTCATCATCACCTGCGCCGTCACCGGCTCGGTGCACACGCCGTCCATGTCGCCGCATCTGCCCTACAGGCCGGAAGACATCGCGGCCCAGGCCATAGAGGCGGCGGAGGCCGGCGCCTCGATCCTGCATCTGCATGCGCGCGATCCGGAAAACGGCCGCCCGACGGCCGATCCCCGGGTCTTCATGCGCTTCCTGCCCGTCATCAAGCAGGCGAGCAATGCCGTCATCAACATCACCACCGGCGGCTCCTCCGTGATGACGCTGGAAGACCGGACGGCGGCGGCCGTGGCGGCCGAGCCGGAAATGTGCTCGCTCAACATGGGATCGATGAATTTCGGCCTCTACCCGATGCTCGACCGTCCCCGCGAATGGCAGCATGCCTGGGAGCCGGAGCTTCTGGAGGCCACGCGCAACACGATCTTCCGCAACACGTTCGGTGACATCGAAACGATCCTGAAGCGTCTCGGCGAGGGCTGCGGCACACGCTTCGAATTCGAATGCTACGATGTCGGGCACCTCTACACGCTCGCGCATTTCCGCGATCGCGGCCTGATCTCCGGCACGCCCTTCATCCAGTTCGTGCTCGGCATCCTCGGCGGCATCGGTGCCGACCCCGAGAACCTGATGCATATGAAGCGCATCGCCGACAAACTGTTCGGCGACGACTATCGCTTCTCCGTGCTGGCGGCGGGACGCAAGCAGACGCCGATGATCACCATGGCCGCGACCCTGGGCGGCAGCGTGCGTGTCGGGCTGGAAGACAGCCTGTTCGATGGCCACGAGCTTGCCACCTCCAATGCCGTGCAGGTTCGCCGCATCCGCGCGATCCTCGAAGGTCTTTCGCTGGAGGTCGCGACGCCCGACGAGGCGCGCGCTATGCTCGGTCTCAAGGGCGGCGATCGCGTCGCATTCTGAGGAGAGACCATGCAGGACGAAATCCGGATTCGACCCGCCGTCGTCGGCGATGCCGAAACCATACACACGGCTCTGAAGGACATGGCCGCCGGCATGAAGGCCGGGCCGAAATTCGTTTCGACCGTCGAGGATATCCGGCGTCACGGCTTCGGCGCGGCGCCGGCCTTCGAGGTGCTGATCGCGGAGACGGACGAGGGTTTCGCCGGCCTCTGCCTGACATTTGCAAGCTTTTCGACCTGGATGGGCACGCCCGGCATCTATGTGCAGGACCTGTTCGTCGCGGATGCCTTTCGCAGCCGGCGTATCGGAGAGCGGCTTCTGCAGGCGGCGGCCAGTCGGGGGCGGGAGAAAGGCGCGCGCTACATGCGGCTCTCGGTCGATGTCGAGAACCCGCGCGCGCAGGCCTTTTACGACCGTATCGGCATCCGTCACTCCCGGGATGAACTGATCCATATGATCAAGGGCGTGGATTTCGACGCCTTCGCCGCCAAGGACCGACCATGAAGACCTTTTTTGCCGAAGAACAGAAGCGCCACGACCCCACCTTCTTCCTGTCGAGCGGCGCGCCGCAGCCGAATCCGGAACAGCCGGAACGGGTGGAGCGCCTGCTATCCGGCGCGCGGGCAGCGGGCACGGAAATCCTGCGGCCGAGGGATCATGGTCTCGGACCGGTCTCCGCCGTTCACACCCCGGAATATCTCGATTTCCTTTGCCGCATCTATGAGCGCTGGCAGCGTATCGAAGGCGCTTCGGCCGAGGTCATCCCGAACATCCATCCAATCGCCCGCACCGGCAGCTATCCGGCATCCGCCGTCGGACAGGCCGGCTATCACATGGCCGATACGTCCTGCCCGATTTCCGAACACACCTTCGAAAGCGCCTGCTGGAGCGCCTCGACCGCCGTCTCGGCCGCCGAAGCCGTCATGGCCGGCGATGCCTGGTCCTACGCCCTCTGCCGCCCGCCAGGTCACCATGCCTTCCGTGACGTCGCCGGAGGCTTCTGCTTCTTCAACAATTCCGGCATCGCCGCGCAACATCTGCTGCAGCAGGCAAAACGCGTCGCCATCCTCGACGTCGATCTCCATCACGGCAACGGTACGCAGGGCATGTTCTACGAGCGCGCCGACGTGTTGACGGTGTCGATCCACGCCGATCCGGTGCGCTTCTATCCGTTCTTCTGGGGCCATGCGGACGAGCGCGGCGAGGGCCTCGGCCTCGGATATAACCTCAACCTGCCGCTGGCCCGCAAATCCGGCGACGCGATCTATCTCGAAGCGCTCGCTGCCGCTATCCGCCGCGTTTCGGCCTTTTCGCCCGATGCGCTCGTCGTGGCGCTCGGTCTCGACGCCTTCGAAAAGGATCCGTTCGGCGGCCTTTCCGTCTCGACGCCCGGCTTCGCCCGCATCGCCGAGGCGATCGGGGCGCTGCGCCTGCCGACGGTCATCGTGCAGGAAGGCGGTTATCTCTGCGACGCGCTTGGCGACAACCTGACGTCCTTCCTCTCCGGTTTCGGCGCACGGGCCTAAGGATAGGTCCGTTGCGGAAAGGGGATGGCGGCAATCGCCTGGCGCAGTTCGGCCAGCAGGATCGTTTCCGCGCGGCTGCGGCGCGCGGTGCCGTCATAAACCAGATGGACGTCGATGACGGGCGGGTTGTCGTAGGGTGGCAGGCGCCAGAGGCGACCGGCCCGCACATCCTCCTCCACGACATGGATCGGCAGCGGGCCGAAGCCGAAGCCGGCGACGATGAGGCGCTTGACCTCCTCAAGGTTCGAGGAGGTGCCGACCGTCTGACCTTCGAAGCCTTCCTGCTGGCGCAGCAGGGCGACCGGCCACAGCGCGCCGGACATCTGGTCCGTCTTGAAGGAGACATAGGGCTCCTGCCGAAGGGCCGAGATCGGCAGGTTCTTGACGCCGAACAGCGGGTGGCGGGCCCCGCAGAAGTAGCCGAAGCTTTCCCGGTAGAGCAGGTCATATTCGAGTTTGGGGTGACGCTCCTGGATCAGGCAAATGCCAAAACCCGCGTCCCGGTTGAGCACGGCCGCCATCACCTCCTGGCTGGAAGCAACCGAGAGCGACAGCGTGACCTGCGGAAAGGTCCGGTGGAAGCCGGCCAGAACCTCGTCGAGGAACGGGCAGACCACATGGCTGGCAAGCGCGATCTCGATGTGGCCGGTCAGGTCTCCGGGCTGCTCCTCCATGTGCTGCGGCAGGCCGGAAACGATCTCGAACAGCGCGACGCACTCGCTATGAAGCCGCTGGCCGGCGGGCGTCACTGCAAAATGCGAGGCGTTACGCTCGACCAGGCGGCAACCCATATGGGTCTCAAGCCGCTTCAGCGCATTGCTGACGGTCGGCTGCTTGAGCGAAAGCTTTTCGCCTGCGGCGGTCAGTCCGCGCTCCTGCACAATCACCATGAAGGTTCTCAGCAGGTTCCAGTCGATTTCCCAGACGAAACGGCGTCTTTGCTGTGCCACGCGTATCATTCCCTAAAATCATGCTTCCGCCCGCGACTATTGCATAGGGCATCCGGCTCTTGAAGCTTTCAACCGCGCAAAGGAGGTTCACCGTGGCGCTTCTGACCTATCAGGGGGTCGTTTATCCGGCCCAGTGCGATGCGATGGGGCATATGAACGTGCAATATTACATCGCGGCTTTCGACCAGTCGTTCTGGCATCTCGTCGCGGCGGCGGGATATTCCGCGGCCTGGATCGGGGAACGCCGGGAAGGCTGGGCGGATCGCCGCTACGAGATCGATTTCCTCAGGGAATTGCCGGTCGGCAGCCTGTTCGAAGTCCACAGCGGCATCAGCAAGATCGGACGAACATCGCTGACGACCTGCCACCGTCTGACCGACAAGGCAGACGGTGTGCTCTGCGCCGAGCTGCACGCCGTTTCCGTCTATTTCGATCTCGCGCAGCGACAGTCCCGCGTCCTGCCCGAGGTTATCGTGCGCGGCGCCGGCAATTGCATGATCTGACGATTGCCGGCGGCCTTTCGGATTGCGGTGGTGGCAGGTTCGCTAGAGTTTGTCAGGGAAAAGTGGGAACCGGTTTCCCAGAAAAGACAAACGAAAACAAAGAATTTAGAGCATGTCTGGTTCAATCTGAACCTGACATGCTCTAGCCGTTTCCGTCCGTCGAAGCGGGAAGGACCGCCGGTTTCGGCGGCCCATCCGCGTGTCAAAAGTCCGGTGCGACGCCGAAGACGAATTCGCAGGGCGTGTGGGACATGTTGAAATACTGGTGGTCGAAGCCGGCGGGGATGTAGAAGCCGTCGCGCGGGTTGAGTTCGAACCAGGCCTGCCCCTCGGCGTCGGGGATGTGGATGTTGAGCACGCCGGAGACGACATAGAGGCATTCGTCGCCCTTGTGGCGCTCGATGCCCGTGCGCTTGCCGCCGAGCACCGTCGTCTTGCCCACCGTCAACTGGTCCGTGGCGCAGTAGAAACCGGTATAGGCGCCCTGCGTCTGGGCATCGAGGCTCCAGAGCATGTCGGCGTCGCGCTTGGGGTGAA
Organism: Shinella sp. G-2; assembly: GCF_050172695.1. Lineage (NCBI taxonomy): Bacteria > Pseudomonadati > Pseudomonadota > Alphaproteobacteria > Hyphomicrobiales > Rhizobiaceae > Shinella > Shinella sp. G-2. Next base: position 71,060 of record NZ_JBBEYH010000010.1, on the reverse strand, counting down.
TGGTGCGGGCCTCCTTCTGCGCGTCCGCCTCCATCGGCCAGCGGCCGAGGAATTCCTGCTGCATGTAGCGGTTTTCCGTGATCAGCGGCTTGGTGCGGGCATAGGGGCCCGAGGTGCCCTTGGCCGGCGGCGGGGCGAAGAATTCGAGCACGCGCACCTGCTCCTCGCCGAGATTGAAGCCGTGGTGCCAGGTGTCCTTGCGGAAGAACAGCGCTTCGCCCTGCTTGGCGACGCAGACCTCGCCCGTCTCGGGATTGGCGAGGCCGAGCGTGCCGCTGATCACGTAGAGCAGTTCGTCGGCGCCGAAGATGGTGCGGAAGGCGTCGGTATGCTTGAAGCAGCCGCCCGGCTGCATGCCGAAGACGATCTGGTGGATGTTTTCCGTGGAGGCATAGATCCAGTCGTCGACGAGGCCGGCATTCTCCTCACCCCAGAGATGGCGCGTCACGCCGGCATAGGGGATGTGGCTTGGCCGGTCGAAGACGGGGCGGGGGGAAGGCTTGTAGCCCATGGAAAACTCCTCTCTGGATGAAACGCTATGGTTTTGCATTCCCGGGACGGGTGCGGTCGATCAGGCGGTCGATGACCGCCTGTTTCATGGCGGGGTCGAGATGCATGACGTTGAACACCTCGGCCATCCACATGCCCTCGATGGCGAGGCGGATGATGGTGGCGTCGACCGGATCCAGGCCATCCTTCTCGACGGCGGCCTGACAGCGGATGTTCTGCTGGTGAACGATCTCGAGCATGTCGGGAAAATTCGACAGGGCGGCCGTGATGCTGGCGCCGAGGCGGTCGTACTGGTCGCCGGTGCTGGCCGCATCGCCCATGGTCGCCTTCACATAGGCGCGGGTGTAGCGGCCATGCGGCTCGTCGTCGTCGCCTTCCAGGCCGGAAAGGCCTGTCTCGAAACGGTAGACGAAACGCTCCACCATGGCGCGCACGAGCGCGTCCTTGCTGGCGAAGTGATAGAGGATGCCTCCCTTGGAGAGCCCCGTCACCTCCGCCACCTTGTCGAAGGTGAGCGAGGAAACACCCTCGTTGACGACGATTTCCTCTGCGGCGGTGAGAATGCGTTCCCGTGCCGTGCCCCGTCTTGCCATGTCGAACCCCGATGTTGTTGTGCTGATCTTCCCGCTATAGCGACGAACTTTCGCGCAGGCGACCGACGATTTCCGCCATCAGGGCAAGGTCCTGGCGGGAGTCGTCGAGCGTCGTCTTCGGCGTCGTGCCGTTCACGAGATGGTCGTGGAAGGCGCGCAGCTCGATGGCGAAGGGATCGGTGTAATTCGGGCCGAAGACACGGGTTTCGGTCTCGGTGTCGGTCGAGTCCGTCACTTCCAGCGCGGTCGGCAGGTTGCGGATATAGGGCGTGTCGTAGCCGAAGCTGAGGCGGCGGCGGTCGGAATAGACCTCGATGCGGGCGTCGAAGCGCGCGACATTGTCGATCAAGGCCTCGTAGATGGCGGTGAAGTGCCCGTAGTCGAAGAGCGCGACGATCTGCTCGCCGTTCTGCTTGTGGTGGGCCGCGATGACCCGCTTCGGCAGGCCGATCAGCTCGCGCATGGCCGAAAGGCTGTGCGAGGAAAGGCCTGTGAGCACCTGGTAGGCGCGCATCAGGCTGGGAGAGGCATCCTTGCCGGCGACGTCGCGCAGGAGCGTTGCGGTCTCCGCGCGGGACTGGGCGAGGAAGGCCTCGTCCAGATCATTCGGATAGAAGATGTTGCGCGTCTGGCGGATGAAGAACGGGCCTTCGCAGATGAGGTCGCGAACGCGCACGTAGCGAAGGTCCTCCTGCGCCGGCATCATCTCCTTCGCTTTCAGGAAGCTTGCCGAATAGCGGCGCATATAGGCGACGAAGACGAGGCAGCCGGATTGCCGGGCGAGCGGCATGACGCCGTCGATTTCGCCGAGCGTCAGGCAGGCCGGCTTTTCGAGGAAGACGTGCTTGCCGGCTTTCAGCGCGAGATCGAGATAATGCCGGTGCGTCTGGTCCGGCGTCAGGATGAAGACGGCGTCGATATCCGGCGCGGCGAGCAGCGCTTCGGCGCTCTCATAGGCGCGCGCGCCCGGATACCGGGCCGAGCAATGCGCGGTCAGGCTGGGCGAAACGTCGAAGACGCCGGCCACGTCGAACAGGTGGCGGTGATCGGCGAGGATCGGCAGGTGCATGAGCTGGCTCACCTCGCCAAGGCCGATGAGGCCGACACGGACGATACGCATGGAAAAGACCTTTCTGCCCCTGTGGGGCCTAACCCTTGACCGCGCCGGCGGTGAGGCCGGAGACGATGTATTTCTGGAAGAGCAGTGCCAGCACGATCAGCGGCACGGTAACGATGGTCGACGCGGCCATGATCGCGCCATAGGGGAACTCGAAGCGGCTGGAGCCGGAAATGAGGGCGATCGCGACGGGCACCGTGCGGTTCTCGTCCGTCAGGATGAAGGTGAGCGCGAAGAGGAATTCATTCCACGAGGCGATGAAGGCGAGAAGGCCCGTGGAGATCAGCGCCGGCCCCATCATGGGCAGGAAGATGCAGCGCACGATGCGCAGCGGCGAGCAGCCGTCCATGATGGCCGCTTCCTCGATCTGTCGCGGCAGGCTGCGCATGAAGGTCGTCAGCACCCATATGTTGAAGGGCAGCGTGAAGATCATGTAGGCGAAGATCAGCGAGCCGAGCGTGTTGTAGAGGCCGAGCCAGCGGATCATCTCGAAGAGGCCGGAAAGCAGGGCGATCTGCGGGAACATCGAGACGGCGAGGAAGAGGAACATGATGGGCGAGCGGCCGCGGAAGTCGATGCGGCCGAGTGCATAGGCCGCCGCGATCGCCAGCCCCAGCGAAAGCGCCACGACGGAGGCGGCGACGATCAGCGAATTGAGGAGGCTGCGCAGGAACACGCCGTCCGACAGGATCGCCGCGTAATTGTTGAACTTCAGGTCCGGCAGGAAGGTGACGTCGAAGATCGCCTGGCCGGATTTCATCGACGAGGCGATCATCCAGTAGAAGGGGAACAGCGTATAGAGCGCGACGACGGTGAAAAGCCCGTAGATCGCGATGCGGTGAAGGCGTCTGCCTGTCGCGCTGCGTACCATGTCACACTCCCAGAAGCCTGCGGTTGAGCCGGAAGACGGTCACGTAGATCGCCGTCACCACGGCGATCATCAGGAAGATGGCAGCGCTCGCCGCCGAGCCGACGCCCATGTCCTGGAAGTTCACGAGAACCTCGCGGGCATAGATCGAGACGGTCTTGGTGTCGTCGCTGTTGGAGGAGAGCACGAAGCTGAGATCGAACATGCGCAGCGCATCGAGCAACCGGAAGAGCACGGCGACGGCGATGCTGGGCGCCAGCAGCGGCAGCGTCAACGCCGTGAACTGCCGCCATTCCGACACGCCGTCGATGGAGGCCGCCTCGTAGATGCTTTTCGGCAGCATCTGGAGGCCAGCGAGGATGAGCAGCACCATGAAGGGCGTGGTGATCCAGACATCGACGGCGATGATGACGGGCATGACGAGGTCCGGATTGGCCGTCCAGGCGATGCCGTTGTCGATGACGCCCATCAGTTTGAGCACATGGTTGAGGATGCCGAACTGGTCGTGCAGCATCCACTGCCACATGCGCGCGCTGACGACGACGGGAATGGACCACGGGATGAGGATGACCGCGCGCATTAAGCCACGGCCGGAAATATGGGCGTTCAGCAGGAGCGCGATGGCAAGCCCCAGCGCCGTTTCGATGGAGACCGAGATGGTGGTGAAATAGAGCGTGTTGCGGACCGACTGCCACCAGAGCGGATCCTCGAACAGCGTGAAATAATTGTCGAAGCCGACATAGTCGTAGATGTCGGGCTCGGTCAGGAAGGCGTCGGTGAAGGAGAAGAGGAACGTCCGGCCGAGCGGCCAGAGCGCCACGGCGAAGAGCACCACGAGGCTGGGCGCGAGGAACAGCCAGGCCGTGCGCGCCCGCTTGGCATTGAGGCCGATGCGCATTGCTCCCGTCGCCATGTTACGCCCCCCTCGGGCTTAGGGTTCGCTCGTCCTTGCCGAAGAGATGCGCCCGCTCGTGCTTCCAGCCGACGCGGGTTGCCGCGCCCGGACGGATGTCCGGTTTTCCCTGTGCCTTGACGACGATCGATCGGCCGCCGCCGACATTGAGATGGACAAGGGATTCCCCGCCGAGCGGCTCGACGAGCAGCACTTCGGCCTCCAGCGTCGCGTCGCCATCACCGAGGATCAGGTCTTCCGGCCGGATGCCGAGGCTGACGTCGCCGGCATAGTCATGGGCGGGAAGGCGATAGCTGCCGCCCGAAAGCGACAGGATGCTTTCCTCGCCTTCGCCTGCCAGCGTGCCCGGCAGGAGGTTCATGCGCGGCGAGCCGATGAAGCTTGCGACGAAGCGGTTGGCCGGACGTTCGTAGAGTTCCATGGGCGTGCCGACCTGCGCGATGGAACCGTCCTTCAGCACGACGATGCGGTCGGCGAGCGTCATCGCCTCCATCTGGTCGTGCGTGACATAGACCGTCGTCGCCTTCACCTCGCGGTGGATGCGGGCAATCTCGACACGCATCTCCATGCGCAGGTCCGCATCGAGATTGGAGAGCGGTTCATCGAACAGGAAGAGCTTCTGCTGGCGGACGAGAGCCCGGCCGATGGCGACGCGCTGCTGCTGGCCACCGGAAAGCTGCGCCGGGCGACGGTCGAGCAGATGATCGATCTTGAGGAACTGCGCGGCCTTCGTGACGCGCTCGCGGATTTCGGCGGCGGGCAGCCGCGCGGTCTCCAGCGCGAAGCCGAGATTGCGCTCGACATTCATGTGCGGATAGAGCGCATAGGACTGGAACACCATGGCGATGTTGCGCTTTGCCGGCGGCGTCTCGTTGACCCGGCGATCCGCGATGCGCAGCTCTCCGTCGGAGATTTCCTCGAGGCCGGCGATCATGCGCAGCAGCGTGGACTTGCCGCAGCCCGATGGGCCGACGAAGACGACGAACTCGCCCTCGGCGATGCTGAGATCGACGCCGTCGATGACGGTCAGCGCACCGAAGCGTTTGACGACGTTGACAAGATCTATTCCGCTCATGGCCGTTCCATCTTGCTGGTTGTCTTTTCTGTGGTTCCAGGGTGCGCCCTTGCGGCGAGTGCGGCCACGCCGATGGCGCAGGCCGTGTCGCCGATGAGGCTCGGTACGATCGGCATGTCCCGCGCTCCGTCCGCCCAGATGAATTCGCGCGTCAGCGCGGCAAGCCGCGGCGTCACTTCGGGGTCGCTGCCGATGCCGCCGCCAAGAACGAGCACGGCGGGATCCAGCGTGTTGATGAGCTGGCCGAGATAGGAGGCGAGCGAAAGAAGCGCGCCGGCGACCATGTCCGCCGCTTTCGGGTCGGTGGCCTGCGCTTCGAAGAGACTCAGCGCCGAGCTGTTCGGATTGCCGGTGAGAGCACCGTAGCGTTCGCCGAGCGCCTTGCCGCCGGCAAAGAGCTCCAGATTGTGGCGCACCTCGCGGCCGTCGGCATCGAAGGCGACGATATCGCTGCCGGAAAAATGGATGGCGAAGCCACGGGCGCCTTCATAGGGCGTGCCGCCGATGACCAGCGAGTGGGAAAGACCGGTGGAGATGGTGACGTAGACGAAGGGATCGACGCCTTTTCCCGCCCCCATCCAGCCTTCCGCAAAGGCCGCCGCGCGCACGTCGCTATCGATGTGGAAGGGGGCGAAGACGCCGAGCCGGCTGCGGTAGTCGAGACCGCGCCAGTCGAAGTTCCAGGCCGAGGCCGGTTCGCCCTCGCGCGTCACGAGCTCGGGCAGGCAGATGCCGAGGGCATCGACATCGATCCCTTCCGCGCCCGCGCGCGCCTGCATGGCCGCGGCAAGCTCGCAGACGAGATCGAGCACGGCGCCGCCGCCATTCTGGCAGGACGTCGCTTCCGTGCGCTCGGCGACGACGGCTCCGTCCGAAAGCCTGACAATGCAGGCTTTCGTCTTGGTGCCGCCGACATCGATGCCGATCGCGTGCTGTGTCATGGCCGGGCTCCGGCCGCCGCATCGGCGTGAAGTTCGCCATTGCGGCATTCCGCGAGAATGGTCGCCGGCCAGCGCGGATCGTAGCTGTCTGCGCTCGAAAGACGGCGGAAGGCCTCGCGCTTGCCGTCGCCCCAGACGATCATCGCGACGGCCTTGGAAAGCGCGGCGATGGAGCCGATGCCGATGGTGATGCCGTGGGCCGGCACCTCCTCGATCCCGGCAAAATCCGGGAAGGTCGCGAGATTGTCGCGCCGCGTCTGCTCGGCGAGCGCGACGATGCGCGAGCGGCTGTCGCGTGCCGAGCCCGGCGGGTTGAAGGCGATATGGCCGTCGCCGGCGCCGGAGGCGAGCAGGAAGAGGTCGATGCCGCCGAGGGCGGCAAGCTCCGCGTCATAGGCTTCCGGCTCCACGATGGTGGGCATGCGGAAGTTTTCCACCGGCATGCGCAGATTTTCCGGCAGCGCGCGGTTGATGCGTCCGACGATCTCCCGCTCGCCGAAGCCGCGGCAGGAATAATGCGCGGAAGCAGGGGGAGGGATGAGGCCGTCGCCGTCTGAAAGCAGATATTCGTCCATCATCGCGATGACGAGGCGGGAGCAATCGACGGGGGCGGCGGCGAGTTGGCGCTCCAAGGCTTCATAGACCGGCATCGGGCTGCGGCCGCCCGGGCAGCCGAGCACATAGGCTCGCCCGGCGGCATTGGCGGCGCGGGTCTCCGTCAGAATGCGGCCGGCGAGATGGTCGCCGATAGCCTCTGGCGTGTCGTGGATCGTGGTCTTCATCGGCCGGCCTACTCTTCGAGGAGGGTCGAGACGAAGGCGAAGTTGCGTGCGGCAATCGCCTCCGGCGTCTCGGGATGCTTCGGCGCAAGGTCCTGCTCGATGACCAGCGGGCCGTCATAGCCGCTCGCCAGCAGCGCCCGCATGAAATCGGCGATGTCGACCACGCCGCGGTCGAGATCGGTCATGATGCCATCCTCGAAGGCGCGGTCGCAGTGAATGCCTTCCGCCAGCACCTGCTCGCGGAAGGCGCCGTCGACATTCTTGAGGTGGATGGCGTTGATGCGCGCCTTGTGACGCAGGAAGAAGGCCTTCGGATCGGCTTTCCAATAGGCGTGATGGCCCGTATCGAGGCAGAGGCCGACGAGGTCGGGGTCGGTTTCCGCCAGCAGCCGCTCGATCTGCGGCTCGTGTTCGACGCAGGTGCCGACATGGGGGTGGAAGCTGAATTGCAGTCCATGGTCCTGCGCGATGCGGGCGGCCCGCATGGTCAGATCGACGAGGCTGCGCCATCCGGCCTCATCGACCACGCCCATCTGGTCCTTGGGATAGAATTCGGATTCGTCCATCAGAATGAAATGCGTGCCGCCGACGGCGGAAAGCAGCGCGCAGATCCGGTGCGTGCGCTCTTCCAGCGCCGCCGCCGTGGCCGGGTCGGCCAGCGTATGGACATGGGCCGCCGCGACCACGGCAAGGCCGCGGCGATCCAGTTCTTGCGAAAGCACCGTGGCGTCGGTGGAGAAGTAGCCGTAGGGGCCAAGCTCGGTATGCCGGTATCCGGCCGCCACGATGCGGTCGAGATAATCGGTCCAGACGAGATCGTTGCCCGTGGGCCAGTAGACGCCCCAGCAGCAGGGTGCAATCGCGATATTCACTGTCTTTTCCTCGCTCTGCTTACCAGCCGCGCTTCTTCAGCCGCTCGAGATCGGCACTCACCTTGGCGAGCGCATCGCCTGCGGTTTCCTTGCCGCTGAGGACATTGTGGACGCCGTTGAAGATGCGCTGCGAGACGCGGTTGTAGGAGGCGCCCGTCACCTGCGACGGCCGCGAGGCGCTTTCCGCATAGGCCTTTTCGGCGAAGCGCAGCGACGGGTTCTTCGCCAGGATTTCCTCATCCTTGTAGAGCGTCTTCAGCGTCGGGCTGTAGCCCTGCATGGCGCGGCGCTTCTGCTCCTTGGCATTGGTGAGGTAGCGCACGAGGCTGACGGCGGCATCGACGTCGTCGGCATATTTGGAGACGCCGAGCAGGCCCGCGCCGTAGCAGCCGCTGGACTTTTCGCCCTCGGCGCCGACCGGCAGCGCCATGACGCCGACCTTGCCCAGCAGCGAGGAGCCTTCCGCCTGGCTGGTGCCCCAGACATAGCCCCAGTTGCGATGGAAGATGGAGTTGCCTGCCTCGAAGACGCCGCGCGAGCCTTCCTCGTCATAGTTGAGCACGCCTTCCGGGCTGATGCCGCCGATCCAGGACCGGGCGAGGTCGAGGGCTTCGACAGCCTTCGGATTGTTCGCGGTGATCGTACCATCGGGCGCGATGAAGGTGCCGCCGCCATAGGACGCGACCCATTCCAGCGCGTCGCAGGTCAGCCCTTCATAGGCGCGGCCCTGCCAGACATAGCCCCACAGGTCCTTGCTGCCGGTCGCACGCTCCTGTTCCTGGATGGACTTGGCCGTTTCGGTCAGCTCCTTCCAGGTTTTCGGCTCGGCCTTGCCGTATTTTTCGAGCAGGTCCTTGCGGTAGAACATCAGGCCGGCATCGACGAACCACGGCATCGCCAGCAGCTTGCCCTCGATGGTCGAGTCGGCGAGCGCCGCCTCGAAATGTTCGGAAAGCTCTTCCGCCGGCACTTTCTCCTTGAGGTCGACGAGATGGGCGGCGAGGGCGCCGACCCAGATATTGTCGAGCGTCAGCACGTCGATATCGCCCGACTTGCCGGCCAGAAGCTGCTGGTAGAGCGGCAGGGCCTCGCCCCAGTTCGCCGGCATCTTGTTGATCTTGACCGTGTTGCCGGTTTCCTTCGCCCAGGCCTCGGAGGCCGACTGGCAAAGCTCAAGCTCGGCGCCGGCCGAACTGCAGAAGATCGAAACCTCCGCCGCTGCCGCCGAGCCACCCCACAGGACCGCGCCGACAAGCGCCGTCGTTCTCAAAAATCCATTCAGCTGCACTGTGTTTCCTCCCACACTGCGTTAAGCACAAGGCAATTACTATACCGTCTGGACGGTTTAGTAAAGCCGAGGATTTATGCGTCCAGGTCGCGTCCGCATCTCGCCCCGAAAACCGACATCGGCGTGTCTTCGGGCCTTCTTGCTGTCGTTCCGGCGCATTGGCGCTGACGGTGCCGTTGCTGCTCCGCACCCGGACCAGGCGGTCCTGTCCGATCTCCGCGGCTATCTCACGCGCTACGGACTGCCGCTCGCGACGCTGAGCACCTTCGTCTTCCGGCGCCTGCGGCGGACCATTCCGCTTCCGCTGCGGATCGACGCAAAACCAATTGCCGACTTGGTTGCAAATTGAGGCGAAAATTTCTCTACTAAATTTATGGATTATATAGCCTTGAATGACCGGCCGACGAGACCTCGGACGACGGCAACTTGAGGAGAAGCCCATGACCATCACCCGCAGAACCTTGCTCGCGGCCACTGCAACGCTGACGCTGGCAGCATCCTTCACCACCGCTTTCGCTGAGGACGTGACGCTCAACATCGGCTACCAGCCGATCGTCGAGCCCTCGCGCGTGCCACAGGCCGACGGCACCTATGAAAAGGTGACCGGCGCCAAGATCAACTGGCAGAAATTCGACGGCGGCGCCGACGTGATCGCGGCGATTGCCTCCGGCTCGCTCGATATCGGCTATGTCGGCTCTTCGCCGCTCGCCGCTGCCGCCAGCCGCGAACTGCCGATCGAGGCGATCTTTATCGTCGGTCTCATCAGCGAAGCCGAGGCGCTCGCCGTGAAGGGCATCGAAAAGCCCGAGGATCTCGCCGGCAAGAAGATCGCGACGCCCTTCGTATCCACCGCCCACTACAGCCTGCTGACGGCATTGAAGCACTGGAACGTCGATCCGAAGTCGGTTGAGATCCTCAACCTGCGCCCGCCGGAAATCGCAGCCGCCTGGGAGCGCGGCGACCTCGACGGCGCTTACGTCTGGGATCCGGTGCTGGCCGAACTGAAGAAGAGCGCCAAGGTTCTGGCGACTTCGGCCGATGTTGCCGACTGGGGCGGTCCGACCTTCGACGCCTGGATCGTCAGCAAGAAGTTCGCCGAGGCGCATCCTGACGTCGTGACGGCCTTCGTGAAGGTGACAGGGGAGGCGACCGCCGCCTACCGCGCCAACCCGGACGCCTGGAACGCCACTTCGCCGGAAGCCGAGAAGATTGCGCGCCTCACCGGCGCAAAGCAGGACGAGGTACCCGCGCTGCTCAAGGGTTACATCTTCCCGACGCTGGACGAGCAGGCCGGCGAAGCCCTGCTGGGCGGCGGCACGGTAAAGGCCGTTGCCGACACCTCGGCCTTCCTCCTCGAGCAGGGCAAGATCCCCGCCGCGCTGACCGATTACAAGCCCTACGTTTCGACCCGCTGGGTCACGGACGCGACGAAGCTCGCTTACTGATCCCTCGAACAGGCTTGCGGCGGAGACGGCCCGGCGGTGCGACAAGCGCCGCCGGGTCATCGCCAACCGGTCATCGCCAACCCGGCGCACCCCATCCTCGGAGGTCCCATGAGCATCCTGACATTCCGCAACGTCTCGCTCACCTATCCGGCCCGACCCGGCCGAGGCGGCACGGACGAAAAGCGCGTTCTCGACGGCATCAACCTGCAGGTCGGCTCCGACGAACTGGTGGCGATCATCGGTCGTTCGGGCTCGGGCAAGACGAGCCTTCTCAACCTTGCCGCCGGTTTCCTTGCGCCCAGCAAGGGCACCATCGCCGTCGATGGCGTCCCCCTCACCGAGCCGGGCGCCGACCGCGCCGTCGTCTTCCAGGACGACGCGCTCTATCCCTGGCTCGATGCGCGCGACAACATTGCCTTTCCGCTGAAGCTGAAGGGCGTGCCGCTTGCCGAACGCCGTGCACGGGCGGAGGCCCTGCTTGCGCGTGTCGGCCTGGCAGAGGCCGGCGACCGGCATATCTGGGAGCTTTCGGGCGGCATGCGCCAGCGTGTCGGCATTGCCCGCGCGCTCGCCGCCAAACCGCGTTTCCTGCTGCTTGACGAGCCGTTCGGCGCGCTCGATGCGCTGACCCGCACCCGCATGCAGGCGTTCCTCCTGCGCATCAAGGCCGAGAGTGGCGCGGGCGCCATCCTCATCACCCACAGCATCGAGGAAGCACTGCTGCTCGGCACGCGCGTCGTCGTGCTTTCCCCCAATCCAGGCCGCTTCACGGCGGAGATCGAGACCGGATTCCAGGCGGAAGTGCTGAACGGCGCCTCGGTCGCCGCCGTGAAGGCCTCGCCGCTTTTCAAGCGCACGCATGCGGGGCTTACCGACCTCATCCACGCCGGCGAAGAGGAACTTGCCGCATGACACTTCTTGCCGAACTCGACACGCTGCCCATCGAAACGAACGACACGGCACCCGCTCGACCGGCGCGCCGCCTGCCGGTCGCCGCCATTTCCACGCTCACCATCGGCGCGATCCTCGGCCTGTGGGGCCTTGCCTCCGCCTATGCGATGGTCTCACCCGTTTTCCTGCCCTCTCCGCGCCAGGTCGCCATCGCCCTCTACAATCTCATCGTCACAGGCTTCGTCGATGCGACGCTTGCCGAACATGTCGGCGCCAGCCTCTACCGCATCTTCGGCGCCTTGATTGCCTCGATCCTGATCGGCATACCCGCGGGTATCGCCATCGGCACCAGCCGGGTCGGTCGCGGCATCCTCGATCCCATCGTCGAGTTCCTGCGCCCGCTGCCGCCGCTCGCCTATCTGCCGCTGGTCATCATCTGGGTCGGCATCGGCGAGGCTTCGAAAATCACCGTCATCGCACTGTCGATGCTGCCCTCGATCATACTGTCCACCTCCGCCGGCGTGCGCGCCGTCTCGAAGGATCATGTCAACGCGGCCCGCTCGCTGGGTGCGAGCAAGCGGCAGGTCCTTGGCGAAGTGGTCCTGCCGAGCGCCGTTCCCTCGATCCTCACCGGCATCCGCATCGCGCTTGGCGCGGGCTGGACGACACTCGTGGCAGCGGAACTGGTGGCCGCGACGAGCGGCATCGGCTTCATGATCCAGTCGGCGGCGCAGTTCCTCGTCACCGACATCGTCATCGCCGGCATTGTCGTCATCGCGCTGATCGCAATCGTCCTGGAATATGTGGTGCGTCTCATCGAGCGGTCGCTGGTGCCCTGGGCGTCCCATCGATAAGCGTCGCGATCGCCCCGAAAGCAGCCTCCGGGTCCTTTGACGCGGGGCCGGCTTCAGGAACAAACGCGACGCCGCTCCTTGGTCTAAAGGCGGCTTTCCTCATGTCTTGAAGGAGTGTTTCCTGCGGGGGCAGCGGATCTTCGATCCGGCGGAGAAGGATGCACGGAGTGCCTGGACAGAGATTGTCTCTGCCGTCGACGGTATCCTGTTTGCGCGCTGGCATCAGCGCGTCATCGACAAGGGCATGTCCATCGGTAAGATCGTTGCCATGCAAGCGCCTGAAAAGGGCACCAGGCGCCTGCTCGATTGACGGAGAGGGAGGCGCCGTCCGGATCACCCTTCGATGAGCCGCTCGGCTTGTTTCTTGATCGCGCCTATCGCCAGAAGCTGGTGGGTCAGGCCGGCCGTCGCCGCCGGAAACCGCCCGTCAAGAGCCGCGGTTCCGACCGTGAAGCCGGCGGCCTGGCCACTGACGGCGGCATGGATGCGCTCGGCACGGTCGATAGACCCCGCGACGATGACGGGTTTGGCAACGGCGCTACAGACGGCCTGGATCAGATCGGCGACATCGACATCGGCGCGATAGGCAAGGAGGTCGAGGCCGTGCACGCCCTCGCGACTGGCAAGATCCCTGGCGCTTGCAACGATCTCCATCATGGACCCCTCGAGAATGCTCGGGTGCCCGGTTATGCGACCAGGGAACGGATAGTACCGGACGCCACTTCCCTCGATGAGGGGAAGCACGTCGTCCACATGGGTGCCGCCCAGCAGATAGTCGACCCCGAGCGTGAGGGCGGCGCGCACCGAGGCGATCTCGCTTTCCCTGTCGAGCGAAACCACCTCGAGGTAGCTTTTCGCACCCGCCCGCTGGATTTCCCGGTTCAGGTCGGCAAGCGCCGCCAGGGGCAGACCGATATCCTTGAAGCCGATGTGCCGAACACCCGCCGAAAGCACGGCGGGCAACTGCTCCCGTGCATCCGGGATCGTCCGGTCGTTGCGGGTCAGCATGAAGATGAAGTCCGTGGCGGACATGTCAGTTCTCCTGTTCGGATGGCGCGTCTGCCAGTCGGCGAGCGTAATCGATGGCTGTTTCGAGACTTTTCGGATCGGCTATGCCCCGGCCCGCGATATCGAAGGCGGTGCCGTGGTCGGGGCTGGTGCGTATGAAGGGCAGGCCGAGCGTGATGTTCACGCCCTTCTCCAAGCCCAGATATTTGACCGGGATGAGCCCCTGATCGTGATACTGCGCGACGACCACGTCGAAACGGCCGTTCCGCGCCTGCATGAACACCGTATCGCCGGGCCAGGGACCGCTGGCGTCGATGCCCTCCGCGCGCGCTGCGGCAATGGCCGGGGCGATGATGCGTATCTCCTCGTCGCCGAACAGGCCGCCTTCGCCGGCATGTGGATTGAGCCCCGCGACGGCGATACGGGGATGGGCGATGCCGAGGGCGCAGCCGCCCTGATGGGCGAGGCGTATTGCGGACATCTGCGCCGCGAAATCGGCTCGGCGGATGGCTTCGGCCAGCGCGCAGTGGATCGTTACCAGAACGGTGCGGATGTCGTCGTTGGCGAGCATCATCGCCACACGGTCCGCGCCGCCCCTCTCCGCGAGGATTTCCGTATGGCCGGGATAGGAAAGCCCGGCGGCGGCCAGCGCTTCCTTGTGGATCGGCGCCGTGACCATCCCGGCGACCGCGCCTGATCTGGCGAGATCGATCGCCGCAACGATGGCGTCATAGGCCATGCGGCCGCTGGCGGCACTGACCGTGCCGAGCGGGGGCGGCGTCTCGACCCTGGACGAGGCGAGGACGTTCAGAAAGCCTTCCGGCCTTGCATCGGCGACCGTGCCGATTTCGTTCAGGCACAGCCCGCCACTCAGTCTGGCGATCGCGTTCGCCAGAACAGCCGGATCGCCGACAATGACGTTGTGACGCAAATCGGCACGGGCAAGGATCGTCTTCGCGACGATCTCCGGTCCGATGCCCGACGGGTCGCCCATGGTAATGGCGAGGGGGCGCAGTATGGTTTTCATGATGGCTTCCCTCCGATCTGAAGGATGGCATTGGCGGCATTGCACAAGGTCATGACCGAGCCGAAACCGCCTGCCTTCATGGCAAGCAGCATCGTTCGTCCATTTGCCAGACGTGTGCAACCGAGCGGAAAGCCGGGCTCAAGCTCATGGGTCAAGGTGAAGGTGTGGATGGAGAGGCGGTCCATAAGGGCGCTCATCGTCTCGCCGCCTGTCGCGATAATGGCGTCGTACCATTGCCGCGAGAGCGCGACTTCCGCCTCGTCCACCAGTGCGGAGAGAACCTTCGACGGATCCGCCGTGCGGGTGCGCGGGGCAGGGAGGCACGCGATGGACGCCGTGGTAGCGATGCCTTCTGCTCTATCGGCGACCGAGGCGCCGGCCGCGGCCAGCGCCTCGCATTGGGCGTGGCTGACGTGGTTTGCGCTGCCGACGAGGACGAGAACGCGACGCGGAGTGTTCGGGGGCGTGAAGGTCTGGCGATCGGGCGATCGGCCGACGACCGCGGCCAGGGCCTCGGCCATGCCCGGAGATCCGACCCATAGAGCCGGGCCGTGTTTCGCAATCTCCGCAATCCGGCGGTTCAGCAGGATCTGGCTGTATGCGTCGACGACGATGACCGAAGCGCCGGCAATGTGCTTCCCGATATCGTCGTCGGTCGCGCTAACGGGAACCATCGCCGGTCGGCCAAGATCGGGTGCGATCAGGTCTGCAATCCGCGACGTGCGCGCGGGATGAACGGGGTCGTGACCATAGGCGGTCTGCGCGACTGGCTCGCCATGCAGACGTTGGACGCCGTCGATCGTGGTGCGTCCCGCTGCCGGAAATGCCGGAGCGACAACCAGCCGTGCCCGGCCGCTGGCTTGGAAGGCAGCGGCGATCTCCGCGCGAACATGGCCGCGCAGGGTGGAATCGATCGTCTTGTAGAGGTGCCGGCAGCCGGCAAGCGAAGCGATCGCCTGGGCGGTGGCGCGCACGGCGTCCACTTCGATCATGAGCCGGCTGCCCGTGTCGATGGCCGTCACCTGCGCGCTACCGGTTTCCTGTTTCGACCGGCAGACCCGGGGTTGATAGCCGGATTTCAGAAATGCGCCAGCGCCGTCCGCCGCGCTCGTCAGGTCGTCGGCAACAATGCCGACCCGTTCGATTTGGTCAATGATCTCTCTCATGGCTCCTGAATACCAGCGGACTTCGGGGATAAAAATCGATATGATTTGACGTTTATTGGTGATAAATGATCACCAATGAAGCGATCGGAAATCTCCTCTCTCGATGACTTGCGTGCATTCGAGGTCGTGGCGCGGCTTGGATCCGTGCGTGCGGCTGCCGCCGACCTCAATCTCACCCACGGTGCTGTGAGCCGGCGCGTATCGAAACTGTCCGATCACCTGGGCGTCATTCTGCTGGAGCCCGACGGCCGTGGTCTGCGGTTGACGAAGGAGGGCGCGCGATTGGCGCAGGCGGCAACGGATGCCCTGTCGCTCGTTTCGGCCGCGCTGGAGGATATCCGTGAAGTCGAGTTGTCGCCGCCGATTGTCGTCTCCAGCGAGCGATCTGTCGCTATGCGCTGGCTCATTCCGCGGCTCTCGGAGTTTCAGGATCGCCATCCGGACATAGACCTTCATCTGTCCGTCGGCGGCGGCAGTTTCGACTTTGCGCGTGACCGGATCACGCTGGCCATCCGTCGGCTGGACTTCGCAATCGATCCGAGTTGGCACGTCGAACAGCTGATTGCCGAGGAGGTCGGGCCGGTCATGCATCCCGATATGGTCGAGAGGTTTTCTGCCGGCGCCTATGTCGCGCTTGCCGCGAAGACCCGGCCCAATGCCTGGAGCAAATGGTCTGCCGACTGCCGGGAGGCACCGAAGCCAAGGTCGACGCGCTTTCTCGATCAGCATTTCCTGATGGTGGAAGCCGCTGCCAGTGGGCTCGGCGTCGCCATGTGTCCGAAGATCATGGCCATCGACGATATCCGCAGGGGGCGCCTCGTCGCGCCCCTGGGCTTCCTGCCGGACGGCTCGCACTACGGTATCATTCGCTCGCCATCGGCCGAGATATCGCCCGCCCTCGACACGTTCGTTTCATGGCTGCTTGCAGGCTTCCACGGGGACTTTGCCTTCTCCTGAAACAGCCGGCGCTGTCTCCGCGCGCGCCCAAGAGCCGAACACGCATCGCCCATCCCTATGGGCCGCATGGCTTGATATCGTCTGCATAATGCTGCATTGCAAAATGACGACGCGGCAATTCAGCAGCGCGGTTTCGATGCGGTCGCCATATGAAGCCGAATGGACTGAACGTACTTGTTATCGACGAGAATCGCATCCGCGCCGCCATCATCGAAGACGGGCTGCGGGATGCCGGTTATGACCAGGTGACGGTTATCGACGTCATGCAGGGTCTGGCGCGCCGCATTGCCGATCTCAATCCCGATATTGTCGTCATCGATCTCGAAAACCCGAACCGCGACATGCTGGAAAGCATGTTCCAGCTTTCGCGCGCCGTCAGGCGTCCCATTGCCATGTTCGTCGACAGATCCGACGAGGCCTCCATCGAGGCGGCGGTCGAAGCGGGCGTGTCGGCCTATATTGTCGACGGACTGAAGCAGGAGCGGGTGCGACCGATCCTGAAGATGGCGATCAGCCGGTTCAACGCCTTTTCCCGCCTCACCCGCGAACTGGAAGAGACGCGTGGCGAGCTTGAGAACCGCAAGGTCATCGACCGCGCCAAGGGGCTGCTGATGCGCTCTCGCGGGCTCTCGGAGGACGAGGCCTATGCGCTGCTGCGCCGCACGGCGATGAACCAGAACCGCAAGATCGCCGAGATAGCGCAAAGCCTTGTCACGGCGGCCGGCTTGCTCGATCCCGGAGGAACGGAATGACGACGCGCCACGCCATCACCGCCGGCTTCGTGCCGTTGCTCGACAGCGCGCTCCTCGTCGTCGCCCGAGAGATGGGCTTTGCCGAGGAGCAGGGGATCGCGCTCACGTTGCTGCGCGAGCGCTCCTGGGCAAGCATCCGGGACCGGCTGGCGGTGCGCCATATCGACGTCGCGCATATTCTCGGCCCCATGCCGATCGCCGGCAATCTAGGCCTGAATGTTCCCGCACCCGACATGATCGTGCCCATGGCGCTCGGTCTTGGCGGCAACGCCGTCACCGTCTCGTCGGCGCTCTGGCAGGCGATGGCGGACAAGGGCGCGACGGATGATCTTGACGCGCGCGGGAATGGGGCCGCGCTCCGTGCGGTGATCGCGGCGCGGGCCGGGCGGCCGCTGCGCTTCGGCGTCGTGCATCCCTATTCCGGGCACAATTACGAACTGCGGTACTGGCTGGCGGCGAGCGGTATCGATCCGGACCGCGAGATCGAGATCGTCGTGCTGCCGCCGCCGGATATGGGCGATGCGCTCGCCGAGCATGTGATCGACGGCTATTGTGCGGGCGAACCCTGGAACGCGTTCGGCGTGCTGCGCCGAGGCGGGCATCTTGCGACCGTCAAGGCGGCGATCTGGCAGTCGAGCCCGGAAAAGGTGCTGGGCGTCAACGCGCGTTGGGGCGAAGCCAATCCCGAGGCGATGGCCGCGCTGCTCGTGGCGCTGCATCAGGCCTCGCTGTGGTGCGCCCGGCCGGACAATCGTGCGGCGCTTGCCGTGCTTCTGGCGCAGCCGGCCTATGTCGGGCGCGATGTGGAGCTGCTTCTGCCGGCGCTCAGCGGCAAGCTGCCGGTCGGAGGCGGCGCCGTGCGGTCCATCGACGATTTCTTCGTGCCGAATGCCAGGGCGGCGACTTTTCCGTGGAAGAGCCATGCGCTCTGGTTTTACACCCAGATGGTTCGCTGGCGGCAGATCGAACACACGGCGAAACACCAGCACATCGCGGCGGAGACCTACCGCCCGGACATCTACCGGGCCGCGCTGAAGGACCTCGGCATTGCCATGCCATCCGCCAGCGCCAAGGTCGAGGGGGCGCTGACGGCCGCAACGCCGGTCGGCTCTTCCGGCGCGCTGACGCTGGGACCGGATGGGTTCTTCGATGGCGGACGCTTCGATCCCGACGACGTCGACGCCTATATCGCCGCGCAATCTGCCGGTTGATGCGCGGCGCTTAATTTATGCGCACTGCACAAAAAATGACTTTGCAATGCACGGGCTGAAAGCCACCCGGCAAGTGTCGGCACTGCATAGGCTTTTATCTTCTTTGTAAATCAATGGCTTGTCGAAACTGGCACGCCGATTGCTTTTTATTGCTCGGGCCTTCGGGTCACGAAATCGGCGTCCAACGACGGGCGCCTCACCAGCAAAGCCGCTGATCAGGATCTGTGACGACGGACCATCCGTCTCGCATGCCCTGGCCTGCGGCTTTTTGTTTTCACCCCTCAAGATGGAGCGGCACGACCTTGTCGGGCCACGGAGAAGCCATGTCTGCGACCAGCAAACCTCTATCCGCCAGCGAACCGGCAATCGCCCTGTGGATGTCAACCTTCGCCTTCACCATCTGTTTCGCCGTCTGGACGATCTTCGCGATCATCGGCATCCGCATCAAGGAAGAGCTGGGGCTCAGCGAAGCCGCGTTCGGTCTTCTCGTCGGCACGCCCATTCTCACCGGATCGCTGGTGCGCATCGTGCTCGGTGTCTGGACGACGCGCTATGGCGGCCGCCTAGTCTATACGCTGACCATGCTGGCGGCAGCCTTCGCCACGCTCCTGCTGTCGCATGCCACGACCTATCCGCAAATGCTGCTGGCCGGTCTCGGCATCGGGCTTGCGGGTGGCTCCTTCGCCGTGGGCATCGCCTATGTCTCGCCGTTCTTTCCGGCCGAAAAGCAGGGGACGGTGCTCGGCATCTTCGGCGCCGGCAATGTCGGCGCGGCGGTGACCAAGTTCCTGGCGCCCGTCGTGCTCGTCGCCGCAGGCTGGCAGATGGTGGCGGAATACTGGGCGGCGGCCCTGTTCCTGACCGCCGTGCTTTTCTGGTTCACCACCTCCGACGATCCCGCCTTCCGCAGCCGTAAGGAAGGCAAGGCGCCGCGCCGCCCGATGCTGCAGGAATTCGCGCCGCTGAAGAACGCCCAGGTCTGGCGCTTCTCGCTGTACTATTTCTTTGCCTTCGGCGGGTTTGTGGCCCTGTCGCTGTGGCTGCCGCGCTATCTCGTCGGCGTCTACGGTTTCGACATCGCCACGGCCGGCATGATCGCGGCGGCCTATTCCGTCCCCGGCAGCATTTTCCGGGCCCTCGGCGGCATGCTGTCCGACCGGAAGGGCGCGCGTAGCGTCATGTACTGGGTGTTCGGGATTTCGGCGGCCGCAACGCTGGTCCTCTCCGTACCGGCCGCCCTGCCGCCGGCCATCTTCATCCTCGCGGTCTTCGTTCTCGGCTTCGTCATGAGCCTCGGCAAGGCGGCCGTCTACAAGCATATCCCGGCCTATTATCCCGAAAGCATCGGCGCTGTCGGCGGCATCGTCGGCATGGTCGGCGGGCTTGGCGGCTTCCTCCTGCCCATCGCCTTCGGCCTCCTCAAGGACGCGACGGGCCTGTGGTCGAGCTGTTTCATCCTGCTCTTCGCCGTCGTCACCATCTCGCTTTTCTGGATGCATCTGTCCATCCGCCAGATGGAGCGCGTCTCCGTTCCGGCTGTCGCAGCGTAACTGCAAGGAAACACCATGACCGAGAAACTCGTCATCATCGGCAATGGCATGGCGCCGGGGCGCATGCTGGAGCATCTCCTCGAAAAGGCGCCGGGCCAATACGACGTAACCATTTTCAACGCCGAGCCGCGCGTCAATTACGATCGCATCATGCTTTCGCCGGTGCTGTCGGGCGAGAAGGACTATGAGGAAATCATCATCCACGGCGACGGCTGGTACATCAAGCACGGCATCACGCTCTACAAGGGCCATCGCATCGTCGCCATCGACCGCGATGCGAGGACCGTCACGTCCGACTACGGCGTGACGGAAAGTTATGACAAGCTGGTCATCGCCACCGGCTCCGTGCCCTTCATCCTGCCGGTGCCGGGCAAGGACCTGCCCGGCGTCATCACCTACCGCGATCTCGATGACGTGCAGGCCATGCTGCTGGCGGCCCAGTCGCGGGAAAAGGCCGTCGTCATCGGCGGCGGCCTCCTGGGGCTCGAAGCCGCCGCCGGCCTCGCCGGCCGCGGCATGGATGTCACCGTGCTCCATGTCATGCCGACCCTGATGGACCGCCAGCTCGACCCGGCCGCCGGCTATCTCCTGCAGAAAGAGCTGGAAGGGCGTGGCATCAAGATCATCTGCAAGGCGAACACGAAAGCCATTGTCGGCAACGGCAAGGTCGAAGGCATCGAGCTGGAGGATGGCCGCATCGTTCCGGCAACGCTCGTCGTCATGGCCGTCGGCATCCGCCCGAATGTCGGGCTTGCGCGGGAGGCGGGGCTTGCGATCAATCGGGGCATCGTCGTCGATCATGGCATGCAGACCTCCGACGGCAGCATCTGGGCGCTTGGCGAATGCGCCGAGGTCGGCGGCATGGTCTATGGCCTCGTCGCCCCGCTCTACGAGATGGCGCGTGTCATGGCCTCGCACCTTGCCGGCGAGCATGGCGCCGCCTTCGTGCATTCGGATACGCCGACCAAGCTCAAGGTCACCGGCATCGAACTCTTTTCGCTTGGCGATTTCGCCGATGGCGACGACCGCGAGGAGATCGTGCTGCGCGACGCGTCGGCCGGCGTCTACAAGCGCCTCGTGCTGAAGGGCAACAGGATCGTCGGCACGGTGCTCTATGGCGAAACCGCCGACGGCGCCTGGTTCAACGACCTGAAGAAGAAGCAGACCGATATCTCGCAGATGCGTGAGACGTTGATCTTCGGCCAGGCCTATCAGGGGGGCGCTCCGCTGGACCCTATGGCGGCCGTTGCAGCCTTGCCGGATGATGCGGAAATCTGCGGCTGCAACGGCGTGTGCAAGGGCAAGATCGTCTCGACGATCACCGGCAAGGGGCTGACCTCGCTGGACGACGTGCGGGCCCATACCAAGGCATCCGCCTCCTGCGGCTCCTGCACCGGGCTCGTCGAACAGTTGATGACGCTGACACTCGGCGACAGTTACAATCCCGCCGCCGTTCTGCCGATGTGCGGCTGCACCGATCTCGGCCATGACGACGTGCGCCGCCTGATCAAGGCCAAGGGACTGAAGTCCATTCCGGCCGTCATGCAGGAGCTGGAATGGAAAACCTCCTGCGGCTGCGCCAAGTGCCGCCCGGCGCTCAATTACTACCTGGTCTGCGACTGGCCGGATGCCTATGCCGACGACTATCAGTCCCGCTTCATCAACGAGCGGGTGCACGCCAATATCCAGAAGGACGGCACCTATTCCGTCGTGCCGCGTATGTGGGGCGGCGTGACGAATGCGGGCGAGCTGCGCGCCATCGCCGATGTGGTCGACAAGTTCGCAATTCCGCTGGTGAAGGTGACGGGCGGCCAGCGCATCGACCTGCTCGGCATCGAGAAGGAGCATCTGCCGGCCGTCTGGGCCGATCTCGGCCAGGCCGGTTTCATCTCGGGCCAGGCCTATGCCAAGGGCCTGCGGACGGTGAAAACCTGCGTCGGTTCCGACTGGTGCCGTTTCGGCACGCAGGATTCCACCGGGCTCGGCATTCGCATCGAAAAATTCATGTGGGGGTCCTGGACGCCGGCCAAGCTGAAGATGGCCGTTTCCGGCTGTCCGCGAAACTGCGCGGAAGCGACCTGCAAGGACATCGGCGTCATCTGCGTGGATTCCGGTTTCGAGATCCATTTTGCCGGTG
Source organism: Shinella sp. G-2 (assembly GCF_050172695.1). Classification (NCBI taxonomy): domain Bacteria; kingdom Pseudomonadati; phylum Pseudomonadota; class Alphaproteobacteria; order Hyphomicrobiales; family Rhizobiaceae; genus Shinella; species Shinella sp. G-2. Next base: position 49,103 of record NZ_JBBEYH010000010.1, on the reverse strand, counting down.
CCGCCGGTCTCGACATCAAGGGCACGGAGGTGCTCGGCCTGGTGAAGAGCGAGGACGAGGCGCTGGAGCACATCGTGGCGCTGACGCAGATGTACCGCGAGCAGGCGCGTTATCTCGAACGCATCTACAAGTGGGCAAAGCGCATCGGCCTCGATGAGATCCGCCGCCAGATCATGGACGATGCGGACAAGCGCAAGGCCTATTACGACCGCTTCGTCTTCTCCCAGAAATTTGCCCAGGTCGATCCCTGGTCGGAGCGCGTCTCCGGCAAGGACAAACATGAATTCCGGCCGATGGCGACCATCGGCTACCCGGACGCTGCGGAATAGGAGGTCGGACATGAACTGGTTTGCCATCGGAGATATCGCCGACATTCCCCTGCGCGGCGCGCGCTGCGTGAAAACCCCGCAGGGCAGGATCGCCGTGTTCCGCACCGCGGAAAACGAGGTCTTCGCCATCGAGGACCATTGCCCGCACAAGGGCGGGCCGCTCAGCCAGGGCATCGTCCATGCGAAAGCCGTCACCTGCCCGCTGCACAACTGGGTCATCTCGCTCGAAACCGGCAAGGCGCTCGGTGCGGACCAGGGTGCGGTGAAGACGATCGCGCTCAAGAACGACGGCGGCGCACTGTTCATCGCGCTCGAAAGCCTGATGATGGCGGCCGAATAGGATGGAACAGGCGGTCAAGACAACCTGCCCCTATTGCGGCGTCGGCTGCGGCGTCGTCGCGACGGTCGCCGAAGACGGCGTCGTCTCCGTCAAGGGCGATCCGGACCATCCGTCGAACTACGGCCGGCTCTGCTCGAAGGGGGCGGCGCTTGCCGAGACGATCGATCTTGACGGTCGCCTCCTCCACCCGGAGATCGATGGCCGGCAGGCGTCCTGGGACGCGGCGCTCGACCTCATCGCCGCGAAATTCGCCGGTGCGATTGCCGAGCACGGCCCCGATTCCGTGGCATTCTATGTGTCCGGCCAATTGCTGACGGAGGATTATTACGTCGCCAACAAGCTGATGAAGGGGTTTTTCGGCTCGGCCAATATCGACACCAATTCCCGGCTCTGCATGTCCTCCTCCGTTGCCGGTCATCGCCGGTCCTTCGGTTCGGATACGGTGCCGGGAACCTACGAAGACCTGGAACTGGCCGATCTCGTCATCCTGACCGGCTCGAACCTCGCCTGGTGCCATCCCGTGCTCTACCAGCGCCTTGTCGCGGCCAAACAGCGGCGTCCGGGCATGAAGGTCGTCGTCATCGATCCGCGCCGCACCATGACGGCCGACATCGCCGACCTGCATCTCGCCATCCGTCCCGATACGGATGTGGCGCTGTTTGTCGGCCTGCTTGCCCATCTCGTCTCGAACAATGCCGTCGAGCAGAACTATGTGGCCGCGCATACGTCAGGTTTTGCCGAAGCCTTTTCGGCCGCCGCGGGCGTTTCCTTCCGCGACGTGCTGGAACGGACCGGCCTTCCGGCCATGCAGCTCCGCGAATTCTACCGTCTGTTCACGACGACCGAGAAGGTCGTCACTTGCTACAGCCAGGGCGTCAATCAGTCGTCCTCGGGCACCGACAAGGTCAATGCGATCCTCAATTGCCATCTCGCCACCGGCCGGATCGGCCGGCCGGGCATGGGGCCATTCTCGCTGACCGGCCAGCCCAACGCCATGGGCGGCCGCGAGGTCGGCGGGCTCGCCAACATGCTCGCCGCCCATATGACCCTCGAAAGCGCAGATGACCGCGACCGGGTGCAGCGCTTCTGGGCTTCGCCGGTCATTGCGGAGAAGCCTGGCCTCAAGGCCGTCGATCTTTTCCAGGCCGTTGCCGAGGGGCGCATCAAGGCGCTCTGGATCATGGCGACGAACCCTGCGGTTTCAATGCCCGACGCCGACGCCGTCGCGGCGGCGATCAAGGCCTGTCCTTTCGTCGCCGTCTCCGACATCCTCCGGCAAACCGACACCGCCCGGCTCGCCCATGTGCTGCTGCCGTCGCTCGGCTGGGGGGAGAAGAGCGGAACGGTCACCAATTCCGAGCGCCGCATTTCCCGCCAGCGCGCCTTCCTCGATGCCCCCGGCCAGGCCAGGGCGGACTGGTGGCAGCTTGCCGAAGTCGCGCGCCGAATGGGTTTTGCGGAGGCCTTCGCCTATACCGCGCCGGCGAAGATCTTTTCCGAACATGCGGCCCTTTCGGCTTTCGAGAACGCCGGCCGCCGGGATTTCGATATCGGCGCGCATGCCGGCATCGCGCAGCATGCCTATGATGCACTTGCGCCCTTCCAGTGGCCGCAGCCGGCAGGGCAGGCGCCTACGGAAACCCGCTTCTTCGCCGATGGCGGCTTCTACCATGCCGGCGGCAAGGCCCGTTTCGTTGCCGTCGAGCCGGTGGAAAGCGACCGCACGAATGCCGACCATCCCTTCACGCTGAACACCGGCCGCATCCGCGACCAGTGGCACACCATGACGCGCACAGGCAAAAGCGCCCGCCTCTCGTCCCATATCGCCGAACCCTTCGCGGAACTGCATCCGCGCGATGCGATGGAGATCGGTGTCGGCAATGCCGGGCTGGTCGAGATCGAGAGCCCGCAGGGAAGGGTGGTCGTGCGCGCTCTCATCACCGAGCGCCAGGCGCGGGGCAGCATCTTTGCCCCCATGCACTGGAACGACCAGTTCGCTGCAAGGGCGCGCATCGACGCCGTCGTGCCTGCCATCACGGACCGTTTTTCCGGCCAGCCGGCCTCGAAGAACGTCGCTGTCGCGGCGCGTCGGTTCAAGGCGCAGCACTATGCCTTCGCCGTTTCGCGGACAAAGCCGGTCGAGCTGGACGCAGCCTATTGGGCGGTTGCCAGGGCCGATGGCGGCTGGCGGCTGGAACTGGCCTTCGTTGCGCCGGTGGAAGCCTGGACGGACTGGTGTCGCCGCACCCTTGCCATCCCCGCGCATGTCGAGCCGCTCGGCTATGCGGATGCGCGGACCGGCGATGTCAGGCTTGCCTTCTTCGAGGGCACGCGGCTCCTTGCCGCGTTCTTCCTGGCGCGCGAGCCCGTGGCCGTCGCCCGCAACTGGGCGATCGCGCAGCTTGCCGCCGAACACGCCAACCTGCGCAGGCGGTTCGCACTCGTCGCCGGCCGGCCGGGTGCGGACAAACCGGATCCCGGCGCCACCGTCTGTTCCTGCTTCGGCGTCGGCGTCAACCAGATCGTCGCCGCCGTGCGGGGCGGTTGTCACAGCGTCGAAGCCGTCGGCAAGGCGCTCAATGCCGGCACCAATTGCGGCTCCTGCCGCGCAGAGATCAGGGGGATCGTCGATGGATGTCTTGCCGCTGCCGCGCAATGAATCCTGCATGGCGCCGCTCGCCAAACTGCCCGTCTTCTGGGCGCTGGAGGGTAAGCGTGTCGTCGTCGCCGGCGGTACGGATGCCGCGATGTGGAAGACGGAGCTGCTGGCCGCCTGCGGCGCCCGCGTCGATGTCTATGCGGAGCGCTTCAGCGAGGCTTTCGAGGCGCTGTTCATCCGCAGGCCGGAGCATCCGGCCGCACAACTGACGCGACACGACCGGTTCTGGGCGCCATCGGATCTTCCCGGCGCGGTGCTGGCGGTCGGCGACTGCGAGGAGGATGCGGAACCATTTTCCGCGGCCGCGCGTGCGGCGGGCGTGCCGGTCAATGTCATCGACAAGCCGGCATTCTGTCAGTTCCAGTTCGGCTCGATCGTCAATCGCTCGCCCGTGGTGGTGGCGATCTCGACGGATGGCGCAGCCCCGATCCTGGCGCAGACGATCCGCCGCAGGATCGAGACGCTTCTGCCGCACAGCCTGAAGGCATGGGCGGCGCTGGCGCAGTCGCTGCGCGAGACGGTCAACCGCCGCCTGCAGCCCGGCCCGCCGCGCCGCGCCTTCTGGGAGCGGTTTTCCGATGCGGTCTTTTCCACGCTGGATACGCCGGAGGAGGGCGTGGGCGGGGTGCTTCTCGCTGAGGCCGAACGGCTCGCGGAAGCCCCCGCCATCGGTCGCGTGACATTTGTCGGCGCGGGGCCGGGCGATGCGGAACTCCTGACGCTCAAGGCCGTGCGCGTGTTGCAGGCGGCCGATGTCATCCTCTTCGACGACCGCGTCTCCGCCGACGTGCTGGAACTGGCGCGCCGGGAAGCGAAGCGCCTGCCGGTGAGACAACGCGGCGGCCGCGAAAGCGGCCGGCAGGAGAACATCAACGCCATGATGGTTGGGTTCGCCAAGGCCGGCCAGCGCGTGGTGCGGCTTACGCCTGGCTCCGGCCGTGCCGGAGAGGAGATCGCCCATCTCGACCGGGAGAACATCCCCGTCGACGTCGTTCCCGGCGTCGAGGCGGCGAGCGCCACGGCATCGCGCTTCGGCTCGTCCCTGGCTCACCGCGACCTTGGCCGCCATGGCCTCGAACCCCGCAAATCCGATCACCCGGAAACGGCATTGCGACCGAAAGAGAGCAGTTCGCGCGTATAGGCTTCGGCGGGCGCGCGGATGACGTCCTCGGTCCTGCCGAACTCGATGACGTCGCCGCGACGCATGACGAGCAGGGTGTCGGAGATGTGCGCGACGACCTTCAGGTTATGGGTGACGAAGAGCATCGAGAGCCCGCGGCTCGCCTTGAGGTCGGAGAGAAGGTTGAGAATCTGCGCCTGCACGGAGACATCGAGCGCGGAGGTCGGTTCGTCCAGGATCAGGAGGCCGGGTTCCAGCGCCAGGGCGCGGGCGATCGCGACACGCTGCGCCTGGCCGCCCGAGAGTTCGCGGGCGCGCCGACCGAGGAAGTCGGCCGGCAGGCCGCAGTCGGAGAGAAGGGCCGCGATCTTCTCGCGCATGACGGCGCCTTTTCGCTGCCCCGCCGCCAGCATGGGTTCGGCAAGGATGTCCTCGATGGTCAGCCGTGGGCTCAGCGACAGGAACGGGTTTTGCGAGACGACGCCGATCTTCTGGCGCGCCAGGCGCAGCGTCTCGCCCTTCAGCGCCAGCCAGTCCTGTCCGTCAAGACGGATCGCACCGCTTTCGACCGGCAGGAGCCGGAGGATGGCGCGCAACAGGCTCGTCTTGCCGGAGCCGCTTTCCCCGACGATGCCAAGCGTCTCGCCCTTTCCGAGGCGGAAGCTTGCACCGTTGACGGCCGGTTTCGGGCGCGACGCGAAGAGGCCTGCGCGGTAGCGGATGACGAGCCTGTCGACGTCGAGGATCGGAGCCGGGGTCATGCCGCGTCCTCCGGCAGATGGCAGAGCCAGCGATGGGTTGCGCGATCGCGCTCCGGCGGCGTGGTCACCGAACAGACCGTCATCGCCTGCGGACAGCGCGGCGCGAAGGCGCAGCCGGTGATGGCCGAGCGCGGCGGCGGGATGGCGCCGTCGATAGCGGCAAGGCGCGCACCGTGCGGCGCAGCGTCGGGCAGGGCCGAAAGCAGGGCGCGGGTATAGGGGTGGCCGGGGCTTTGCAGCACCGCGCCGACCGGCCCCGTCTCGACGGACCGGCCGGCATAGAGCACGGTGGCCCGATCGCAGGCCTCCGCGATCACGTCCATGTCGTGGGTGATCATCAGCACGGTGAGGCCGCGGTCCCGGACCAGCCCGCGCAGGAGCGCCAGCACCTGCGCGCCGACGGAAACGTCGAGCGCCGTGGTGGGCTCGTCGGCAATGAGGAAGTCGGCGCCGGTGGCCAGCGCCTGTGCGATGACGACGCGCTGCTGCATGCCGCCCGACAGCTGGTGCGGATAGCTTTTGAGGACCTTGTCCGGGTCCGCAAGGCCGGTCGCGGCGAGCAGGGAAGCGGCCTCGGCGCGGCGGGCCTGCCGGGGCAGGTCGCGATGGGCGCGGATCACATCGTCGAGCTGGCGGGCGATGCAAAGCACAGGGTTGAGCGCCGCGGCCGGGTCCTGCGAGATGAGGCCGATCCGCCGGCCGCGCAGGCGGGCCGCATGGTCGCGCAGATCCTCGCCGTCGAAGTGGAAGCGATCGGCGTCTATGCGCGCCCCCTTCGGCACGAGGCCGAGGGTGGCCATGCCGGTCATGGTCTTGCCGCAACCGGATTCGCCGATCACCCCGTGGATTTCGCCGCGCTCGATCTCAAGGCTGACCGCGCGCACGGCATGGACGTCGCCGTCCGGCGTTGGAATGCTGACGGAGAGATTGCGAACGTCAAGCAGAGGCACGGGCAGAACCTCCCTTGCGGTCGCGCAGGGCATCGCCAAGCACGCTGAAGGCCAGCGCGACGATGAAGATGGTCATGCCGGGCATGGCCGAATACCACCAGCGCGCCGGGAAGAATTTTCGGCCGGCGTCGACCATCTGGCCCCAGTCGGCGGTCGGCGGCAGCACGCCGAGGCCGAGGAAGGAGAGGGCGGCGGCGGTCAGCAACGCCGGGCCGACGTCGAGCGCGGCCTGGACGGTCAGCGGCCGGCCCGTCGCCGGCAGGATGTGGCGGATAATGATGCGCGGATGCGAGACGCCGGCAAGGCGGGCGGCCTCCACATAGGGTTGGCCGCGCAGCACAAGCACCTCGGCGCGGGCGAGGCGGGCATACCAGGGCCACCAGGTCACGGCGACGGCGATGACGCTGTTGAGGAAACCCGGCCCGAGGGCAGCGGCCATCAACACGGCGAGCAGCAGGGCGGGGAAGGCGAGAAAGACATCCGTGCCGCGCATCAGCGCTTCGTCGATCCAGCCGCCGAAATAGCCGGCCGCCAGCCCGACCGGCAGGCCGATGAGCAGTGAGAAGGCGACGATCAGCACGCCGTTCGTCAGCGAGATGCGGGTGGCGTAGATGATGCGGCTGAGGATGTCGCGGCCGAGATGGTCCGTGCCGAGCCAGTAGTCGGCAGACGGCGGGGAAAGCTTGGCGACCACATTCGGCGCGCCGGCCCCCTGCGCCGGATAGGGCGCGATCCAGGGTGCGAAGATCGCGACGAGGACGAAGAGGATGACGACCGCGAGGGCGAGCGTGCCGGGCCAGCCGAGACGTTGCACGAGTTTCTTCATGACAGCGCCACCCGTGGATCGACCAGGGCCTGGGCGATGTCGATCAGGAGGTTCATCACGACATAGCAGATCGTCACCACCATGGTGACGGCGGCGATGACCGGGAAGTCCTTGGCAAGGATCGCTTCGGAGACATAGCGGCCGAGGCCCGGCCAGGCGAAGATGATCTCGACCAGCACCGCGCCGGTCAGCGCATAGGCGAAGGAAAGGCCGATCACCGTCAGTGCCGGCCCCATGGCGTTCGGCAGAGCGTGGCCGAAGAGGATGCGCGGCTCGGAAAGGCCAAGCGCGCGGGCGGCCACGACATGGCGGCGCTCGAGGATCTCGATCATGGCCGAGCGCGTCAGCCGCATGGCGACACCGGCCGGATAGGAGGCCAGCGTCAGCGCCGGCAGGATCAGATGGGCGAAGGCATCGCCGAAGGCGTCGAAACGGCCGGCGATGAGCGCGTCGATCATGTTGAAACCCGTCACCATCGGCAGCGGTGCGGAGATCGATATTTCGCGCGACAGGCGCCCGGACAGCGGCAGGACGCCGAGCCATTGCGCGAAGACGAGCTGCAGGATCATGGCGAGGAAGAAGGTCGGCATGGCGACGGCCGCGATGGACCCGAAGCTGCCGATCCTGTCCGGCCATCGGCCCTGCCGGGCCGCGGCGACGACGCCGAGCGGGATGCCGATCAGGAGCGCAAGGCCGGTGGAGAAGACGGCAAGTTCGAGGGTCGCCGGCAGGTAGGCCCGCAGATCCTCGGCGATGAGGCGCCGCGATTTATAGGAAATGCCGAAATCGCCGGAGGCCATGGCGACGGCGAAGGTCGCGAAACGGGCCGGAAGGGGCGCGTCGAGGTTCAGCTCCTGACGCGCCTTCTCGATCTGTTCGGCCGTGGGACGAGGGCCGGCATAGAGTGCGGCGGGGTCCGAGGGAACGACCTGCGCCACCACGAAGACCAGGAAGGTCACGCCCACCACCACGAAGGCGGAGAGCACCGTGCGGCGCAGGATATAGCGCAGAAGTTCCATCAGACCCCCGCGCGCCCTACCGGCTCAGCTCGTTGATGAAGGTGATGTGCCCGTAGGCCGGATTGTCGGCATAGCCCTTGATATCCGCACGGATGATGTGAACGTTGGGCTGGTCCAGCATGAAGACTGCCGCTGCATCCTCGATCACCTTGCGCTGCGCCTCGATGAACAGGGCCTCGGCGCGCGGCCGGTCGGTGCCGGAGAGCTTTGCCGCCTCGTCGATCCTGGCGTCCACCTCGGGGTTGGAATAGTAGCCGAGATTGAAGTTCGGCTTCTCCTCGCTGTGGAACAGGTTGAAGAGGTAGTCGTAGGGCGTGACGAAGGTCGGCCACCAGAACATGACGAAGATGTCCTGCGCGGCCTGCGGATCCGATTTGCCGAGTTGCCACTGGGCTTCCCAGGCCATCGGCTGCAGCGTCAGCGTGATGCCGAGGGTCTCCAGATTGGCTTTCCAGAGTTCGCCGGCAACCGCTTCGATGGCCTGGGATGCCGAATAGGTCATCGTCAGTTCGAGGCCCGGCTCGATGCCTTCCTCGGCGAGCAGCGCCTTGGCGGCCTCGAGGTCGGTCTTCGGGATCGGCGCCGCAGCGTCGTGGCCCCAGATGCCGGCGGGCACGACGCCCTTGGCGCGGGTGCCGAAGCCGCTCGTGCCGGCCGCGATCACGTCGTCATAGGGGAAGGCGAGCGACAGCGCCTGGCGCACCTTCACCTTGTCGAGCGGCGCGCGCTTGACATTGTAGAGGCCGAACAGCGTTTCGAAGGACGGGTTGACGACGACGTTGAGGTCGGGATTGGATTTCAGCGCCTCGAGATTCTCGTAGGGCAGGCTGTAGGTCCAGTCGGCCTGGCCGCTTTCGATCATGTTCTGGGCCAGCGTCGCGTCCTCGGTGATCTCGAAGGACACGGTCTTGAAGCCGTTTTCCGGCACCTTGCCCCAATAGCCGTCGACACGGTCGAGCACGGCGCGCTGGCCCGGCTCGTAACGGCTGATCTTGAACGGACCGGTGCCGCCGTCATTGCCGGCGTTGAACCAGGCGTTGTCCTTGTCGAGGACGGACGGTGCGTAGATCCAGGCGGCGAAGCCCGCCGAGGCGATGAGGTCGAGCGGCTGCGGCTCGGAGAGCTGGAAGACGACCTTCAACGGCTCGGGCGTTTCGATTGAAGTCACCGGACCCCAGATGAAGGACGCGCCGCCGCCGATCTTCCGGGTGCGTTCGATCGAACCCTTGACGGCTTCAGAGGTGAGCGGGCTGCCGTCGTGGAACGTCACGCCGTCGCGCAGGGTGAACGTCCAGGTCTTGCCATCGGCGCTGACCTCCCAGCCGGTCGCGAGCAGCGGTTCGATCTTCGCTTCCGCCGTGTCGGTGGCCGGAATGTAGCGGGCGAGGCCCTCATAGACGTTCGCGAGGACCGCGCCGTCGTTGGAGAACGAGGTGGCGGGGTCGAGGTCGGGGAAGCTCGTCGGGCAGGCGAGCGTGAAGATGCTGCCGGTGCCCTCTGCCATGGCGAAGTTCCAGCGGGTGCCCGCGGCGGCAAGGGCGGCGAGGGCTGTCGTCTTCAGAAAATTGCGGCGGTTCATTTCGTTCTCCCGTGGAGGTTGGGGTCCGGACGATTAGGCGTCTTCTCTGTAATGGGGCACCGGCGGCGCATCGGCGGATATGCCCACCGGCACAAAGTCAAAATCGTAACCGAAGGCGCGGGGGCCGACGGATTCGAGCGCGATCTCGCTGCGCAGCAGCACCGGCGCCGGCATGGAAAGCACGTCGATGCGCAGGCCGTAGCGCAGCTCCTCCGTGCCGATGGCGCGGCCGGTTTCCGAATCCACGATGCAGATCAGGTCCGGCACCATGGTGATGATGTCCTCGCCCTCGCGGGCGATCAGGTATTCGTTCTGGATCTCGATGGCGATCGTCCGGCCCGCGTCCGCGTCGAGCCCGGCGACGGTGAGCGTGCCGCGGTTGAAGCCGGCGGTGATGCGGCGGGCGATGTCGGTGACCTTGCCGCGCAGCAGGCGCACGCCGCCCGATTGCCTGAGGATCGCTTCCACCGGGTCCTCCTTGGCGGCGCGGGCGTTCAGCACGGCGTCGCCCAGGGTCCAGGCTTGGCTCGTCGTGTGCGGTACCCCGAAGCGACGCACGAACTCGCCGCTCATCGGCGCCGTCGTCATCAGCGCCGTGCAGCCCATCGCGATGGTGCTGGCGCGCAGCAGCTTTTCCAGCATCTTCGGCGTGGTCGCCTCGGTGACGATCAGCACGTTGCCGTCGGCATCGGCGAGCGCCGCCGGCTGCACCGGCTGGCCGTGGATGAAGAAGGTGGTCATCTGCACTTCGGGGAAGGCGCGGCCCATGCCGTCCGCATCCACCACCGGCAGATCGACCATGGCGGCCGTCAGCATGGGCGAAAGGCCGTTGCCGCCGCCGACCTCGTCGCCGAGCAGGGCGTCGACCTTGCGGCCCATATGATGTTCGAGCGCGTGGAGCAGTCGCACGCCCTCGGCGCCTTCGGCGATCTTTTCGATGCCGACCGTCGGCGCACCGATGCCGCCGATGCCGATGATCTGCGCGTCAGGCGACATGTCGGCGGGCCGCACCATGCGGATGCGCTTGCCCTCGCGCAACAACGCCTTGGCGCGCAGCGAGGCGTGATAGGTGCTGCCGCCGCCGCCGGTGCCCAGGATGCCGCAGCCGATGGCGATGCGGTCGATATCCGTTTCGGTGAGCGACCAGTACTTCATGCCCTGAGTTCTCCAATGACTTTCGCCGCGATGCGCACGGCATTGCCGGGCAGGTAGGCCAGCGGCGTCTCCTCGATCTCGGCGAGCGTCACCGTCTCGTGCGCCGCGCCGGCCTCGACGGCACGGGCCCGCGCTTCCGCAACGATGGAGTCCAGCGCGAGCTCCCGCGTCGTGCCTTCCAGCGAAACGACGCTGTCCACTTCCCCGGAAACCTGTGCGATGGCCGCGCCGATGGCGTTGGCAGAGCCGAAATGCTCCGGTTTCAGCGATACCGATGTGCCCTCCAGCAGCCCTTCCACAAGGACCGATCCGCCGCCGACGAGGATGGCCGGGATCGGCTCCGCGCTCGGCTTCATGCGGTCGAGGACCGTCTCGATGCTGGCTTTCATCTGCGCCAGCATCTGCCGGGCGAAGTCCGGTGCGATGTGGCCGAGACGGCTGCGGTCGCCGAGGTCGACGAGACCCGCCGCCACGGCGATGTCGGTCGCGGTCAGCGTGTCGCCGCCGAAACACAGCGCCTTTTCCGGCAGGCGGAATCCGACGGAATCCGGGCCGACCGTCGCGGGCGGGCCGGAGCGCACGATGCTGCCGCCGCCAAGGCCGAAGGAATAGACATCCGGCACGCGGAAATTGGTCGGCACGCCGCCGATCATCGCGCCCTCGCTGCGGGTGCGCGGGAAGCCGGCGACCAGCATGCCGATATCGGTGGTGGTGCCGCCGATGTCGATCACGGCGGCGTCCGAGAGGCCGGTGAGGAAGGCCGCGCCGCGCATGGAATTGGTCGGGCCGGAGGCGATGGTGAAGACCGGATAGCGCTCGGCGAAGTCCGCGGCCATCAGCGTGCCGTCGTTCTGGGTGAGGTAGAGCGGGCAAGCGAGGCCGAGCGCGGCAAAGGCCGCGCGGAAGGCGTCGACCGTCTCGTGTCCGAGCTTGTGCAGGCTCGCATTGAGGATCGTGGCGTTTTCGCGCGGCAGGAGGCCGGTTCGCCCGACACGGTGCGACAGGCTGATCGCGGCGTCGGGCATTTCCTCGGCGACGATGTCGGCCGCCTCGTTTTCCATGCGCGGGTCGACCAGGGCGAAGACCGAGCAGATCGCGACCGCCGAAATGCCCTTGGCACGCCATTCTCGGCAGGCGGCGCGGACGGCGTGGCTATCGAGCGGGGCGATTTCGGAGCCATCGTAGTTCACGCCGCCACCCACCATGGCCGCGCCGCCCTCGACGATGGAACGCAGCGTATCGGGCCAGTCGATCATTGGCGGCAGCGAGCGCGTCGCCGCGCCGCAAAGCCGCAGGACGCCGACCTTTTCAAGATGGCGGCCTTCGACGACCGCATTGAGGAAATGCGTCGTGCCGATCATCACGGCATCGACGGAGGCCGCATCGATGCCGGCTTCGGCCAGAACCGTGCGGATCGCGGCGCCGACGCCCGAGGTCACGTCCGCCGTGGTCGAGGACTTCACCGTTGCCAGAACCTCGGTGCCGCGCAGCAGCGCCGCGTCCGTATTGGTCCCGCCCACATCCACCCCAATGCGCAGCATGGGTTATCCTTTCTTCTTGCCGCCGAGATCCGTGCCGCGGCTGATCGCGGTCGTCCTCGTGCCGAATACCTTGTAGAGCCGCAGGACGACCGAGGTCGTCACGCGCTTGACGCCGGGCAGCTTGCCCAGTTCCTGATCGATGAATTCGAGAAGCGCCGCATGATCGGCGACGAAGAGCGAGGCGCTGAGATTGGCCGCCCCACTGGTCGCGGCGAGGTAGCCGATCTCGTCATATTCGGCGAGCTGGATGGCGACGTCCTCGAGCTTGCCTGCTTCCACCTCGATGAGAAGTTCGACCTGCACATCGCGCCCGAGCGCCACGGGATCGGGGATGGCGCCGATGACGATCATCTTCGCCTGCAGCAGGGCGGCGATGCGATTGCGGATGGTGCGTTCGGACACGCTGCCGATCCGGCCGGCGATCTCGGCTGCCGAGAGGCGCCCGTCCTCGGAAAGGTAGCGGATGATCTCGCGGTCCAGATCGTCGACGACGTAGCGCTGTGTCATGGGGCGGTTCCATTTCGGCCAACTGCGGGAAGTAAATTTCCGAAACGGAATTATGTCAAGAATATTTCAGCCGTAGCGTGCCAATCGTGCCGAAAATTTCCGGATTAAGGGCGAATTGATGCGAGATGTTGCCGAATCGGCAAAAGGCCTCTCCTTAATCCTCGCTCAAGCAGAAGGTGGCATTGTCAGGGGATGAGAATTACCACCATCACCAATTGGGCCTATGGCATCACGGTCGTCCTGACGGCACTTTCCGGCGCGTCGTTCATCCTGTCGTCCCGGAGCGCGCTCGAGGAGCGTGCCGCGGTCGAGGAGCATCTCGCGCTCGATACGTTGGCCGAGGAGCTGGCGCTGGGCGCCGAGGTCCGAAGCGACGAGGCGCGCCTTTACGTGATGCGCGGCGAGGAGCGCCACCTCCAGGCGTTTCATGCGGACGAGGAAACGGAGCGGCGCCGGGAAGAGGTCGCCGCCAAGCTCATTGCCCGCGGGCTGGAGCCGGTGGAAGCGGCCGTGCTGACGGATATCGTCAAGGATGTGGAGGGCCTGGACAAGATCGAGGCGGAAGCGATCGAAACCTATCGGCGCGGCGACAAGGCGGGCGCGCAGGCGGCGCTGTTCGGCCCCGAACACGAGCGGCTCCAGAGCGCGCTTCTCACGACGATCGCCCATTTCCGCGACCTGACGGCAACACGCACACAATCCAATCTCGAAAGGGCCCGTGCGCGCAGCGACTGGTGGAGCCTTGCCGCCAAGGTCATGCTTGCGGTTACCGGAGCCCTGTTCGTCGCCGTATTGTATTTCGTCCTGCGGCGGCGCGTGGCGATGCCGCTGCGGCGGATGACGGGAATTGTCAGCCGGCTGGCCAGACAGGACTATACCGTCGAGGTGCCGCTGGATCGGCGGGCGGACGAGATCGGCGAAATGAACGAGGCGATCGAGATCTTCCGTACCAATCTCATCGAACGCGAGAAGCTCGATGCGGATCGCAGGGCCGACCAGCATACCAAGGACCTCATCCTGCAGATGATGCACCGGGTCCAGGCCTGCCAGAACCAGGCCGAGTTGACCGATGTGATCGTCCGCTTCTCGCCGGAGATCTTTCCCGGCCTTGCCGGCGGCCTCTATATCCTGAACGAGAGCAATACCACGCTGGCGCGGGCCGGGGCATGGCTCGAGCCGCGGCACTCGGCGGCGGCGTTCCCGGCCACCGAATGCTGGGGCTTGCGGCGCGGCCGCGCCCATCGCAGCAGCGACGACGGCGTGGACGTGCCCTGCCAGCATCTCGATCCGCCCGGTGTCGGCGCGCTCTGTGTTCCCCTGACCGCGCAGGGCGACATGATCGGGCTTCTCTATCTGGAGGAACGGCAGGAGGACGCGCTGGGACCTGCGGGGCCGCGGCTCTATCTCGAACTGATTGCAGAGAATGTCGGCCTTGCCATCGCCAACCTGCAACTGCGGGAAAAGCTGACGGCCCTTGCCGCTCGCGATCCGCTGACGGGGCTTTTCAATCGCCGCTCCCTGGATGAGGCGCTGCGCAGACATGTCGGGGAACGGAGCGGGGAACCGCTTGCCTGCCTGATGATCGACATCGACCATTTCAAGCGCTTCAACGACCAGTTCGGCCATGACGCCGGAGACCTCGTGATGCAGTTCGTCGGGCAGACGCTGCGCGACACCTGCGCGACGGCGGGCGACGCCTTCCGTTTCGGTGGCGAGGAATTCACCGCCCTGTTGCCGTCCTTCGGCGAGCAACAGGCAATCGAGCTGGCGGAAACGCTGCGGCAGAAGATCAGCGGCGCGGCGCTCTCCCATGCGGGGCAGATCCTCGGCATGGTATCCGTTTCGGTGGGCGTTTCGGCCTCGCCCGCGGATGGGTCGGTGGAAACCCTTCTCGCCCGCGCGGATGCCGCCCTGCTCGCCGCCAAGGCGGAAGGTCGCAACAGGACGGTCGCTGCAAGCCAGATCAAGCGACCGGCGCGGTAGCGCCCCGCAACACCTGGCGGCGTATCGGCCCGCGGACCATCGTCCGCGAGCGCGGCAGCCGGACATGTGCACCGGGCCGGCCAGCCAACGATATCCCGTGAACCCGATCAGCCCGAATATCATCATCGCGTACCCAGATCGACCTGGGGTGGGAACTGCCCAAGCTACAGCCACGAACTATGCGGAGTTTGTCCAAACTTTGAATTTTATACTGGTATTTCAATCGATAATACCGCTATAAAGATAACAACTAATTCGAGGTGGCGGCATGTTGGTGCTCATAGCGGACGATCTGACGGGAACGCTCGACGCTGCCGCTCCCTTCGCCAGCCGTGGTTTCCATGTCGAGGTGGCGCTGTCGATCGAGGTCATCGCGCAAGCGGTTTCGGAGAAACCGGATGTGCTGGCGGTGAATCTCGCGTCCCGCGAAATCGACGCGGATGCGGCGCGTCGGCGGACGGTCGCCGCGCTTGCTGCCCTTCCACCGGCAGCACGATTGTTCAAAAAGGTCGATTCACGGCTCAAGGGGCACATCGCAACGGAGCTCGATGCGATGCGCTATCGTTCCGCGCTGGTCGCACCGGCTATTCCGGATTTCGGCCGGGTGGTTCTGGACGGTCATGTCCAGGGTTTCGGGGTTGACGTGCCGATCTCGGTCGCTGAACGGCTGGGCACGCACGCCGCGCGCGCAGTGGTGCCGGATACGCCGACCCAGAGCGCAATGGATGCGGTCCTCGATATCCCGGGTATCGACCTTCTCATCGGCGCGCGGGGCCTTGCCGATGCGCTCGCCGCGCGCATGAGCGACGGGAGGGCGCCCGGCCTCGCGGCAATCCCGCCGGGACGCGGCCTGTTCGTGATCGGTTCGCGCGATCCGATCACGCTTGCCCAGATTGACGCGTTGCGTGCCGCCGGCGACCCGCGCTACCTGCCCGCGCCGAACGGCGTGCTTTCCGATGCGCAGCCCGACGAGAGTCCGCTCACGCTGGTCCAGGCGGTGCCTGGCGCGGCGGAGGCAAGTGGGCACATGGTTTCACAGGCGCTTGCCGAAAGCGTCTGCCCGACCTTGACCGAGGGCGCATCGATCCTGCTTCTTTCCGGCGGGGCAACGGCCGAAGCCGTTCTGGCAAGGATGGGAATCGAGCGCTTCCGCCTCATGGGCGAGTGCCTGCCGGGGCTGGGCTTGGCGCATGCGCAAGGACATTGCATCATCGCGAAATCGGGCGGATTCGGTGGGCCGGACACGCTGACGCAGATCGCGGACAGGATCCTCCGGAAGACGGGATGACAGATGGGACTGGAGAACGGAACAGCACGCAAGAGCCTCGGCGATCTCGTCTTCGAGCGCATGCACCGGGCCATCAAGTCGGGCGCTTACCAGCCGGATGAGCGCCTGCCGACGGAGCATGACCTGGCGATCGAATTCGAGGTGTCCCGGCCGATCGTGCGCGAGGCGCTGCGCCGGTTGCGCGAGCAGGGCTTCATCTATTCGCGGCGCGGCGCCGGCAGCTTCGTGCGCGCCGTCGGCATGCGCGAACCGCTCGGCTTCGGCCAACTCGAAAATGTCGCCGATCTTCTCAACTGCTACGAGTTCCGCCTGACCGTCGAGCCGGCCGCGGCGGCCGCGGCGGCCGAGCGGCATGACGCGGCGACGCTCGCCGCCATCCGCCAGGCACTGGAACTGATGCGGGACGCCACCAACCGGCAGTCCCACCGCGAGGATGCGGACTTCCAGTTCCATCTCGCCATCGCCCGCGCCGCGCAGAACAGCTATTTCTTCACCGCCATGGAAGCGCTGAAGGACCACATCGCCGTCGGCATGAAATTCCATGGTGCCTCGGTCAAGCGCGAGGCTGCCGGCCTGACGCGCGTCTTCGCCGAGCATGAAGCGATCGCCGACGCCATCGTCGCCCGCGACGGGTTGAAGGCGCGCCAGCTCATGCTCGAGCACCTCACCGGTTCGCGGGACCGCCTGTTCCAGGCCACCAGGTAGCTCGAACGGAATACCCCTGTAGTGCCGGGGTTTTGCGCATTCTCCGGCGCCGAAGCGATGCCGCTTCGGTGAGGCGTGTTCTAAATTCTTTTGTTTTCGTTTGTCTTTTCGGGAAAACCGGTTCCCACTTTTCCCTGACAAACTCTAGAAGGCCGCCTTGTAGATGCCGAGCACCTCTTCGACGCTCATGTCGATGGGGTTGTTGTCCATCAGCCGCCGGTTGGCATGGGCTTCGCTGGCGTAGAGCGGCAGGTCGTCGGCTTTCGCGCCATGGGCGGCCAGCGACATTTCGATGCCGAGCTCCCGGCAGAAACCACAGGCGGTGTCCAGCAGCGCGCCGGCGGAGAGGTTCTCGCCAAGGCCCAGTGCCGCGGCCACTTCCGCGGTCTTGTCCGATGCTACCTTCTGGTTGAAAGCGAGGACATGCGGAAAGATGACGGCATTCGCCAGTCCGTGCGGCAGGCGCAGCCTGGTGCCGAGCGGATAGGCGATGGCATGTCCCGCCGCCGTGTTCACAGGCCCAAGGCAGATGCCGCCATAATAGGAGGCGAGCATCAGGCCCTCGCGCGCCTCGGTGTCGGTGCCATCCTTCACGGCGCGGGCGAGATACTTGCCGACCAGCCGGAAGCCCATGCGGGCAAAACCGTCGATCATCGGATGGGCGCGGCGGTTGGTGAAGGCTTCCACGCAATGCGCCATGGCATCGACCCCCGTCGCGGCGGTTACGGCCGGCGGTACGGAATAGGTGAGTTCGGGATCGAGCACGGCAAAATCGGCGATCATGTGCGGGCTTTCGACCGCGATCTTGCTGCCCTTTTCCGGATCGGTGATCAGCGAGCGGATGCCCGCCTCCGAGCCGGTGCCGGCGGTGGTCGCCACCTGGACGAGCCGCGTTCGCCGGGCGGCGACGCGGTTCGGGCCGGCGACATCGGCAAGCGTCTGTTCGCTGTCCCACAGCACGGCGACGAGCTTGGCGACGTCGAGCACCGAGCCGCCGCCGAGGCCGACGATGAGGTCGGGTCTGGTCTGGCGCGCTGCGCCGAGGGCTGCCTCGAGCGTTGCGATGTCGGGTTCGCCGGGGATGGCGTCGAAGGTGGCGACGCGCCCGGACAGTTTCAGCCGGTCGGCAAAGCCGACGGTGACCGGCGTCGCGATGACGAGGACGGACTTGGCGTCCGCCGCCCAGGCGCCGACCTCTGCGATCGTGCCTGCGCCGACGGCAAGACGGCGCGGCTGGTGAAGGGTGATGGGAGCGATCGTCATGGCGTCATCCTCGCTTTGCGCCGCCGGCCACCAGCTTGCGGGCATAGGCGATGGCGGAATTCATGTTGCCGTGATTGGCGATGCCCTTGCCTGCAATATCGAAGGCGGTGCCATGGTCGACGGAGGTGCGGTCGATCGGGAGATCCACCGAGACGTTCACGGCGGTATCGAAGGCGACGAGCTTGATCGGGATATGGCCTTGGTCATGGTACTGCGCCACGACCAGGTCGAATGCGCCGGAATAGGCGCGGTGGAACACGGTGTCGGCCGAGATCGGGCCGTGCGCGTCGATACCTTCGGCGCGCGCGGCGGCGACGGCCGGCGCGATCTGATCGTCGTCCTCGGTGCCGAACAGGCCGTTCTCGCCGCAATGCGGATTGATGCCGGCAATCGCGATCTTCGGCGCGGCATAGCCGATGCGCTTGAGATGGGCGTCGCCCGCGCGGATGGTCGCCAGCACGCGCTCGGTCGTTGCGCGGCGGATCGCCTCCTGCAGGGAGACGTGGGTGGAGACGTGGATGACCTTCAGCCGGTCCGAGGCGAGCAGCATATAGGCCGCCTTGGCGCCCGTAAGGCTGCGCAGCATCCCGGTATGGCCGTCATAGTGGTGGCCGGCAAGGTTCAGGGCCTCCTTGTTGATCGGCGCGGTGACGATGCAGCCGATCGTGCCGGCCTGCGCGTCCTGCACCGCCTTTTCGATGAAGCGGAAGGCCGCATCGCCGGCGACCGGGCTGAGCTGCCCCCAGGGCAGAGGAGCGCCTTCGACGGGAAGATCGACGACATGGGGCGTGAGGTCGATATCGATGCCGAGCGCCGCCCGCGCCGCTTCGAGCGTCGCGAGATTGCCGTAGATGCGGGTCGCGTCGCGTTCCTCCGGCGACATGCCGGCCAGCGCCCGAACCGAGATCTCCGGGCCGACCCCGCACGGATCTCCCATGGTTATGCCGATGATACTGCTCATGAAATTCTCCGTGCGTCGGCGCCGTCCCAGCCGGGGGAGAGGCAGACATATTTGATGGCGCGGCGGTGATAGGTGTAGGCGAGGTGCAGGGTGCCGTCCGGTCCCTCCAGCAGCCAGGGATAGGACATTTCCTTGTTGCGGCCGTCGGTCGAGTCGTTGGAAAGGCAGGTGCCCGGCCCGTCCTCGACCAGCAGCCGGATGGGGAAGGTCCGGCCGCCGTCCTCGGAAAGGCAGAGCGCGACCGGCGCACGCGGAACGCCCCAGACGGGCACGCAGCCGCCGGCCGGGTCCGCGTCGGGCCGGCTGTCGTCCTCGCCCAGTTCGTCATAGAGCGAGGCGCGCCGCTCCGCCGACTGGGCGGCGCTGACGGGGTTGCAGATCATCGCGACCCGTCCGTCCCGAAGCCGGACGGCGGCGATGGAGGAATTGTTGTTCGGCACGTCGCTGGCCGCCGGTATCGACCAGGAGCGGCCACCGTCGCGGCTTTCCGTGCGGTAGACCCAGTCGGCCTGACGCCGGCGGAAGAAGGCGGCGAGGTGGCCCTCGCCAAGCGGGACGGGCGACATGTGCACGCAGCCGATCGACTGATCGAGATCGTCCAGCCGCCATGTCGCGCCCTGGTCGAGCGAGACGCCGACGGCGGCCGTGTCGTGGCTGCCGTTCCATTTCTGGCCCGGGCGCTGGATGCAGCGGAAGATCGGCAGCAGCCAGGCCCCGTCGTCGCGCAGCGTCACCGGTGCGCGGACGAAGCAGCCGCGCGGCAGGTCGAGATAGCGGCCTTCGGCGGCGGTCAGCGTCAGGGGATCGGCCCCGCGCCGGATTTCGGCCATGCGGATGCGGCATTCGTCCTGGTTGCCGGAGGGCTGCGAGGTGTGGAAGAGCCAGAGCCGGCTATCCGGCGCGGTGAAGAGCACCGGGTTCTGCTCCGAATGGGCGGGGTCGAAGCTCAGGCGCTGCGGCGGCCCCCATTGCGCCGCGCCTTGTGGCAGGACGGAGGCGAAGATCGAGATGTCGGACTTGCCCTCCAGCGTGCCGCCGAACCAGGCACAGGCGAGCGCACCGTCGGAAAGCAGGTGCAGGAAAGCGGCATGGTTCTGGATCATCGGCGAGGACAGCAGGGCTTCCATGCGGCCGGGCGCGACGGTCGTGAGCAGGCCATTCATGGTGCTGGCTATTTCTTCTGGATTCATTGGCTCCTCCTGCAGGCCTTCGAAAATCGCAAAATTTCCAAAGTTGTCAAGTTTAAGAATGTTACTTGATTTGGTAATCGAGACGGATATGAAGATTAACATATTGTTTTTATGGCATTTATAATCTCGAAATTAAAACGTATGATTTTACATTGCGAAAGAAATTGACAAACTTGTCGGAAAAGGAGATTGTCTGGGCCAGCCGGCGAGAGGATGCTGGGAGGAGGGTTTCATGCCGGTATTCGGCGGGCAGGAGCGGGCCAGGGCGGCCGTCATCTTTGCGGTGGGCGCTGCGATCCTTGCGGCGACCGACGCGGTGATCGTTCGCGCCCTCGATGGCGCCGTTCATCCCTTCGTCATCGGCTTCTTCCGCGCCTTCTTCGGCGCGCTCGTTCTCCTGCCCTGGATCGTGCTGCGCCCCGGTGTGCTGCGCTCGACGCATCCGCTGCGCCAGCATGCGGTGCGCGCTGGCTTCAAGCTGCTGGCCATGGTTGCCTTCTTCGCCGCCTTCAGCGCCGGTCCGCTCGCCGACGTGACGGCCATTGCCTTTACGTCACCGATCTTCCTGGTGCTGGGCGCGGCGCTGACCCTCGGCGAGCGGCCGGGGCCGGCCATGATCGTCGCGGTCGTGGTCGGTTTCGTCGGTGCGCTGTTCGTCATCGGGCCGTCCGGCACCGGCTTCAGCTTCGCCATTGTGCTCGCG
This sequence comes from Shinella sp. G-2, assembly GCF_050172695.1. Classification (NCBI taxonomy): domain Bacteria; kingdom Pseudomonadati; phylum Pseudomonadota; class Alphaproteobacteria; order Hyphomicrobiales; family Rhizobiaceae; genus Shinella; species Shinella sp. G-2. The sequence goes on along the minus strand of NZ_JBBEYH010000010.1, from coordinate 28,224 downwards.
CTTGCCGGCGCGGTGCTTCAGTCGGCCATCCAGTTGATCCTGAAATCCATGTCGAAGGGCGACGGGACCGCGACGCTGGTCATCTGGAACCTGCTTCTGACCGTGCCGATCGCGCTGCTCTTCGCCGTCCCCTTCTGGACGATGCCCGGCTCGAAGGAGATGGGGCTTCTGGCGCTGCAAGGCGTCGTCGGCGCCGCCTGCATGGGCATGATGACCCATGCCTTCTCGCTCGCCCCCGCCACCATCGTCGCCCCCGTCGATTTCCTGCGCCTGCCGCTGGTGGCGCTCGGCGGGTTCGCACTGTTCGGTGAAAACATCGCCCTCACTACGCTTTGCGGCGGCGGGCTCATCTGTTGCGCGGCGCTGATCGCCGCGCGATCCGGAAAACCGACATCTGCCTGAACGAAATTCACTAGGGAGGAAATGCCGTGAAGAGAATGTTTGTCCTGGGTGCCCTCATGCTGGGCTCCGCCTTGTCGCCCGCTTTCGCCGGGTCGGGCCCCATCAAGATCGTCCTGCCCGAGGAGGCCGATCTCCTGGAGCCCTGCATGGCGACGCGCTCGAATATCGGCCGCGTCATCATGCAGAATGTCAGCGAGACGCTGACCGAGCTCGACGTGCGCGGCGACAAGGGCGTCATGCCGCGCCTTGCCGAAAAGTGGGAGCAGAACGCCGGCGGAAGCTGGCGCTTCCACCTGCGCCAGGGCGTCAAGTTCTCCGATGGCACGGGCTTCGATGCGAAGGACGTCAAGCACAGCTTCGACCGCATCATGAGCGACAAGAACGCCTGTGAATCGCGCCGCTATTTCGGCGGCATGACGGTAACGCCCGAGATCGTCGACGACTACACGATCGATTTCAAGGCCGATCCGGCCCAGCCGATCCTGCCGCTGCTGATGTCGCTCGTCACCATCGTACCCGAGGAAACGCCGCTCGAATTCGTGCGTGAGCCGGTCGGTACCGGCCCCTACAAGCTGACCAACTGGACGCCCGGCCAGCAGATCGTGCTGACGAGCCGGGACGACTACTGGGGCGAGAAGCCGGAAGTGACGGAGGCGACCTATCTCTTCCGCGCCGATCCGTCCGTTCGCGCCGCGATGGTGCAGACCGGCGAAGCCGATCTCTCGCCGTCCATCTCGCAGCTCGACGCCACCAACCCGGCGACCGACTTCTCCTATCTCGACAGCGAGACGGTGTACCTGCGCATCGATCACAATATCGAGCCGCTGAACGACGTGCGGGTGCGCCGCGCGCTGAACCTTGCGATCGATCGCCAAGCCTTTATCGGCACGCTGGTTCCCGAGGGCGCGCTGCTGGCGACGGCCATCGTGCCGCCGCCGACGCTCGGCTGGAACCCCGACGTCAAGGTCTTCCCCTTCGACCCCGAAGGCGCGAAGAAGCTGCTGGAAGAAGCCAAGGCCGCCGGCGTCAAGGTCGACACGCCGATCACCATCATCGCCCGTTCGGCCAACTTCCCGAACGTCACCGAGATCATGGAAGCCATCCAGGCGCAGCTTCAGGATGTCGGCTTCAAGGTCGAACTGAAATTCGTCGAGGTCGCCGAGCACGAGCAGTACTATTCCAAGCCCTTCAAGGAAGGCCGCGGCCCGCAGATCGTCGCCGCCATGCATGACAACGCGAAGGGCGATCCGTCGTTCTCGATGTTCTTCAAATATGCGACCGAGGGCACGCAGTCCGGCTTCTCCGACCCGAAGGTCGACGACCTGATCAAGCGCGCTTCGGCCGCCGTGGGCGAGGAACGCGCCAAGCTGTGGAAGGAAGTGATCGCCTATGTGCATGACGAGGTCGTCGCCGACGTCCTCCTGTTCCACATGGTCGGCTTCTCCCGCGTTTCCGAACGCCTCGATTTCAAGCCGACCATGGCGACGAACGGCACGCTCCAGCTGTCGGAAATCAAGATCAAGTAAGCCGGTGCTGGCGAACGCCGCGTTTGCCAGCCACAACAGCAATCAAGGCGGCGGGATGATCCCGCCGCCGGATTCCCCCGAGGGCGCCATGCTGAAATTCGTTCGAAAACGCGCTGTGGCCAGTCTGATCTCGCTTGTCGGCCTGATCGTCATGGTCTTCTTCCTCTCGCGGTTGACGGGCGACCCGGCCGCCTTGTTCCTTCCGGTCGAGGCCTCCGCGGAAATGAAGCAGCAGTTCCGTGAACTGCACGGTCTGAACGACCCGCTGCTCACGCAGTTCGTCCGCTATGTCGGCGACGTCGCGACCGGCGATTTCGGCGAATCCCTGCGCAAGGCGCGCCCGGCGCTGGATGTCGTGCTGGAAGCCTTCGTCTGGACCCTCTGGCTTGCCCTCATCACCATGACGCTCGTCACCGGCGCGGCCATCGTCGTCGGCTCGCTCGCCGCCTTCCGCGCCGGCGGCTTCTTCGACCGCCTGTCCTCCGTCATTTCGCTGGTCGGCGCCTCCGTTCCCGATTTCTGGCTGGCGGTCGTGGCGATCGTCGTCTTCTCGGTGAACCTCGCCTGGTTGCCGACGTCGGGCACCGGCTCGATCCTGCACTGGATCCTGCCGATCTCGGTTCTCTTCATCCGCCCCTTCGGCATCATCGTGCAGGTCGTGCGCGGCTCGATGATCGGCGCGCTCTCGTCGGCCTATGTGAAGACGGCGCGTGCCAAGGGCGTCAGGTCGGGCCCGATCATCTTCGTCCATGCCCTGCGCAATGCGATGCTGCCCGTCATCACCGTCATCGGCGACCAGGCGGCGAGCCTTCTCAACGGCGCGGTCATCGTCGAGACCATCTTCGGCTTTCCGGGCGTTGGCAAGCTGATGATCGATTCCATCCTGCAACGCGACTTCAACGTCGTTCTCGCCGCGATCCTCGTCACGGCGCTGGCGATCTTCCTCATGAATCTCCTGATCGACCTTGCCTATGCGCTGCTCGATCCGCGCATCCGGCATTGAGGAGGCGGCCGTGACCCTTCAGACCTCCGACACCGTCATTGTCGAAGAGCCGAGCTTCGCCAGGCGCATGCTCCGCATGCTGCTGGCCGACAGGTTCGCGCTCTGCGCGGCAATCTTCCTCATCGTCGTCCTGATCCTCGCCATTGTCGGCCCGGCATGGCTCGGCGATCTCGCGACGAAGCAGAATCTGCGCGGCCGCAATGCCGCGCCCTTCGATTGGCAGCGCGGCTGGGTGTGGTGGATGGGCGCCGACGCGCTCGGCCGGCCGCTGCTGGCCCGCATCATCGTCGCCACGCAGAACACGCTGATGGTCGCCGCCGGCGCCGTCGCGCTGTCCGCCGTCATCGGCACGCTGCTCGGGCTTGTCGCGGGCTTCTCCTCGCCGCGCGTCAACCAGGTCATCATGCGGCTCGCGGACGTCATCATGTCCTTCCCCTCGCTGCTGATCGCCGTGATCGTGCTCTACATCCTGGGTTCCTCGATCCTCAACCTGATGCTGGTGCTCGCGATCACCCGCATTCCGGTCTATCTGCGCACCACGCGGGCGGAGGTGCTGGAAATCCGCGAGCGCATGTTCGTGCAGGCCGCCCGCGTGATGGGCGCATCGAGCAAGCGCATCCTCTTCCGCCACATCCTGCCCGTCGTGCTGCCGACGCTGACGACGCTGGCGACGCTCGATTTCGCCTATGTCATGCTGGCCGAAAGCGCGCTCTCCTTCCTCGGCATCGGCATCCAGCCGCCGGAAATCACCTGGGGCCTGATGATCTCGCAGGGCCGACAATATCTCACCAATGCCTGGTGGCTGTCCTTCTGGCCGGGGCTTGCGATCATCCTGACCACCATGTCGCTCAACCTGCTCTCGAACTGGCTGCGCATCGCGCTCGATCCGGTGCAGCGCTGGCGCCTCGAAATGAAGGGCCGCAAGAATGGCTGACCATCTTTTGGAAGTGCGCAACCTCTCGGTCGAGTTCCATACCGCCGCCGGCGTCGTGAAGGCCGTGCGCGACATCTCCTATCACCTCGACCGCGGCGAGACGCTGGCGATCCTCGGGGAGAGCGGATCGGGCAAGTCGGTCTCTTCCTCCGCCATCATGAACCTCATCGACATGCCGCCGGGCCGCATCAGTTCGGGCGAAATCCTGCTCGACGGCGTCGATCTCCTGACGATGCCGGCGCATGGGCGGCGGGAGGTGAACGGCCGGCGCATCGCCATGATCTTCCAGGATCCGCTGAGCCATCTCAATCCGGTCTATACCGTCGGCTGGCAGATCCGCGAGGCGCTCACCACGCACGGAACGGATGCCGCCAAGGCGCAGGCCGAGGCGTTGCGCCTCCTCGGCCGCGTCGGCATTCCCGATCCCGAGCGCTCGCTCGGCAAGTATCCGCACGAATTTTCCGGCGGCCAGCGCCAGCGTGTGATGATCGCTATGGCGCTGGCGCTGCGCCCGGATCTCCTGATCGCCGACGAGCCGACGACGGCGCTCGACGTGACCGTCCAGGCGGAGGTGCTCGCCCTTCTGGAGGAGTTGCAGCAAGAGACCGGCATGGCCGTGCTGATCATCACCCACGATCTCGGCGTCGTCGCCGAAATCGCCGACCGTGTCGTGGTGATGGAGAAGGGTGTGCTGGTGGAAGCCGGCACGGTGCGCGAGGTCTACAAGAACCCCCAGCATCCCTATACCAGGAAGCTGATCGGCGCGGCGCCCGGCAAGGGCGAGATGCATGCGCCGGTCGCCCGCGCCGAGCCGGTCCTGTCGGTGCGCGACGTGCGCAAGCGCTACGGTTCCTTCGACGCGCTGAAGGGTGTTTCCTTCGATCTCATGCCCGGCGAGACCATGGCCGTCGTCGGCGAGAGCGGCTCGGGCAAGTCGACGCTCGCCCGCATCCTGATCCGGCTCGACGAGCCGGACGGCGGCACGGCGCACTGGAAGGGCCGCGATCTGTTCACCCTGTCGCCGGCCGAACTCTACAAGCTGCGCCGCGACCTGCAGATGGTGTTCCAGGACCCGACACAGTCGCTCAACCCGCGCATGACGGTCTACCAGCTCATCTCCGAGGCCTGGGTCATCCACCCGGATATCCTGCCCAAGGCCAGATGGCGCGAGCGCGTCGGCGAATTGCTGGTGCAGGTGGGGCTCGGCCCGGAACATATGGGCCGCTATCCGCACCAGTTCTCCGGCGGCCAGCGTCAGCGCATCGCCATTGCCCGGGCGCTCGCACTGGAACCGCAGCTCATCATCTGTGACGAGGCCGTCTCGGCGCTCGACGTTTCGGTCCAGGCGCAGGTCATCGCGCTGCTCGACAAGCTGCGCAAGGAGATGGGCATCGCCTTCATCTTCATCGCGCATGATCTGCCCGTCGTGCGCGACTTCGCCGACCATGTGATGGTCATGCAGAAGGGGAACGTCGTGGAGCTCGGCACGGTGCGTCAGGTCTTCGAGACGCCGCGGGAGGACTACACCCGCGCCCTGCTCTCCGCCGGCCTCGATCCCGATCCCGACGTCCAGGCCGCCCATCGCGCCGCCCGTCTTCAACGCGTCTCCTGAGCGCGCCAGAACAAAGGAATACCCATGAGCAAACAAGCCTTCGTCGCCCTCGTCACCTGCTTCAACGCGGACGAGACCATCAACTACGCGGCGACGCGCGCGCAGGTCCGCCGTCAGGTCGAGGCCGGCAACAACATCATGTGCGCCGGCACCAACGGCGATTTCAGCGCGCTGACCTTCGAGGAAAAGGTGCGGCTGACGGAAGAGGTCGTCGACGAGGTGGGCGGCCGCTCGCGGGTGATCGTCAATGCCGGCATGCCCGCGACCTTCGAGACGATCAAGCTGGCGCGCGAATTCGACCGCATCGGCGTCGACGGCATCGCCGTCATCACGCCCTTCTTCATCGCCTGCACGCAGGATGGCCTGATCCGCCATTTCTCGACGGTCGCCGATACCGTGAAGACGCCGGTCTATCTCTACGATATTCCGGCCCGCACGCAGAACCACATCGAGCCCGAAACCGCCCGCACGCTCGCCGGTCACGGCAACATCGCCGGCATCAAGGATTCAGGGGGCGCGAAGGAGACACTGGAGGCCTATCTCGCCGTCGCCAGGGACATCGATGGCTTCGAGGTCTATTCCGGCCCCGACCACCTGGTGCTCTGGGCGCTGCAGAACGGCGCCGCGGGATGCATTTCCGGCCTCGGCAATGCCATGCCGCAGGTTCTGGCGGGGATTTTGAAGGCGGTGAATGCGGGTGACTTCGCAGAAGCGGAAAGGCAGCAGGCCATCTTTGCCGCCTTCCGCACGGACCTTTACGCCCTCGGCTTTGCCCCCGCCATGGTCAAGCGCGCCCTCTTCCTGCAGGATTCGTCCGTTGGGGCGAGCCGCCAGCCGGCGCTGTTGCCGAACGACGAACAGGACGCCCGGATCGCGGAAATCCTGCGTCGTTACGATCTCTAGAGCATTTCCAGCCGAAGCGGGGTCGTTTCGGCGTCGGATAATGCGGTAAAACAAAAAGCAACGGCGTTTGTCGCACCGCCGGGCGTCGCCCGTGCGGTGCCGATCCATGCGTGCGACTTTGAAGTCTCCGCGCCGCGCCGCCTGCATTCCTACGTCCGTCTTTCTCCCTGATACCTTCGATCAATGGACTTTCGCTGTCGGATCGGCTTAGTCTGGCGAAACGAGCGCTTGCCCGATCGGACGGGACCTCAATGCTGCTCCCGTCGGGAGCTCCTCGTTTTTCCCTGTCGGACTGGTTGCCGGCAGCAGAGCGTCGAGCGCTCCACATCTCGTCCGGTCTTTTGGCCTGGCGGACGTTCAGGAGGAAAGCGGATGTCGATGCGGTTTCACGCGGACCATGTGCATACCGTTGCGGCCGATGCTTCGGCGGCGGCGAGTTCCCCTGTCGCGGCCTCATGGCGCCGCTGCCTCACCCTTCATGGTCTTTCTCCTGAGGAGGACCGGACGCCGGGCCGGTTGACGGAGGCTGAATTTCGGCAGGCCCGGGCGCGCGCCAGCGTCCTGATCGAGGAGGCGGGCGGCGAAATCGACCGGCTCTTCGCCCTGGTCGGCAAGGGCGGCTGCTGCCTGCTTCTGACGGATGAGAGGGGCATCGCGCTGGAGCGGCGAGGGGCGGTGGGCGACGACCGGGATTTCCGCGGCGTCGGCCTCTGGTCCGGCACGGTCTGGAGCGAGGCGAGCGTCGGCACCAATGGCATCGGTACGGCGCTCGCGGACGAGCGGTCCGTCGTCATTCTGCGCGACCAGCATTTCCTGTCGCAGAATACCCGCCTTTCCTGCACGACGGCGCCGATCCGCGACCATACGGGCCGCATTGCCGCAGCGCTCGACATTTCCACATGCCGTGACGATGCCAACGAGATGACCATGTCGATCCTCTCGCAGGCGGTGCGCGATGCCGCGGCCCGCGTGGAGGCGGGGCTTTTCCGTCGCGCCTTCTCCGCGGCCCGGATCCTGCTCGTGCCGGGCGGAAACCGGACCATGCCGGCCTTGCTGGCCGTCGACCGTGACGACCTCGTGCTCGGGGCGACCCGTGCCGCTCGGCAGGCGCTCGACCTCGATGACCGGCGTATCGCCGGGGGTATCGCGGCTTCCGATCTGCTGCAGGAGGATCGGGCGGACGGGCGCCGGGACCTGGACGAGGCGGAGCGGGCGGCGCTGCGGCGTGTCCTGACCCGTGCCAGCGGCAATGTCAGCCGCGCGGCGGATCTGCTCGGTGTCAGCCGTGCGACGCTGTACCGGAAGATGAAGAAGCTCTCGATCAACTGATGTTGCGACGCAGCATGCCTGCATGCGTCAGCCTGTCTCAATTCTGAGACAGTTGCCGCCGCCGTCGTCCTTCGGCCCCTACCGCGATCCGCCGCCGCAGAGCACCATCCTTCCCGACGGCCCATCCTGGGTCCTTCACGGGAGGAATGACATGCTGCATCAGAAGATCGTCGAGAATCCGTACAAGGCGAAATACGGCAACTTCATCGGAGGCGAATGGAAGGAGCCGGTTTCCGGGCGCTACTTCGACAACATCACGCCGATCACCGGCGGCAAGCTCTGCGAGGTCGCCCGCTCCGACGCCGCCGACATCGAGCTTGCGCTGGATGCCGCTCATGCCGCAAAGGACAAGTGGGGCCGCGCCTCGACGACCGAGCGCTCCAACATCCTCATGAAGATCGCCCAGCGAATGGAGGACAATCTCGACCTCCTGGCACGGGCCGAGACCTGGGACAACGGCAAGCCGCTGCGCGAGACGCTCGCCGCCGACATTCCGCTCGCCATCGACCATTTCCGCTATTTCGCCGCCTGCGTTCGCGCCCAGGAAGGCACGATCGGCGAGGTGGATCACAACACGATCGCCTATCATTTCCACGAGCCGCTCGGTGTCGTCGGCCAGATCATCCCCTGGAACTTTCCGATCCTGATGGCCGCCTGGAAACTCGCTCCGGCGCTCGCCGCCGGCAATTGCGTGGTGCTGAAGCCGGCCGAGCAGACGCCGTCGTCGATCCTTGTCTGGGCCGAGCTTATCGGCGACCTGCTGCCGCCGGGCGTGCTCAACATCGTCAACGGTTTCGGCCTCGAGGCCGGAAAGCCGCTGGCCTCCAATCCGCGCATCGCCAAGATCGCCTTTACCGGCGAGACGACGACCGGCCGGCTGATCATGCAATATGCCAGCCAGAACCTCATTCCGGTCACGCTGGAACTCGGCGGCAAGTCGCCGAACATCTTCTTCGCCGACGTCATGAACGAGGACGACGACTATCTCGACAAGGCGCTCGAGGGGTTTGCGATGTTCGCGCTGAATCAGGGGGAGGTCTGCACCTGCCCGAGCCGCGCGCTGGTGCATGAGAAGATCTACGACCGCTTTATGGAAAAGGCCGTCCGGCGCGTCGAGAAGATCGTGCAGGGCAACCCGCTCGACACCGCCACCATGATCGGCGCGCAGGCCTCTTCCGAGCAGCTCGAGAAGATCCTCTCCTATATCGACATCGGCCGGCAGGAGGGCGCGGAAGTGCTGACGGGCGGCGGCCGAAACGATCTCGGCGGCGATCTTGCGGGCGGCTATTACGTCAAGCCGACCGTCTTCCACGGTCATAACAAGATGCGCATCTTCCAGGAGGAGATCTTCGGGCCGGTCGTCTCGGTCACGACCTTCAAGGACGATGCGGAGGCGCTCGCCATCGCCAACGACACGCTCTACGGCCTCGGCGCCGGCGTGTGGAGCCGCGATGCCAACCGCTGCTACCATTTCGGCCGCGACATCCAGGCCGGCCGCGTCTGGACCAACTGCTACCATGCCTATCCGGCGCATGCCGCCTTCGGCGGCTACAAGCAGTCCGGCATCGGTCGCGAAACGCACAAGATGATGCTCGACCACTACCAGCAGACCAAGAACATGCTGGTCAGCTACTCTCCCAAGGCGCTCGGCTTCTTCTGAGCCGCGACCGCCTGCCTTCTCCGCCCGCGGCGGAGAAGGCGTCTGCGGGTGGGAGCGGTTTGTCCGCCGTGCTCTCGCCCTCCCTCTCTCCACTCCCCGGAGAGAGGGAAATATCGTCATGGAGGGGTTTATGTCCGATGGCCTGACCGAGCCGCGCGTGGTGGCGACCGATGCCGCCCTTGTTCTCATCCGGGAGATCCAGGCGGATCATCCGAAAATCCTGTTCCATCAATCGGGCGGCTGCTGCGACGGATCCTCGCCCATGTGCTATCCGCAGGACGACTACATCGTCGGCGACCGGGACGTGAAGCTCGGCGAGATCGGCGGTGTGCCGGTCTATATCAGCGAAAGCCAGTTCGCTGCGTGGAAACACACGCAATTGATCATCGATGTCGTGCCTGGCCGCGGCGGCATGTTTTCCCTCGACAACGGCCGGGAGAAACGCTTCCTCACCCGGTCGCGCATCCTTGGCGGCGGGGAAGCCTGTCCGCTGCCGGGCCGTTGAGGCCGGAAAGCGTCGGCATATCCGGCTGCAGGCCGGTGCAAGCGCGCGATGGATTCAGCACGCATGCGCTGTGTCAAATTTAATAGCGAGCGACCGCCGCCAATGCGAACCTGCCGCAGCGATCCGGGGGTGGGCGCTGCAGGGAGGACTCGGTTCGCGATTGAGCCGGGTCCTTTCAACACGATGTTTCCGACCTTGACGGCTCCGCAGGCAAGGCTTGAATCGTTGGCGGCACGCGGTCCGGTTCTACCGGACCGCGACCTGTAGTTTCGCCTGCTCGAGCGACCAGTATTCCATGTCGAAGAGATCGGCCTCGCCGATGGGGGTGAAACGGCCATAGGCCTCGGCGGCATTGATCGCCCGCGTCGCCTGTTCGCAAAGATCGCCGCCGATCTTCGCGGCCTTGGCGGTCGCGCCCAGCGCATAGAGACCCAGGCCCTTGACCAGAACGACACGCGGATAGAGGTCCAGCATGCGCTTCGGCTCGTTGCTGCGGGCGGCGTTGCGGGTGAAGTAGGCCCGGTAGCGCTCGGCATAGGCTGCGAGCGCCGCGTCGATGGCCGCATCGTCCGCATCCGCGTCGATGACCATCGGCCAGGGCTTGATGCGGATGACGTGGTCCGGCGTGACGGTGCCGCGCTGGCCGATGGCCTCCACATTTTCCTTGCCGGCATGCGCGCGGATCGCGGGCGTGGAGCGGTAATCGAGGACGACGCCCTTGGCGAAGGGGGAGCCGTCGCGCACAAGCGCCTTCTCCAAGCGTGCCGTGAGCGCGGTGTCTTCCCTGCCGTCGCTCTGCTGGGGGCCGGCGAGCTTGACGCCGGCGCCGGCGAGTTCGTCTTCCGCCATCGTGACGAATTCGATCATCCGTTCATAGGAGACGCGGGCATCGTCGGCGAAGGTGAAGAGGCCGTGGTTCTCCAGCCAGAGGCCCTCGCAGCCCGGATGGTCGCGGTAGATGCGATCGGCGACGATGGAAAGATCGAAGCCGGGCATGACATAGGGCACATAGGCGAGGCGCTCGCCGTAGATGCGCTTGACCGCGCCCTGCATGTCGGGCTGGTCCGCCAGCGCCAGAATGGCCGTCGCATGGGTATGGTCGACATGGGCGAAGGGCAGGAAGGCGTGCAGCAGCGCTTCGACCGAGGGGTTCGGCGCATCCGGCTCGACGAGGTTTGCCCGCAGGAGGGCGACCATGTCGGGGTCGGAGAGCTTCGGCCCGTCGCGCACGCCAAGCAGCGGGGCGAGGCGCACGGCCGGCAGGCCCGGCGCCTCGATGGTGTCGAGGTCCCAGCCGCTACCCTTGATGTGCATGAGCGCAGTGCCATCGGGTGCCGTCACCTTGACGGAGGTATTGCCGCCGCCGTGCAGGACGAGGTCCGGGTCGCCGCCGATGATACGCGACGTGTAGATGCGAAGACCGAGCGCTTCGTTCTGTCCCGCGGCGCGCGCGGCCTCCATGTAGCGGGCTGCGTCTTCGTCGTTCCAGCGGCTTTTCATGCGGATGTCCTGCCTTTTTGAAATGCGTGCGGCGGGCAGCCGGAGCCGCCCGCCGTTCCTGCGTGATCAGAAGTCGAAGTTTGCGATATTGTCCTTGGTGAAGACCGTGCGCTCGGGCAGCAGGATGATGCCGTTGCCGTCGGCCTCGTAATCGTAGCCCTGCACCTTGTTGGCCGAAACCTCGACGGTGCCGACGCCGGGGATTTCCAGCTTGTCGCCAACCTTCATCGGACCGTTCTTCAGGACGTGATCGGCGACGTAGACCGAGATCTTGCCCTGCTGCGTGACGTCCCACAGGCCGAAGCGCTGGATCGTGCCGCGCTCGATATAGGGGCGCATGACGTTCGGCGTGGAGAAGCCGACGATGGTGACGCCTTCGGCACGCTTCAGGTTTTCCGCAGCCTGCGCGGCGGCCGGCAGGGCATTGGCGTCGGGCGCGATGATCGCGTCGAGGTCCGGATAGGTCTGAAGGATGCTTTCCGCCGTCTGCAGCGACTTCTGCGCGTCGTTGTAGCCGTACTGGGTGGTGACGATCTCCCAGCCCGGATGCTCCTTGGCGATCTTCGCCTTGGCGGCTTCCGCCCAGGCATTCTGGTCGGTCACGGTGGGGCTGGAATAGAAGAAGGCGACCTTGGCCTTTTCCTTCGTCACGCCTTCCGCGGCCATGTCGACCAGCAGGCCGCCGAGCTGCTCGGGCGTGCCCTGGTTGATGTAGTAGCTGCGGCAATCCGGGTTGACGTCGCTGTCCCAGGTCATGACGAGCACGCCGCGCTCCATGGCGCGCTTCAGCGCCGGGCACAGACCGTCCGGCGAGACGGAGGAAACGACGAGTGCGTTGTAGCCCTGGTTGACGAAGTTGTTGATGAACTGCACCTGGCCGGAAACGCTGGGCTCGGTCGGGCCGTCATAGGTGACCTTCGCACCGAGTTCCTCACCGGCCTTGGTCGCCCCGGCGCCGCCGGACGTGAAGAAGCCGACGCCCACCAGCTTGGGGATGAAGGCGATCTGGTTTTCGGCACGTGCTGCGCCCGAGGCGAGCATGGTGCCGGCAAGAAGCGCCGCAGCGATGGCGCCGGATTTCAGAACAGTCTTGATCATTCTCATTCTCCTCCTGAAGTGACTGCCGCCCGGTTCTGTCTCTTTTGCCGGGCGACGGCGATGAAATCGGCCAGCATTGCGCTTGCGTGGCGCAACGCGACCGCGACAACCAGCAACCCTCCCGAAAGTGCGCTGGAAATCTGGCTGGGGACGCCGGCCGCCTGCAGGCCCTGCTGCAGGTAGCCGATGACGAAGGTGGCGATCAGGGTGCCGAGGATGGAGCCCTGTCCGCCGTAGATGGAGGCGCCGCCGAGCACGGCTGCGGTGACGGCCGGCAGCAGCGTCGCCGAACCGAGGTCGACGCGCGCCGAGCCGAAATAGGCCGACATGACGAGGCCGGCGATGGCGGCCGAAACACCCGTGACGACATAGGTGATCGTCTGGACGCGGCCGACCGGGATGCCGGCGAAGCGCGCGGCGCTTTCCGACTGGCCGGAAAGGAAGACGGCGCGACCGAAGCGGGTGAAGTGCAGCAGCACGACCAGCACGACGGCGAGCGCGAGGAACAGCGCGAGCGGGGCCGGCAGTCCGAGAAATTCCGCATAGCCGAAAGCGTTGAAGGCTTCCGGGAAATTGCCGATGCCCTCATAACCGCCCGCGCCGACGAGGCCGGAGGCGACCGTCGCCGTGCCCTGGAAGAGATAGAGGCTGCCGAGCGTGACGACGAGCGGCTGGATCTTCGAAAGATGGATGACGGCCGCGTTGAGGAGGCCGCAGAGCGCGCCGGAGACGAGCGCCAGCGCAATCGAAAGCGGCAGCGGCACGCCGTAGAAGGTGGCGACGCCGAAGACGATTGCGGCAAGGCCGATCACCGAGGCGAAGGAGACGTCGATGCCGCCGGCAATGATGACGAGGGTCAAGGGCAGGGCGACGATGCCGATCTGCACGAAGTCCGAGGTGCCGTAGATCAGGTTGGCGACATTGAGGAAACGCGGGTTGACGAAGCCGAAGATGGCAAGCTCGGCGACGAGCATGGCAAGGAGCGCGCTCTCCCAGCGGAAGATGAGCTTCTTCATCGGCCGGCCTCCACGCTACGCGCCGTTGCCGGTTCCGCGGGTTGAGCCGAGCTGCGATCGTGCACGGCGTAGCGGCGGGCACGGATGCGGCGGTCGATGATCTGGCGGATGCGTCCGTCGAGCAGCAGCACCGAGAGCAGGATCGCGCCGGCGATGAAGTCGTTCCAGTAGGCGGGGATCTTCAGGAAGACCAGCGCGCTGTCGATCGAGGTGATGAAGACGACCGCCGAAAAGACGCCCGCGACCGAGCCGGTGCCGCCGAGCAGGCTGACCCCGCCGAGCACGTTGACGGCGATGGCCTTCAACTCGATGCCGCTGCCGGCCTGGTTGGGAATGAAGCCGATCTGCGCGGCGAAGACGAGGCCGGCAAGCGCGGCGCAGATGCCGGTTGCGACGAAGGCGACGAATTGCACGCGTTTCACCGGCACGCCGAGATGGTGCGCGGCGGCCCGGTTGTCGCCAACGGCGTAGAAATAGCGGCCGAAGCGTGTCTTGCGCAGCACCAGCCAGACCGCCACCACGAGCGCGAGCACGACGACGGTGAGCGCCGAAAAGCCAAGGCCGAGATTGCCGGCGAGGGTCTTCAGGTTCTGCGGCAGGTCCTCGATCCAGCGCCCGCCGGTCAGCACGAGCATGAAGCCGCGATAAAGGCCGAGCGTGCCGAGCGTAGCGACGATGGAGGGAATGCCGAGATAGGCGACCATCACCCCGTTGAAGGCCCCGGCGGCTGCTCCCGTCACCAGGCAGAGGGCGACGGCCAGCGGCAGGCTGGCGCCGGCATTGAGCGAGAGGCCGAGCACGGCGGCGCTCAACCCCAGCACCGAGCCGCTGGAAACGTCGATGTTGCGCGTCAGGATGACGATCATCGTGCCGAGCGAGATCAGCATCAGAACGAGGCTGTTGGACAGGATGACGGAGGCCGTGGCGCCGGAGAGGTAGCCGGGCGCGACGGCGCCGATCGCAGCATAGGCGACGACGAGAACGGCAATGAGCGTTGCGACGCGGTTGCGTGCGAAAAGGTCAAGCATGGCGGACCTCCGCGGCGCCGAAGGCGAGGCGGGCGATGGCGTCGACCGAAATGTCGTCCGTCAACTCCCCGCCGGACTGGCCGAAGGCCATGACCTCGACGCGGTCGGCGAGCTGTTCGATCTCGTCGAAATCGGATGAAATGAGGACGATGGCGACACCCTCGGCGGCGAGCTTGCGGATCAGATCGTAGATGTCGTTGCGGGCCGCGACGTCGACGCCGCGGGTCGGCTCGTCGAGGATCAGCACCTTCGGCCGCGCGGACAGGCATTTTGCCAGCAACACCTTCTGCTGGTTGCCGCCCGAAAGGCCGCGTGCCTCCTGGCCGGGGCCGGTGCACTTGATGCCCATGCTGGACCGGAAGTCATCGAAGGCCTTCCGCTCCGCTCCGGGGCGCAGGAAAAACGGCAGGCGGTGCACGAGGTAGGACGAGACGTTCCAGAAGAGCGGGGCTTCGAGGAAGAGGCCATGCTGCTGGCGATCTTCCGGCAGGTAGACGAGGCCGCGGTCGATGCAGATGCGCGGCGAGCGCTTCTTCAGTTCCGCGCCGTCGAAGACGACGCTGCCCCCGGACTGGGGGCGCAGGCCAAAGAGCGTTTCGGCGAATTCCGTCCGTCCCGCGCCGACGACGCCGGCAAGACCGAGGATCTCGCCGGCACGGACATCGAGGCTGATGTTGCGGAAACCCTCGCCGCTGAGGCCGCGCACGCTGAGGCGCGGCTGGCCGATTTGCGAAACCTTGCGGCCGCTGCGGTCCTTGCCGGAGGCCTCCGTAATCTGCACGCGGCTCATCGCGTCGATGATCTCGGCGTCGCTGTAACCGTCTAGCGGGCCGGAGAGCACGATCACGCCGTCGCGCAGCACGCTGATCGTGCCGCAGATCTCGCGGATCTCGCGCAGCTTGTGCGAAATGAAGAAGATGCCGACGCCCTGCGCCTGCAATTTGCGCATGCGCTGGAAGAGAGCGCTTGTCTCGAACGGGGTGAGGGCGGAGGTGGGCTCGTCGAGGATCAGCACGCGCGCATCGCGCACGAGGCCGCGCAGGATCTCGACGATCTGTCGTTCGGCGATTTCCAGGGCAGCGGCCTGGGCGTCGAGATCGAGCGAGACGGAGAGCTCGCCAACAAGCTGCTCGACGCGCGGGCGCAGGGCTTTTGGCGAGGCGGCGAGGCCGAGGCAGATGTTTTCGAGGACGCTCTGGTTGGGCAGGATATGCGCTTCCTGCGGCACCAGATAGAGGCCGAGTTCCTGGGCATGCGCCGGCGAGGCATGGGCAAGCGCCCGGCCATTGATCTCGATCGCGCCGGAATTGGCCGGGATGATGCCCGACATGATCTTCATGAGGCTCGACTTGCCTGCGCCGTTGCCGCCGAGAAGCGCGTGCACTTCCCCGGCCTGCAAGGCGAGCGAAACGCCCTTCAGCACTGGAACGGCGCCGTAGGACTTCCAGATGTCCGTCAGCTTCGCGACCCTCCCGGCCGCCGGGCTACCCGTCATGCTGCACCTGTTCATATGTAATTCATGGCAATCATGTGATCATAGTGATCTGCGGCCGTCAATATGCTCAAATCGCACAACAAAGCTGCGATCGGCGGATATTGCGCTGCAAAATATGATTTATCGGCGAAAATCAATGGATTGCGGTCGCGAAGAATTTTTCGTCGCACGGGTCCGTTGACGTATCAAAAGTTTTTTTGTTATTCAAATGATCAGAAATTGACCGAGGGGGCCGCTTGCATGGCGACGGACAACGGGGAATGGAGCTACGCCGATACGGACGAGGAGATCCTCACCCGCATCGCCTGGTATTACTACAATGACGGGCTGACGCAGAACGAGATCGGCGAAAAGCTCAACATGTCGCGCATAAAGGTCTCGCGCCTGCTCGAAAGTGGCCGGCGCTCGGGCATCATCCAGGTTCGCATCAACTCGCGTTACCAGGGTTGCCTTGCGCTGGAGCGGCAGATCAAGGAACGCTACGCGCTGCTCGAAGCCTATGTCGTGCCGCAGCTCCCCGATCAGGACCCGAGCGACCGGCTCGGCCAGGCGGCCGCGCAGTTCCTCATGCAGCGGCTGCAGACGGACGACCTCCTCGCGGTCGGCTGGGGGGCCACGGTCTCGAACACTATCCAGCGGCTCGGCCATCTCGCCAACGAACGCAATATCGGTCTCGTCAGCCTCACCGGCGGCGTCGGCACCTATGTCGACGGCATGCGCACGGCCAACTGGGGCAGCGGCGTGCATCTGGTCCCCGCGCCGCTCGTCGTGCGCGATCCGGATGTGGCGCGCAACCTTTCCTCCGAGCCCGCCGTGGCCAACCTGCTCGACATGGCGCTCAACGCCACCTATCAGCTCGTCGGCATCGGCGAGCTTTCCGCCGCGTCCACCGTCGTGCGGTCCGGCTATGTCAGTCCCGACGAGGTGGAGCCGCTGCGCCGCAAGGGCGCGGTCGGCGATATCCTCTGCCAGTTCTACAACGAGCGCGGCGAGCCGCTCGACCTGCCGCTGCATGACCGGGTGATCGGCGTGAAGCTCGCGGCGCTGTCGCGCGCCGAGAAGGTCGTGGCAGCGGCGGGCGGCATCCAGAAGGTGCAGGCCATCCATGCGGCGCTGCGCGGGAAGTTCGTCGGCATTCTCATCACCGACGAAACGACGGCCGCCGGCCTCATCGAGATCAAGGACTGACCCATGACGACTTCCTACCTGCTGGCCGTCGACGCCGGCACCGGCAGCGGCCGCGCCGTCATCTTCGACGAGAACGGCAACCAGATCGCCAGCGCCCAGCACGAATGGTGGCACAAGGCCGATCCGCGCTTTCCGGGCTCGATGGATTTCGACGTGGAAGGCAACTGGTCGCTGTTGTCGCGCGCCATCCGGCAGGCGATGTCCGAGGCCGGCATCAACGCGGGCGATATTCGCGCCGTCAGCGCCACCAGCATGCGCGAGGCCATCGTCGCCTACGATCGCAGCGGCCGGGAAATCTGGGCCTGTGCCAATGTCGACAGCCGCGCCGTCAGCGAGGTCCGCGACCTGAAGCGCGAATTCCCGGGCCTGGAACGCGACCTCTATGCCGAGACCGGCCAGACCTTCGCACTCGGCGCGCTGCCGCGCCTTCTCTGGCTGAAGCGCAATCTGCCGGACATCTATACCCGCATCGACCGGATCAGCATGTTGTCCGACTGGGTGCTGGCGCGCCTTTCCGGCGTCATCGCCAGCGATCCCTCCAATGCCGGCACGACGGGGCTCTACAGTCTGGCGAAGCGCAACTGGCTGCCCGAAGCGATGGCAAGGGCCGGCATGCGGGACGACATCTTTCCCGAAAGCGTCGAACCGGGCGCCGTCATCGGCCGCGTCACCCAGAAAGCGGCGGGCGAGACCGGCCTTGCCGCCGGTACGCCCGTGGTCATGGGCGGCGGCGACTGCCAGAGCGGCGCGGCGGCCATCGGCGTCGTCAACGAAGGCGACTGCGCCGTGCTCGGCGGCACCTTCTGGCAGCAGGTGGTCAATGTCGGTCCCGGTATCTCCGATCCGTCGATGGACCTGCGCATCAATCCGCATGTCGTGACCGGTCTCAACCAGGCCGAGGCGATCAGCTTCTTCGTGGGCATTGTCATGCGCTGGTTCCGCGACAGTTTTGGCGCGGAAGAGGTGGCTGCCGCGGGGCCGGGCGGCGATGCCTATCGGCTGCTGGAGGAAAAGGCGGCGGGTGTGCCCATCGGCGCTTACGGCATCATCCCGGTCTTCTCCGACGTCATGCACTACGGCAACTGGTATCACGCCGCTCCATCGCTGCTGAACCTCTCCATCGATCCGGAAAAGTCGGGCAAGGCCGCGATCTTCCGCGCGCTGCAGGAAAATGCCGCCATCGTCGCGGCCCGCAATCTTTCGGCCATCTTCACGCTGTCCGGCAAGACGCCGGACAAGATCGTCTTCGCCGCCGGCGCATCGAAGTCGGCCCACTGGTCGCAGATTCTTTCCGACGCGACGGGGCTTCCGGTCGTGACGCCCGTTGTCAAGGAGGCGACCGCGCTCGGATGTGCGGCTTCCGCCGCCATCGGCATCGGCCTTTGCCACGATTTTGTCGAGGCGGCCGGGGCCTGGGTGCGCTGGGACAAACATTTCGAGCCGAATGCCCAGCACAAGGCCATCTACGACGAAGCCGGCGAACGCTGGGCGCGCGCCTATGCGTTGCAGCGCCAGCTCGTCGACGAGGGCGTCACCACGGCGATGTGGAAAGCGCCGGGCCTCTAACTTCTTCACCCGAGATTCAACACAGCAGGGATCAAGACATGCTCATCCAGATGGTCAGCATCAACGTCAAGCGGGGCCATGCCGCCGAATTTCTGGAGGCGTTCCGTATCAACTACGAGGGCACGCGGCAGGAGCCGGGCAACCTGCGCTTCGACGTGCTGCGCAGCCCGGAAGACGACCACAGCTTCATCATCTACGAGGTCTTCAAGTCGCCGGAAGCGCTCGACGAACACCGCAAGACCCCGCACTATCAGGAATGCGTGCGCAGGATCGACCCGATCCTCGCCGGCCCGCGCACCAAGACCTTCTACCACGCCGAAATGGCGGATTTCCTGAGCGCCTGACGCTTCTCTGTCAGCGCGCCTCGGCGGGTTCGGCCGTGATGGCCTTGTGCCGGTCGGCGTAGACGCGCGCCAGCCAGGCGCAGACCATGAGCTGGATCTGGTGGAACAGCATCAATGGCAGCACGATGGCGCCGATCGACTGGCCGGCGAAGATGACGCTCGCCATGGGCACGCCGCTGGCAAGGCTCTTCTTCGAACCGCAGAAGACGGCAGTGATGCGGTCTTCCCGGCTGAACCCCAGGAGTTTGCCGCCGAGGCTGGTGATGAGGAGCACGGCGGCGAGCAGCAGGCCGTCGACCAGGATGAGGAGTGCGAGATCCTCCATGGCCAGCCGGTGCCAGATTCCCTCCGTCACCGCCTCGGAAAAGGCGAGGTAGACGACCATCAGGATGGAACCGCGGTCGAACGGATTGAGCAGCGTCTTCTTCGAGCGAATCCAGTTGCCGATGAAGGGTTGCAGCACCTGGCCGGCGACGAAGGGCAGGAACAGCTGGAGCATGATCTTCCAGATCATGTCGAAGGAAATGCCGGCATTGCCGCTGGTGGAGAAGAGCAGCGCCATCAGCGCCGGCGTCAGGAAAATCCCGAGAATGTTCGATGTCGATGCCGCGCAGATCGCGGCCGGTACATTGCCGCCGGCAATCGAGGTGAAGGCGATGGACGACTGCACGGTGGAGGGCAGCACGCAGAGAAAGAGCAGGCCGAGATAGATCGGCTGGTCGATCAGCCAGGGCGAGAACAGGCCGAGCCCGAGGCCGAGCAGCGGGAAGATCGCGAAGGTCGTCACCAGGATGAAGAGCTGCAGACGCCAGTGCAGGAAGCCGGCGACGACGGTGTCCGTCGAAAGACGCGCGCCATGCAGGAAGAACAGCAGCGCGATCGCGATATTGGTGGCAATGCCGAACCACGCCGCCGGTTCGCCCGAAATCGGCAGGAGCGATGCCAGCAGCACCGCGCCGAGAAGCAGCAGGGTGAATGTATCGGGGAGGAAGCGTTTCATCGGTCACGGTCCGGGGAGGTCTCGACAGGCCTTTAAAATGCGCTATCCTGTTTTGCGATGCAATCGATAATGATTATCGAGAAACGTGATATGCTTGACCTCGCCCAGCTCCGCAGCTTCGTCATGGTGGCCCAGACCAAAAGCTTCACGCTTTCGGCGGAGCGGTTGAATCTCGGCCAGTCCACGGTCAGCCAGCATCTCCAGCGCCTCGAGCGCAGTCTCGGCCGGCGGCTGATCGACCGCGATACGCATGCCGTGCGCCTGACGAGCGATGGCGAGGCGCTGCTGCCGAACGCCCGCCAGCTTCTCGCACTGGAGCGGCAGACCGTGGCGCGCTTCGATGCCGACGCGCCGCGCGGCCCCTTCCGCCTCGGCATTTCCGAGGACCTCGTAAGCGGGCAGCTGCCGGGCCTGCTGGAAGACTTCATTGCCGATCATCCCTCCGTCGATCTCCAGCTTTCCGTCGCGCTCTCCAAGACGCTGGCCGACATGCAGGATCGCGGCGAGCTCGATCTGGTCATGGCCAAACGCCGGATCGGCGAGCAGCGCGGCGATGCCATCCTGCGCGAACCGCTGGTGTGGCTGGCGAGCGACCCCGAGGCGATCCTGGCCAAGCCCGTCCTGCCGCTGATCGTCTTTCCGCCGCCGAGCCTCACGCGGATACTGCTGATGGAAGCGTTGGAACGTGCGGGCACGCCCTGGCGCATCGTCTGCTCCTGCCAGAGCCTGAGCGGGCTGACGGCGGCGGCACGCGCGGGCATGGGCGCGCTGGTGCAGCCGCGCAGCCTCGCGCCTTCGGGCCTTCGCGAGATCGCCCCGCCCTTGCTGCCGGCGCTGGAGGACGTGGAATTCGTGCTCGTTACGGCCAGCTCCGCTGACCACGCCACCGTCTCCGCTTTTTCCCGCAAGGTCCGCGAGCGCTTCGGCAAGGGCTTTGCCGTGAACGCGGTGCCCTGACCGTCAAGATAAAAGGCGTGCCGACCGGCAGCGCAAAGAGACATTCGAGGAGGACGAAAAGAATGCGCAATTTCGAAAGGCCGACCCGCTCGGTCGCCGTCGCCCGCCACGCCATGGCGGCGACGTCGCACCCGTCCGCGACGCTCGCCGCCTTGCAGATCATCGAGGCCGGCGGCAACGCGATGGATGCGGCGATTGCCGCCTCGGCCGTGCAATGCGTCGTCGAGCCCGGCTCGACGGGCATTGGCGGCGATTGCTTCGTGCTGTTCGCGCCCGGCGGGTCCGACAAGGTCGTCGCCTATAACGGGTCCGGGCGCACGCCCGCGGCGCTGACGCTCGACTGGTTCACCGAACGGGGCCTTGCCGAAGTGCCGCGGCAATCGCCCTCGGCCGTGACCATTCCCGGCGCCATCGATGCCTGGACGCGGCTGCATGCCGATCATGGCCGCATGCCCTTTGCCGAGGTGCTGGCGCCGGCCATCCGCTTTGCCGAGGAGGGCTATGCGATCAGCCCGCGCGTTCATCGCGACTGGTTGCTGGAGGAGGAGCTGCTTGGTTCCGAGCCGACCGCCGCGCGCATCTTCCTGCCCAGGGGGCGTGCGCCGAAAATCGGTGAGGTGCACCATCAGCCGGAGCTTGCCGCGACGCTGAGGCGCATCGCGGCCGAAGGGCGCGACGGGTTCTATACGGGAGCGGTGGCGGAGGACATGGTGTCCTACCTCCGCTCGCTCGGCGGCCTGCACACGCTGGAGGATTTCGCCGAGGCGCGCGGCGACTACGTGACGCCCGTCACGACGGATTTCCGGGGCTACACCATCCATGAATGCCCGCCGAACGGCCAGGGCATCATCGCGCTGCTGATCCTCAATATCCTGAGCCGCTTCGAGGCCAAGGGCGATCCGCAATCGCCGGATAGACTGCATCTGGAAATCGAGGCGACGCGCCTTGCCTATGCCGCGCGCGACGCCTGGATCGCCGACCCGGACAAGGCGCATGTGCCGGTCGGGGACCTGTTGTCGGACGGTCTTGCCGACCGGCTGGCCGGCATGATCGATCTTCGCCGCGCCTTGACGGACCTGCCGGCCTTCGACATGCCGCTGCACCGCGACACGGTCTATATTTCCGTCGTCGACCGTGACCGCAATGCCGTCAGCTTCATCAACTCGGTCTTCGACAGTTTCGGCACCGGCCTCGTCGCGCCGCGCTCCGGCGTCGTGCTGCACAATCGCGGCCAGAGTTTCTCCCTGAAGCCGGGCCATCCCAATGTCGTCGCGCCGGGCAAGAGACCGCTTCACACCATCATTCCCGGCATGGTCACACGCGGCGGCCGCGTGGAAATGCCTTTCGGTGTCATGGGCGGCTACTATCAGGCCATGGGCCATGCCCATCTCATTTCCAAGGTCTTCGACTACGGCATGGATCTGCAGGAGGCGATCGACCTGCCGCGCCTCATTCCGAAATCGGACGGCACGCTTGTCGAAGCCGAGCAGACGCTGCCGGCCGCGACGGCAAGCGAACTCGAACGGCGCGGTTTCTCGCTCGTTGCCGCCGAAGGGCCGATCGGCGGGGCGCAGGCGATCCGCGTCGACTGGGAAAACGGCACGCTGACCGGCGGGTCGGAATCGCGCAAGGACGGCATAGCGCTCGGGCTTTGAGGGGGATGAGATCATGGCGGAGACGGATCAGCCGGGGCTGGACCTTGTCATGCGCATCGAGGCGGAGATCGCGCCGGCCCTTGTCGTCGGCGAAGTCGGCGGCGGCGTGCGCGAAATCATTCCGATCACCGGCGGGCGCTTCACCGGACCCGGGATTGCCGGCGCGGTCCTGCCCGGCGGCGCCGACTGGTGCCTGACCCGGCCGGACGGCGTCAGTGAAATCTGGGCGCGCTACACGCTGCGCACCGATGACGGCGTGCTGATCTCGCTGATCAATGCGGGCACGGTGCGCGCCGACGAGAATGGCGATTTCCGGGGGCGCACGGTGCCGACGTTCGAAGTGGCGGACGGTCCCTATGCGTGGCTGCGCGATGCGGCCTTCGTCGGCACCTTGCTGACCGACGGGGCAGGAACATTGGCGAGGGCGACCTTCTACCGCGTGACCTGAGGCCTGCCGTCGGCCGTCAGAGATGACGGCCGGCGTCCAGCGCCGCCTCGGCGTCTTCCAGCGTCATGGCAAGGACCCTTTTGCCGGTCTCGAAGCTGAAGCCGCCGCGGGTGAAGGCGGAGAGTTCCTTGGCCTTGCGCCTGTCGTCCAGCTCGACCTTGCGGAACGGGCCGAAGGCGCGTTTGCGGGCGAGCACGACGGCGGCATAGAGGTCGTCCATTTCGGCCACGGCGGCGGCGGCCGTTTCGCGGTCAATGCCCTTCTGCGACAGCCTCTGCACGACCGCGCGCTTCGACCGGCCGCTGCGCATGCCTGAGCGGCTGCTCATTTCGGCAAAGGCCGTATCGTCGAGGGCCTTGTTGTCATAGGCGAATTTCACCGCGGCATCGGCCAGCGCCTTGACCTGCGCGTCGCTGATATCCTCGAATTTCTCCCGCGCCTTGCGGGCGACGGCATCGAAGAGCTGCTTTTCCGTGTGCATGCGCCGTTCGATGCGATAGATCGTCGAATTGCGCGCCCAGGAGAACATGCGCGGGGTGGGCACATCGGCGCGCGGATCGTCTTCGGGGCTCAAGAGGGGCTTTCGGCGATGGAGGTGCTTCGGATCCCGTTCTTATGAAAGAAGTTTTCCGCCGTGTCACGTCCCGGCCTCGCCATGGATCAGCCGCGCGCCAGTTGCCAGGCGATAAGGGCGGCAAGGCCCGCCGGCACCGCGAAGACGACGAGGAGGATCGGCAGTTCCTCGGCGACCGTGTAGCCGGCCCTGTTTACGCCGACCCACATATTGACCAGCGCCACGACCAGCCAGGCCGGGACAAAGAGCCTGGCCCCGGTGGCCATGCCGGCAGGATCGCCGCCCCAGAGTTTTCCGAACAGGAGGAAGACGCCAAGCAGGACGGCGCCTCCGACGATGACGAGAAGCATATGCATGAGAACCCCCTGATACCCGATCGCGTGCGGTCGACGGCCTGACAATGCGTCGTCAGGCCGCCCGATACTATCACTTGGTCGTGTAACCGCCATTGACGAGGATCGTCTGGCCGGTCATCCACCAGCCCTCGGAAACCATGAAGCGGATGTAGGGGACGATATCCTCGATATCGGTAAGCCCGGTCCTGGAGAACGCCGAGAGCGCGGCCGCCGTCTTGTGATAGGCAACCGCTTCGGCGCCCTCGGCCGGATAGAAGAACGATGTGTCCATCGGTCCGGGACCGATCGCCGTCACCGAAATACCGCGTGCGCCGAACTCCTTCGACGCGGCACGGGTGAAGTGCTCGACGGGCGCCTTGGTGCCGGCATAGGCGGCATAGAAGGGCGTGAAGGCTCCGAGCAGCGAGGTGACGAGCGTGCAGATCTTGCCGTTGTCGTTGAGGTGCCTGCCGGCTTCCTTGATGAAGAAGAAGGCCGACTTGGCGTTGACCGCGCTCATCTCGTCATATTCGGCTTCCGAGATTTCAACCATCGGCTTCTTCAACACCTTGCCGACGGTGTTGATCGCGATATCCGGCTTGCCGATGGCGGCGCGCGTGTCGGCGAAGAACCTTTCCATTGCGCCGGCCGTGGTGAGATCGGCCTGGAAGGCGACCGCCTCTGCGCCCGCGGCCTTCACGGCGGCGACGGTTGCGTCCGCGTCGGCCTTGGTGGCGGCGCTGTTGTAGTGGATGGCGATTGCCTTGGCCCCGTGCGCAGCGAGATCGCGCGCGATCAGCCCGCCGAGGTTCTTTGCGCCTCCGGCGATGATAACGGTTTTGCCCTTGATGCTGTGGTCGGTCATGGCGTGCGCCTCCGTGCTGTCTGCGGTCGCGCCAATGCGACCGCTTTCGAGGCTGCACGATATCGTCTAGAACAGTCCTATAAAGCCAACCGTTCTGAAATCACCTGTCGTCATTTCTGGATAATAGGGGGCCTTGCTTGGACCGTATCGACCTGTTCCGCATCTTCGTCCGTGTCGTCGATTGTTCGAGCTTCACGCGCGCAGCCGATATGCTGGGCTTGCCCCGCTCGTCCGTCTCCGCGGCGGTGCAGGAGCTGGAAGGCCGTGTCGGCGCGAGGCTGCTGCACCGGACGACACGGGTGGTCTCGCCGACGCAGGACGGCGCGGCCTTCTATGAGCGCTGCCTGCGGCTGATCGCGGATGTCGAGGAGGCCGAGAACGTCTTCCGCCAGACCGCCGCCCCTTCGGGCCGGCTTCGCATCGATGTTCCGGGCCGCATCGGACGGCTTGTCCTTGCACCGGCCCTTCCGGAAT
Source organism: Shinella sp. G-2 (assembly GCF_050172695.1). Classification (NCBI taxonomy): domain Bacteria; kingdom Pseudomonadati; phylum Pseudomonadota; class Alphaproteobacteria; order Hyphomicrobiales; family Rhizobiaceae; genus Shinella; species Shinella sp. G-2. Next base: position 2,807 of record NZ_JBBEYH010000010.1, on the reverse strand, counting down.
TTCTCGATGCCTATCCCGAGATCGATATCGATCTCGGCGTCACCGACCGCGCGGTGAACCTGGTGGAGGACAGTGTCGATTGCGTGCTGCGCGTTGGGCCGCTCGCCGATTCCGGCCTGATCGCGCGTACGCTTGGCGACCTTCCCTTGATCAATGTCGCAAGCCCCGCCTATCTCCGGCGCCATGGCGTGCCAGAAATGCCGGACGCGCTGCACGATCATCTGGCGATCAATTACGCCTCGCCATCGAGCGGTCGTATCGAGGCCTGGGAATGGGTCGAAGACGGTGCGCGCAGGACAAGACCGATGCGCAGCCGCGTCGCCGTCAACAGCGCCGAAGCCTATATCGCCTGCTGCGTGGCCGGCCTGGGTCTGATCCAGATTCCCGCCTATGACGTCCGGCACCATCTCGACGCCGGCGAACTCGTCGAGGTGATGCCTTCCTATCGCGCGGAACCGATGCCGATGACCCTTCTCTATCCGCATCGCCAGCATCTTTCACGCCGGCTGCAGGTTTTTGCCGACTGGCTCGAGGCGCTGCTCAGGCGGCAGCTTTTGTGAAGGATGTTCTCCGGACCGTTTCCGCCGGCCGGGAAACGGCCCGCGAGCGGCCGGTTTTCAGAAGCTCCTCCGGGAGCAAACGCGCGCCCGGGCGTGTGTTTCCGATCCGCTACGCGCCCATGCCGGAAAGCAGCTCTTCAAGCTGCTCGAGCTGCTCCGGCATTGCGGCGGCCGAGCCCTGGAGGGCTTCATCGAGCGCCTCCCGGGACGGATAGAGCTCATGAAAGGTCAGCAGCGTCGTCCCGCCCCGGTCCTCGAAGGTCACGGTCGTGACCGCACCCTCTTCGCCCTCGTCGTTGGTCCAGACGATGCGCTCGTTCGGCACCACTTCGAGATACTTGCCGTAGAAGGCCATGGTCTCGGAACCGTCGACGCCGAATTCCAGCCGGTATTTCCCGCCGGTGCGAACGTCCATGTCGCACGATACGAGGGATATGCCGGAGACCGATTTTGGCATCCACCAGCGCTGGAACAGCGCGGGCTGGCTCCACGCCTTGTAGACCATGCTCGGCGGCGCATCGAATATCCGCGTCACGACGAGTTCGCGATCGCCTCTGCGTTCGACCGCGGTGCGGTTGTGTGCGCCACCAGCGCCTTTACCCTGCTGGCTCATCGCTTCCCTCCTGTTTCATTTCAAGGATGATGTCGTCCAATGCGTTGAAGCGGGCCTCGAAGAGCCGGCGATGCGCCTCGATCCACTCCGCCTCCGCCTTGAGCCCGCGTTGTCCAAGCTGGCAGGTCCTTGTCCGCCCGACCTTGTGCGTGACGACGAGCCCCGCTCGCTCGAGAACCTGGACATGCTTCTTCATGCCGGTCAGCGTCATCTTGAACCTGTCCGCCAGACTGGTGATCGACGCGTTGCCTTGCCCGAGCTGGTCGATGATCCCGCGGCGGGTCGCATCCGACAGCGCGGCAAAGGAGAGGTCGAGCGGAGGATTTGAATACTGAACCATATGGTTCAGTTTATAGGCCGTTATCGAGGCAAGCGCAAGGGGCTCGCCTCAAGGCCAAACGGTTCCGGCTGATGTCCGCGGGTTCTCGGCCGATCGCTGCCCCTTTCCTCGGCGGGCGTGCGGTTGCGTTCCGCCTTTTCTACAGCCTGAAACTTGGTGTTTATTAATAATTTTAGACAATAAACGAATTTGGCGGCAGGCTTCTGGAAGCTGCTCCCACTCCGGCGCCGGTCGTGCGCTTCTCCCTCCATGATGGAGACCTCTGCAACGAACGTGTCCCGTCGCGGCCATCGCCGCAGACGTCTTTCATGGTGAGGATTTCATGCTCAAGCTTATGGCCAAGTCGCTCGCGACGAAGCTCATCGTGGTCACGGGCGGCACGATCGCCCTGGTGATGCTCGCCTCGAATACCGTGCTGATCGACCAGACGCAGAACCGCGTTTCCGATCTCGTCTATGCGCAGGCCAGTACCGAGGCGAAGGCGATCGCGGCCGATATCGCGACCGATGTCGGCCAGATCGTCAGCGCGGCCCGCTCCATGTCGGGCGTCATCGAGCTGGGGCGTGCCGGCGGGCATCTCGATCGCAGGGAAGTCGTCGATATCACGAGATCGAGCCTCGACAAGAACAGCTTCGCCTTCGGCGCGTGGTTTGCCGAGGAACCGAATGCCTTCGACGGCAAATCGCGCGAAACGCCCGAGCAGCTTGAAAACGGCACCTATGCGGACGGTTCGTTCAACCTGTTCTGGACCCGGCAGACGGACGGTTCTGCCAAGCTTTCGACCTTCAAGTCCGACTATGCGGCCGAATGGTACGCGCTGGCCGCGAAGACCGGCAAAGGCAACATAACCCAGCCCTATGTGGAAAGCTCGACCGGTGTCGATTTCACCATGGCGTCCATTGCCTATCCGGTCAAAGCCGACGGCAAGCTCATCGGCGTGACCGGCGTCGACATTTCCTTGAAGACGTTCCACGACAAGCTCATCCAGTTGAAACCCTTTGGAACCGGCCGCGTCACGCTGCTTTCGCAGTCCGGCAAATGGATCGTCGGGCCGACGGAAGACCTCTTGATGAAGGACTACGAGGGGGATGGCGGCGAGGTCGTCAAGCAGGCGCTCGCCACCGGCAAGCCGGACCGCATCGCCAATCTCTCGTTCGACGACCTCGCCAACTTCGACCGCATCGTCTACCCCTTCACCCTGCCGGATGTCGGCGCGACCTGGGTCGTGCTGGTCGACGTGCCGCGCACCGCGATCAACGCGCCGGTGCAGGACCAGACCACGATGATGATCATC